>DATAWF010000236.1:0-27312 GCA_036267335.1 Acidobacteriaceae bacterium
GGGAAGCTCCGGCGCCTCTACTACGACACCGGGCAGTTCGGGCGCGGACCGCGCAACATTGCCTCAGCGGCCAAAGTTTTTGGGGCGGAGCGCATTGTTTTCGGCTCCGATTACGGAGCACAAGGATCGATCGGCCCCTACGTCGAGGCCGTCGAGCAGGCGGATGTTACCCCGGAGGATAAGAAGCTTATTTTTTATGAAAACGCGAAATTACTGCTGACAAAGGGATGAAAATGCTGCGAACGCAGACGCTGCGACCGGCAGTTATCGCGCGGCATGATCGGGAAAATGGTCGTGCAGCACTCGCCGGGCGGCGTGATAACCGCATTGACCATGGATTCCCCCTCCCGGAGGCGTCGAGGCCGAGCATAGATAGACCGTCTGAATCGGCGTGGTGTAAGGCGACCAACGGGGAGCGGGGCGCATGAATATCTGGGCGAGGTTCATTGCTCCGCCGGTAATGTCGCCGCCGATATAGTTGGCGTCGTAGGCTTCGAGCGCCGCCGGGCCTGTTTGTCTCCGCGCGAGAATGATGTCGCGGAAGCCGGGCGCAAATCTCTCGATCTGCCGCTCGATCGCCTCTGTCATGTCCACGGGGGAGCCATTCGGCACATGGCAGTAGGCCCATGCGGTCTGCTTTCCGTCGGGAACGCGGGACCGGTCGAAAAGGCTTTGCTGGGCCAGAAGGATGAAGGGGCGCTCGGAGATCCGGCCGTGGAATGCGTCGGCTTCCGACCGTGCAATCTCCTCGAAGCTGCCTCCGATGTGGACAGTTCCCGCCCTTCTGCAGGCGGCTGCGGTGAAAGGAATGGCGCCGCTCAAAGCCCAGTCCAGCTTGAACACGCCAGGGCCATAGCGGAAGCGGCTCAGTTGGCGGCGATAGTGCGGGGGAAACCTCGATCCTACGATTTCCAGAAGCTGCTTCGGCGTGAGATCGAAGAGAACCACCTCTTCGGCAGGCAGCTCATCCAGGCTTTTTACCTCGACCCCGGTTTCGATTTTGCCGCCGAGCGCGCGAAAGTATGCGGCCAACGCATTCGCGATTTTCTGTGATCCGCCCTTTGCCACGGGCCAGCCGGCAACATGCCCGACCGCGAAAAACATGAGCGCGATCGCTGAGGTGCCGGGAGCGGAGAGCGGCTGGATGGAGTGAGCGGCCATTCCGGCGAACAATCCCCTGCCGCGAGTGGAATGGAAGCGCTTCGAGAGGAGCGTCGAGGGCATGAGCGCCTTGATGCCAAAACGCGCGAGGCGCACCGGATGGCTGGGAATGCGCGGCGGCCCCAACAGATCGCCGGCGATCAAAGGCCAGTCCTGCACCAGATCCCCGACCAGCTCGCGATAGGCTCGCCCATCGGCGCCCAGTTCCCTCACCGTCTCTTCGAAGGAGCGGAGCAGCACTGCGGCATCACCGCCGTCCAAAGGGTGAGCCGCTAAAACGGGTGGGTCGATAAATTCAAGCCCATAGTCCGCCAGAGGCAGGGTCTTGAAAAACGGCGATGCGGCCGCCATGGGATGGACTGCAGAACAAACATCGTGGAGATACCCCGGCAGAGTGAGTTCGGCCGTACGCATTCCGCCGCCGATGGTTTCGCTCGCTTCCAGCAAGCGAACGTGGACACCGGACTGCTGCAGAGCGATCGCCGCCGCCAGGCCGTTGGGTCCGGAACCGACAACAGTCGCTTGATCTCTGCTTCGCGCCATCGATGATCTTCGCTTCGCCTATGGAATTCTCAGGATAGAACAGCGGCCAGGATTTGCGGTCTTCCGCTCGCGCCAGGGAAAGGTTGTGGGCGTCTCCGTTGGCCGGTAGTCAGTTGCCGGGAGCGGTGCTGTTCTCTGCCAAGCGCAAGCCATTCAGGCCACTGATGTATCTCGCGACGCCGCGGTAGAGCGACTCCGCGATGCGCTCGCGGTACGCCGCCTGGCGGAGCTCGCGAGCGTCGTCAGGATTCGTGAGGAAGGAAATCTCGGCCAGAATCGACGGCATGTTGGCGCCAATCAACACCACAAAGGGCGCCTTCTTGACTCCCCGGTCTTTGAGTCCGGGGTTCCCTGCTTCAAGGCCAGTGTAGAGAGCCTGCTGCACATCGGCGGCGAACTGCCGCGATTCTTCGATCTTGTCTTTGAGAGTAATCTGCTTGACCAGATCGGTGAGGTTCGAGATGGATTCGCCGGAGTCCGCATTTTCACGCGCGGCAACCTCAAGCGCATCCGGAGCGCTGGTGAAGTTCAAGTAGTAGCTTTCCACCCCCCGCGCAGCGGGGTCGGGGCTGGAATTGGCATGAACCGAGATGAAGAGATCGGCATGAGCGGCGTTCGCGATCTGCGTGCGGGTCTGGAGGGGGATGAAGGTATCGTCATGGCGCGTGTAGACAATGTCGGCGCCAAGGCGGCTCTTCAGCAAGCGTCCGAGGCGAAGCGCTACGTCGAGGGTGATGTCTTTCTCTTCGATGCCGCCGGGGCCGAGCGTGCCGCAGTCGTGGCCGCCGTGGCCCGCATCAATCACAATGCGGCCGACTTTGAGCCCGAGGGTTCGCGCCAGAGAATGCTCCGCGCCAGAGCCCGGTTCCCGCGCTGCCGGAAACTCTTGCGGATCGGGAAGGTACGAGCTGTCCGAGGAAGTATCGGAGGCAAATGAAGAATCGCTGATTGCGGCATTCGCCTTTTCCGGGGGAGCAGCGGCCAAGCCATCGTCGAGCTCATTCGCCGAGTGGCGCAGGGTATGCGAGGAAACCCGCCTGGTCATGGCCGGGGACGATGAATGAGAGGCAGGCAAACCGGAAGACGCATCAGAAATGGCCATGGTTCGAGCCGGCGGCGGAACGGCAGATGGAGCGGCTGGGCTGGGCCTGGACGCCCGATCGAGCATCTGCGGCGACGGCGTGCTTGCGCCCGTTTTATGAATGTCGATGATCAGCCGCCAGGGATTGGGCAAAAAGAATGTCGTGTAATCGGCGCCCGTGCCAACATCGAGCACAATGCGGGACATGTCATCGGAGAACTGTGCGGCGCGAATGCGGGTAAGCATCGGGTCGTCTCCGATAGCAATGGACTTGCCATTGAGGCCGGGACCGAGGCGGGTGCCGTGCAGATCGAAATAGATACGGTTGGGGCTCGGGATGCGGGCCGCGCCAAACTTCACCTGGTCTTCAAGCGCGATCGCGATGCGGGTGCCGGAGGGATTGGACCAGTAGCGGATATCGGTGACGCGCGTGAGCCCGCCATGGCTCTGTTCGCTGTCGCTCAAGGAGACTGGCTCTGTAGAATCGTCGTCGGCATCCACGACAACGGTAGGTGACGTCCGGCTGCTCCGGGTGCTGCGGGCCGAAGCCTCCGCGACGGGCGCGCCGGTTTCCGGTTTCGGCTGCTCGACGGGAACCGAGCGCCGTGCGGTATCGCTCCGGGCAGAACCATCCTCCGTGAAACTCGAAGCAGCCGTTCGCGGCGCCGCTTCTTTGGCGGCGGCAACGGTCGTCGCGGAATGCTTTTCCGCAGGGCCGTTCAGGGCTTCTTCCCGGCGGATCGCGGCCAGCCGCTCTCGCGCCTGCTCCACAAGCGGATGCCTCGGGTAGTCGCGGAGAAAGGTCTCAAACTCTTCTTTCGCGTCGTCGCGGTCAGCGAGATCGACGTAATAGATCTCGCCCTCGGCGATCAGGGCCGCGAAACGGTAACTGCTATAGGGATATTGCTGGCGCAAAAACTCATATTGCCCGACTGCGTCGCGCAGGGCCTTTTGCGAATGGAAGAGGCGGCCATCATCCGCCAGCAGGCCGGCCACGGCATCGATGCTCGCATCCGCTTTCGCTGAACCGGGGTCACCGTGGTAGACCGCGCGATAGGCATCGAGCACGCGCTCATAGTCCACGCGGGTGCGCTGGGATTCAGGCATTTGCTCAAGCAATTGCTGCAGTTGCTCGGCTTTGCGATAAAGAGAGAGAGACGACTCCGGAACCGCGGCATGAACCGGCAGGCAGAGAGCGGCGAATGCCCACGCGGCCGCCCAAAAGCGAGGCTGGGAATGACGAGCATCCGACATGAATAGCCACTCCCCTTGCTATGGAAGCGAGGAGGAAGCGGAAACCGTGGGCCTGTGCGTGAATACGCCGGGATCGAAGCCGACTTTGCTGCCGTTCGATGGCTCTGCTGCGATCGGCTCCCGTTAGGGAATCGTTCGGCAGGCCGATAGAAAGCGGTGCCTGGCTGCGCATGGCTCCGGTTTGAGCCGCCGGAAGTGCAGCCCCTCCCTTCCTAAGAAGAAGAGAAGACACGTCCGGCATGCGCGGCGCGCGAGGCGCGGGCACGGCAGGAATATCAGACTTTTTGCGTGGGCCCAGTTGCCAGAGTAGAGCTATTGTAGGCGGATCCGCCGGCCGGCAGCAACGGCCGGAGGGTTAAGAAAGCGGCAGGGGAATCCAGGATAATAGCCCGGCAGCGGGGGCGGCCGCGAGGGCAGCATCGGCTACCCCAACAGTCCGCGCACGACTTCCGGCGCGGTTGCCAGAGCGGCGTTGAGCGCAGCCGCGTCTTTGCCGCCAGCCTCAGCCATGTCCGGCCGGCCTCCGCCGGAGCCGCCAACCTTCTGCGCGATGGGGGCAATGACCTTGCCTGCGGGAACGCGGGCGGTAAGGTCTTTCGTCACGCCGACGATGAGCGCGACCTTGCCGTCCGGTTGGCCGGAGCCCAAGACAACCACACCCGATCCCAGCTTACTGCGCAGATTGTCGACCAGAGTCCGCAGTTGTCCGCGATCGAGGGCGTCGACACGCTGCGCCAGAACCTTGATTCCGTCCACGTCGACAGCGTCTTGCGCCGCGGAGGAGACGGAAGAGGCGGCCGACTTCATGCGCACCTGATCCAGCTCGCGCCGCAGCCGTTTCATCTCTTCTTCCTGCGCCGCAAGCTTTTGCCGCAGCGCATCGGCGGGCGAAAGCCCTTGCGCCCCCGCTCCGGCGACTTGTCCGGCAAAATGCGCCACCTGATGATCGCGGCGAAACTCTTCGAGCGCGCCCATACCGGTGACGGCCTCCACCCGGCGCACGCCGGAGGAAACGCTTCCTTCGCCCAAAAGCTTGATCACGCCGATTTCGCCGGTCGAGCCGGTGTGCGTCCCGCCGCAGAGCTCGGTCGAAAAATCCCCGATGCGCACCACGCGCACCTTCTCCCCATACTTCTCTCCGAAGAGCGCCATGGCGTGGTACTCGTTCACGGCGACGTCGATGGGCACGTCTACCAGCGTTTCGACTTTGGTGTTCCCGAGGACCTCTCTATTAATGATGTCCTCGATCTCATGCAGCTCTTGCTCCGCCACCCCCGCGAAATGGGAAAAATCGAAGCGGAGGCGGCTGGGGTCGACAAGCGAGCCCGCCTGTTTGACATGCTTGCCCAGCACTTCGCGGAGGGCGGCATGCAACAGGTGAGTCGCCGTGTGGTTGCGGCGGGTAGCCGCGCGGTAATCGGGATCGACTACGGTGTCGACGCGGCTGCCGGCTTCGATCGGCTGGCGCACGCGAACTTTGTGCACACGGACGCCTTGCACCGGCTGGATGCACCCCAAGACGTCGGCGGCAACCGTGTTGTGATCGTCGGCATAGAGCCATCCGATGTCGCCGATCTGGCCGCCCGAATCGGCGTAGAAGGTGGTGTGGTCGAGCACCAGCTCCACATCCTCACCGGGCGCAGCCGCCGGAACTCCGGCACCATTCTTCAGAATGGCGAGCACCTGGCAATCGCGGGCGTTGAGCTGGCTATAGCCTTCAAAGATAGTCTTCGGCATCTCGCGCAGCACCGGGCTTGCCGTGTTCTTCGCTCCGCCCTTCCAAGAGGCGCGGGCGCGAGCCTGCTCTTCGGCGCGAGCCTGCTCGAAGCCGGTCAGATCGAACTCGGTTCCCTGATCGCGTGCAGCATCCATCATGAAATCGAGAGGCAGGCCGAAGGTCTCGTAAAGATGGAAGGCGGTTGCGCCATCCAGCTTGGGGGTGCCGGAGGCCCGGGCCGACGCGATCGCCGCCGTGAGCTGCTTGGAGCCGAGGTCCAGGGTGCGGCCGAAACGGTCTTCCTCCGCCTGAACGACCTTGGCCACGCGGCCGGCGCTTTCCTCGAGCTCCGGGTACGCATCCCGCATCAGATCGCGGACCGCGTAGACCATCTGGAACATAAAAGGCTCTTCCTGTCCGAGCAGGCGGCCGTGCCGGATTCCGCGGCGAAGAATTTTGCGCAACACGTATCCGCGGCCTTCATTGGCGGGAAGAACTCCGTCGGAAATCAGGAAGGTTGCGGCCCGCGCATGATCGGCGATGATACGCAACGATGCGTCGGAAGGGGCCTTGCCATCGTGGTATCTGGCGCCGGTCAGCTCCGCGGCACGGGCAATCAGGGGAGTAAAAAGATCGGTTTCAAAGTTCGAGATCTTGCCCTGCAGAACGGCAGCCAGCCGCTCGAGTCCCGCGCCGGTGTCGATGGAAGGGCTGGGCAGTAGATTGAGCTCACCCTGGCCGCTGCGATCGAACTGCATGAAGACCAGATTCCAGATCTCGACATAGCGCGAGTCGTCCTGACCGAAGGGCTTGTCCTCTCCCGTCTCCGATGCGTCGAGACCCATGTCGTAAAAGATCTCGGAGCAGGGACCGCAGGGGCCGGTCTCACCCATGGCCCAGAAATTGTCCTTCATGCCGAACTCGTGGATTCGCTCCGCCGGAACGCCCTGCGCCAGCCACAGATCGTAGGCTTCGTCATCGCGGGGAACCCCGTTTTCCCCTTTGAAGATGGTGACGTAGAGGCGGTCTTTTGGAAGACCGAGCCACTCCGAGGAGGTCACCAATTCCCAGGCGTAAGCGATGGCGTCGCGCTTGAAGTAGTCGCCAAAACTGAAATTGCCCAGCATTTCAAAAAAGGTGTGGTGGCGGCGGGTAAAGCCGACATTTTCAAGGTCATTGTGCTTGCCGCCTGCGCGTACGCACTTCTGGGAGCTGGTCGCCCGGCGGTAGTCGCGGCGCTCGATTCCAAGAAAAACATCCTTGAACTGATTCATGCCCGCGTTGGTGAAGAGCAGAGTGGGGTCGTTGGCGGGAACCAGAGAGGAGGAGTGCACCCGGCGGTGCCCCTTCAAGGCGAAAAAACGCAAAAATGTCTCGCGAATGTCGGAACCAGAGCGATGTTGCATATCCCTCAGTCTAGAGCATTTCCTGCGAAGTTCACGGGGGGACGGGCTCACCCCGGCGCGATTCGCCTCGGCGATTTCGCCACTAAGCCGGTTCTCGCCCGGCCGCAGCAATCCCATGCAAATCGCGCACGAGGCGCCGCTATCCCTATGGCCTCATAGTTGTATAGCTCCGTTTCCTTGACCTCCAGCACACTGTCGAGAGCAGGAGAAACTGGCATGGATCAGGCGTTAGCAGATGTCTTTGAGCAGGCAAGGAGCCTGGTAGCCGATGCTGACCGCAAGTTGGCGGAGGCGGAAGAGCATCGCAAGGCACAAGAGCGGGAAGCGGTCGTGACCGAGTTGGCAATCAAGGTGGATGCGGCATTCGACTTCACCAGCAAAGAAAAGCTTCAGCTCGAGCAGCGCCTGGATATGCAGGATGGACGCGGGCAAGTGGAGTTCGTGGTGCGTGCCGCCCGCGCAATGTTCACTCTCCTCCCCCAGGAAGACGAAACTTGGAAGCTTTCGATGCTCCAGGATGGCCGGGAATCTCAACCTGTGGGCGACTTTAAAGGCGGATCAAAAGGGGATGCCGCTTCGCGGCGCCTGGCGGCCGCCCGAATCGTAACCGCGATCGGCGGCGCCTGCGCTCAGAAGATGGAAGTCCCATCGCCCAAAAAGCCCACTGCAGTTCAACCCCGCTGGCGCGACGACGCAGCAGCGGCGGCTCCGGCGCCGGTTGCGACCGCGCCTCCGCCTGCCCCAGTGCAGCCACCGGCCCCGGCCCCGGCCTCAGCTTCGGCTCAGGACCGGCGCGAACCCACCTACGGAACATTCGGCAAGTTTCTCGGCTACTAGTGTGGTGAGTCTGAAGTTCATTGAACAATTTGGCGAAATGGAGTGGAGCCCTCAGGGGCTGGAAGCCCATCTGTTTGGCGATCTTTACGGCGCGACTAAAGTCGCGCCCTGATACAAAACCAAAGAACATTCCTCGAACGAACTTCTGACTCAGGCTACTAGAGCGTTTTCACTTCTCCTCTGACATGGAGAGAGTGGCTAGGAGTGGCCGTTTTTCGATGAAACGGCCACGTACGAGGGCATTGTTTTATACAGGGATCCTTCATCCCCGACGCATTCGCAGGCTGCGGAACGCACATCCCCTGATTTCCGTTATCTTGTCTGCATGAGAAACCTACCGGGAGTGCTCGCGGGGCTTTTGCCCCTTTTCCTTTTGTTGGGAGTCCTTCCAGGGACGGCGCAGGACAGCACCCCGCGCCGTTCCGCGCACGTGGCTTATGACGCGGAGATGAGCCAGGTGGGACAGGATTGTCCCAGCCAAATTGAGGTAGCGGACCGCAACGATTGCCTGGAAGATGTCCGCGTCCAAAGCTATAAGAACTTCGACACGTTCTATGCCGGGCTGCGCGAGGTTCTGATCGACCAAGCCCCGAATGATTCGAACGCGCTCGAGCTCGATGCGGCGGAGCGCGCGTGGGAGGCGGAGCGCACCAAGACCTGCGATGCGGTAAGCCAGACGTATGACCTGGGAACGGTCAAACATCCGGGCTCGACACAGCCCAGCGCGCGAGCCCGCTGTCTCATCCAGTTGACCCGCAGCCGGATGCGAGACCTCATGCAACTCTACGAGCCAAGCCTCTAAGGGTGGTGTCTCAAAAGTTCATTGCATAATTTGGCGAATTGGAGGGGCTCGAAGAACAACTCTCAGGGCCGTTTTTCGATGAAACGGCCACGTACGAGGCATCGTTTTTGTAAACACTTCAAGTCAAAACGCTCTAGCCAAAAAGCAGATCCCTCGACTTCGCATGACAAAAATCGTCATGCTGCGCTCGGGATGACAGTTTTGGCTACACTCTGTGAGAAATCCGCTCTAAAGACCGGTCACGAAAGAGAGGCCGAGGCGCAACCGGCTGGGAAATTTAAGAGGCAGCCGGCTGCGTACTTTAGAAGTGGTAAGCGATGCCGACGACTGGATTGGAGATGTTGTACCAGCGGCCGATTTTGACTGGCGCGTAGCCGAAGTTCGGGGTCTTCGTGACCTGGCCGCGATACTCTGCGCGAATGTCGAAGCTGGGACTGATCTCATAGGCGATGCCGCCGCCATAAACGGCGCCAAGCTCCATGGTCGACTTGAAATCCAGGGAGGTGGTACTGGCGTCATCGAGAGGCGTGAAGCGGAAGCCCGCCGGACCGCCTTCGAGAAAGGGATTAAAGTTCTTGTAGTTGAAATTGAGAACCCATGCGCCGGAAAACTCCTGCATGCGGGTGTGGGCGCGCAGCGAGTTCACGGTGTTGAAGTATTTTTGTGCGTCTTGACCGTAGCCGTAATTCACCTCGACGGCATTCCGCGGGGTGAGCATAAAGCGGTAACTTGCCAGGCCGGTCAGCCCGATGGTTCCGGTCTGCTGGACGGAGCCCTGTGCGATGAAGGGTGGTATCAGGCCTCCTACGCTAAGGCTGAAATCTTGACGGCTCTCTTGGGCGAAACCAGCCGCGCCCAGAAGGGGCAGCAGCACCAACAACAGCAACATTTTCTTCATTCGTTCCTGAACCTCTCGCCTGCTCCACACACCAGCAGGATCACCCGTCCGCCGGGTTCGGCGATTTTCCGTGAAGCAGCCTTGGTATCGCATTTCCACTTTCCCTGTGACCTGGCGAGCCCCTCTTCTATGCGGCCGTTCCTTGGTGAACGTCCGCGTTCGCAGAAGCTCTCTTGGATACACCCAAAGTGAAAATGCTTTCGCTCGCTATCCCGCAATTGTACCTGCCGTCAGGTGCGCATGGGGAGTTAGACGAAGGCGCAACCGATTTTCCTCATCTATTTGGAGGGAGAACTGCGGCGATTTTCCCGAGCCGGCCGCGGATTTATCCCGCACGCTCGATGCGGAATTCGAAGGGCGAGCCAACCTCCGCGGCCAGAGCACGCACAACTTTCAGAAATGCCGCCGCCGCATGCGAGAGCGTAGCCTGGCGGCGGTGCACCAGACGAATGTGGCGCTCGAAGCGCAGCGCTTCCACCGGAACCTTCATCAGCTCTCCTATTTGAATTTCATGCTCCACGGTCAGGCCCGGCACCAAGGCCACTCCGTTGCCCAGGGCGACGAAGCGTTTGATGGCCTCGAGGCTAGGCAGCTCCACCCCCATGTTCAGGGGCGTCTTGTGCTTTGCGAAGGCCGCAATCACTTGCCGCCGCAGAGGAGAGGGCACGTTGTGGGCAATGAAATTCTCGGCGCCGAGATCTTCGATCGCCACGCGTTTTTCTCGCGCCAGAGGATGCTGCGGACTCACCACCAACGCCAGCTCGTCCGTGTAGACTGCGATCGTCTTCAACTGCTCCCCCTCAGGATGAAACGAGAGAACACCGATCTCGACTGTGCGATCGAGGATCTCTTCGGGAATTCTGCTGGCGAGGGAGCGATGCACGGTAACGCCGATCTGTGGACAAAGCTGCTGGAAGCGATCGAGCACCCGCAGGAGATAGAGACAGGTGTATTCGTTGGCAGCCAATTGCAGACGGCCGCGCTCGAGATTCCGCAGCTCCTGAATCGCGCTCTCGGCCTCCGCCCGCAACTTCATGAGGCGGCGCGCATAGCCGGACAGGACCTCGCCGGCGGCGGTCAAAGTGGCCTCGCGCGAGCTGCGCTCGAAGAGCACTTCTCCCAGATCCGACTCCAGCTTGCGAATCATCTGGCTGACGGCCGGCTGGGTTCGGCGCAAGCGGGCGGCGGCGCGCGAAAATCCCTTCTCTTCGGCTACAGCAAGCAGGGTTTCGAGTTGAGCGAAGTCCATGGAGGGATCCCCGGCGGCAATGAATGTGAGTGTGGCTCTTGCTGCATAGTATAAGTAAAATCTATTGAGTATAGAAGAATTATAAATTTGCTTTATAGGCGGCTCTATTCGAGAATCAATAGAGATGTGGTGAGGTAGCGAATCCCCATGACGGAAGACCGCCTTTTTTTCTTTGACACGACCCTGCGGGACGGCGAGCAATCGCCGGGATGCAGCATGACGATGGCAGAAAAGCTGCCAATGGCCCACGCGCTCGAAGCGCTGGGCGTGGACATCCTGGAGGGCGGATTCGCCATAGCATCGGAAGGTGATTTTCATTCGATCGAGGCCATCAGCCGCGAGATCCGGGGGCCCATCATTGCGTCGCTCGCGCGCGCGCGCCGCGAAGACATCGAAACGGCGGCCCGCGCTCTCAAGCACGCGAACCGCTCGCGCATCCATATTTTTCTGGCCAGCTCCGACATTCACCTGAAGTACAAATTGAAGATCTCGCGCGAAGAAGCGCTGGAGCGGGCTGACGCCTCGGTGCGCCTGGCGCGAGGCCTGGTCAATGAGGTCGAATTTTCACCTGAAGACGCGACGCGGACCGATCCGGACTTTCTCTGCCAGATAGTCACTGTCGCCGTGGAAGCGGGAGCCACGGTCATCAACCTTCCCGATACAGTCGGCTACTGCGTTCCCCATGAATACGGGGCGATCTTCGAGATGCTTCGCCGGCGGGTGCCGCAACTGGCGGGGGTCACGCTCTCTTCCCATTGCCACGACGACCTGGGCATGGCCGTGGCGAACTCGCTGGCAGCGGTGGCAGCAGGAGCACGGCAGGTGGAGTGCACGATCAACGGAATCGGGGAGCGGGCGGGCAACGCCGCGCTCGAAGAGGTGGCGGCGGCCATCATGGTGCGGCACGACAAGTTCCCCTGCACTCATGGGCTGGCGCTCGATCGTCTTTATTCGACCAGCCAGATTCTCTCGGAGTTGATCAGCTTTGGGCCCTCGCCCAACAAGGCGGTGGTGGGCAGCAACGCTTTCGCGCATGAAGCGGGCATCCACCAGCACGGCATTTTGTCCAATCCCCTCACCTACGAAATCATGACTCCGGCCTCCGTAGGGGTTCCCCACAACCGCATGGTGCTGGGCAAGCACTCCGGCCGGCACGCGTTGGCCCATCGCCTGGAGCAGCTCGGCTATACGCTCGATGCCGCCGATCTAGACGCTGCGTATCACCGGTTCACCGAGCTTGCCGATCGCAAGAAATCGATCTTCGACCAGGATCTTCTGGGGCTTGTTCCGCAGCGGCTTCGCCATCCTCTGGCCGAAACGGACGTTTCCGCGTCACGCGTTTGACCATTGGGCCGTTCTCGCACCATGGGAATGCAGTCAGGAGCTTCAAGAATGAAGTTGAAAGTACTCGTTGTCGCCGGCGATGGAATCGGTCCGGAGGTTACCCGCGAAGCGGTGCGCGTCCTTAAGGTTGTGGCCGATCACGGGCGGCATGATTTTCAGTTCTCCGAGATGTTGATTGGCGGCGTCGCCATTCACAAGGAGAAGAGCCCTCTTCCGCGGGCCACGCTCGACGCTGCTTTGGCCAGCGATGCGGTTATGCTGGGAGCGGTCGGCGGCAACGAATTCAATGCGCTGCCTCCCGGCAGCCGGCCGGAGGCCGGTTTGCTGCAACTGCGGCGGGCTTTGGGCGGCTTCGCCAATCTGCGTCCGGCAATTGCTTATCCAGCTCTGGCCGCGAATTCTCCGCTGCGTCCGGAGATCACCTCGGGCGCCGATCTGATCTTCGTGCGCGAGCTGCTTGGCGGCCTCTACTTCGGGGAGCCGCGCTCGTGGGACCGCTCCGGCGGAGCAGCGTGGAACACCATGCGCTACACCCGCGATGAGGTTCTTCGCGTAGCCCATGTCGCCTTCCGCCTGGCCGGCCAGCGGCGCAAAAAAGTGACGTCGATCGACAAGGCTAATGTGCTCGAGGTTTCGCAGCTCTGGCGTGCCGCGGTCTCTGAGGTTGCGCAGCAGTATCCCGGCGTGGCCTTGGAACATCAATATGTGGATGCCTTCGCCATGCACCTGATGAACGGCCCGCGCAACTTCGATGTGGTGCTAGCCGAGAATCTCTTCGGAGACATTCTCAGCGACGAAGCCGCAGTCGTGACCGGATCGCTGGGGATGCTGCCCTCAGCCACGATCGGCGGGAACATCAATCTCTATGAGCCGGTGCACGGGTCGGCTCCCGACATCGCGGGTAAAGGCATTGCCAATCCGTTGGGCGCAATTCTGACGGCGGCCATGCTGCTGCGCCATTCAGCGCAGCTCGAGCACGAAGCCCGGGCGGTAGAGGCGGCGGTGTCTCAGGCGCTCGAAGAGGGCTACCGCACCACCGATCTTGAGCGCGCCGGCGCGCCCGGCAAGCACGTCTCGACCGGCGAGATGGGCGAGCTGGTGCGCGGGCGATTGACCGGCATTCTCAACCAGGGACAGAAGCTCGAAACCGTGGGCAAGGCTTAGAAAAGGACACAGGCGAAATCACAATGTCATCGGCAAAAACGCTTTTCGAGAAGGTCTGGGAATCGCACGTAGTTGCGGCGCCGGCAGGCGAGCCGGCTCTGCTCTACATCGACCTTCAGCTGATTCACGAGGTCACGTCACCCCAGGCCTTCGACGGGCTGCGCATGAGCGGCCGCACGGTGCGCCGTCCGGACCGGTCGGTGGCCACCATCGACCACAACGTTCCGACGACCGCCAATCGGCTCGTGATCGAAGACCCGATTGCAGCCAGGCAGATTGAGACGCTGCGGGCCAACTGCGCGGAGTTCGGCATTCCGCTCTATGACGTCCAGTCGCCCGATCAGGGGATTGTGCACGTGATCGGGCCGGAGCTCGGAATCACGAAGCCGGGGATGACGATCGTCTGCGGCGACAGCCACACCAGCACGCACGGCGCTCTAGGCGCGCTGGCCGTCGGCATCGGCACCTCGGAGGTGGAACATGTGCTGGCGACCCAGTGCCTGCAGCAGTCCCGCCCCAAAACCTTTCGCATTCTGGTCGAGGGTGTACTGCCGCCGGCGGTCACGGCCAAGGACATTGCTCTCGGCATCATCGGCCGCATCGGGACCGACGGCGCCACCGGGCATGTGATCGAGTACGCCGGGTCCGCCATCCGCGCGCTCTCGATGGAAGGCCGAATGACGCTCTGCAACATGAGCATCGAAGCCGGAGCCCGGGCCGGGATGATTGCTCCCGACGAAGTTACATTTGCCTATCTCAAGGGAAAGAAATTCGCCCCCAGCGGGGCCGCATGGGATGAGGCTGTGGCCGCCTGGCGGTCGCTGGCGGGCGATGCCGGCGCCCAGTTCGATCGCGAGCTGGTGCTGCGCGCGGAGGAGCTCGCTCCTTTTGTAACCTGGGGAACCAACCCGGCGATGGTAGTGCCGGTGACGGCTCGCGTGCCCGACCCGGCATCCAGCCGATCGGAGGCCGAGCGCCGATCCTGGGAGCGCGCTCTCGAATATATGGCTCTTGAGCCGGGCAAGCCCATCGAAGAGCTGGCCATCGACCGCGTCTTCATTGGCTCATGCACCAACTCCCGCATTGAAGATCTTCGCGCCGCGGCCCATGTCGTCCAGGGCTACCACGTGCATCCGCACGTGCGCGCGATGGTGGTTCCCGGATCGCAGCGGGTGAAGGCGCAAGCAGAGCAGGAGGGGCTGGACCAGATTTTCCGCTCGGCCGGCTTTGACTGGCGCGAGCCTGGCTGCTCCATGTGCCTGGGCATGAACCCCGACATTCTTTCGCCGGGTGAACGCTGCGCCTCGACCAGCAACCGCAACTTTGAAGGACGCCAGGGCCGCGGCGGCCGCACTCACCTGGTAAGCCCGGAAATGGCGGCAGCCGCAGCCGTCTCCGGACATTTCACCGATGTGCGCAAGTGGGAGTTCAAACCCGAGTCCAATCTAGTGGGGTCGAAGAATTAGCATGAAGGCTTTTCGAAAACTTACTTCACGGGTGGCGCCTCTGGACCGGGCGAATGTCGATACCGACCAGATCATCCCCAAGCAGTTCCTCAAGCGGATCGAGCGGACCGGCTACGGCGAATTTCTCTTCTTCGATTGGCGCCGGATTCAGGACGGGCCCAACGCCGGCGCGGAAGACTCGTCCTTTGTGCTCAACCAGCCGCGGTACAAGGGCGTGGAGATTCTGGTAGCGGGCAAAAACTTCGGCTCGGGATCCTCGCGCGAGCATGCCGCCTGGGCGCTCTCCGATTACGGATTTCGCTCGGTGATCGCGCCCTCGTTTGCCGACATTTTTTATTCGAATGCCGGGAAGAATGGGATTCTGCTGATCACGCTGCCGGAGAACCAGGTGCAGACTCTGATGGAGCGCGCCACTTCCCTGCCCGATTACCGTTTGCATATCTCGCTTGAAGATCAGACGGTCACCGACGACCAGGGATTTTCCGCGAAGTTTACGATCGATCCCTTCCGCCGCGATTGCCTGCTCCAAGGCCTGGACGATATCGGGCTCTCGCTGCGTCACGCGGAGGCTTTGGATCGCTTCGAAAAGCAGCATGACGCGGCCTTCTGGCTTGCTCCACGTCCGGCCGGGACCGCCGCAAACCGGGGAGCATCCAGCCGGGCATGAAGATTGAAACGAGCCGATGCAACCGATTGAGGACCCTATGAGCAACGAAGACCCTGCGATTCTCAACCGTCCCGCCCGTCTTACCGGCGCGGAAATCCTTTGGGCAACCTTGGAAGGCGAGGGCGTGCGCGAGGTCTTCGGCTATCCCGGCGGGGCGATTCTGCCAGCCTACGATGCACTGCGCAAATTTCCCATTCGCCACATCCTGGTGCGGCATGAGCAAGGCGCGGTGCACATGGCCGACGGTTATGCGCGTGCTTCGGGCCGTGTGGGCGTAGCGATCGCCACCTCGGGCCCGGGCGCTACCAATATGGTGACCGGCATCGCCACGGCAAAAATGGACTCGACCCCGCTGGTGCTCATCACCGGACAGGTTTCGAGCAAGGTCCTCGGCACCGACGCTTTTCAGGAAGTGGACATCACCGGCATCACCATGCCGATCACCAAGCACAACTACCTCGTGACGCGGGCCGAAGATGTTGCTCCGGCCTTGCGGGAGGCCTTCCGGATCGCGGTCTCCGGCCGCCCCGGCCCGGTTCTGGTGGATATCACCAAGGACGCGCAGCAGGCGACGGCGGCTTTTGATTTTGCCGCGGCGGCGCCCGCGCCCCCGCGGCCGCACCCCATGCTCCATGCACCGCGGGAACGGATCGAGGAAGCGATCAAGCTGATCCTCGCCTCGCGGCGTCCGGTGATCCTTGCCGGAAACGGCATTCTCAAATCCGGCGCGATGCGCCAAGTGCGGGCCTTGGCGGAGCGCGCCGGGATTCCCGTGGCGTGCACCCTGCTTGGGTTGGGGAGTTTCCCTGCCTCGCACGAGCTCAACCTGGGCATGATGGGCATGCACGGCGAGTTCTTCGTGAACCAGTCGATCCAGCAAGCGGATCTGTTGATTGCCTGCGGCATGCGCTTTGACGACCGTGTTACCGGCTCGCTCTCGAGCTATGCGCCGCATGCCAAGAAGATTCACATCGACATCGATCCGTCGGAGATCGACAAGAACGTTCACGCCGATGTGGCGCTGGTCGGCGACCTCGCCCAGGTGCTCGATGCTTTGCTGCCTCAGCTTCCCTCGCGCGATGGTTCCGCCTGGCTCAAGGAGATTCGCGCCATGAAGGGCACCGAAGCCGTGCGCGACATCAAGAACCTGCCCGACAACGGGCATCTGTACGCGGCGCATGTGATGAACGACCTGTGGCGCGCTACCGCAGGCCAGGCGGTCGTCTCGACCGACGTTGGCCAGCACCAGATGTGGGAGGCGCAGTATTACAAGCACGAGACGCCGCGCTCGCTGATTACTTCGGGCGGCCTCGGCACCATGGGATTCGCCTTGCCCGCCGCGATCGGCGCCAAGATCGCCTGCCCGGAAAAGGAAGTGTGGGCCATCGCCGGCGACGGTGGCTTCCAGATGACCTCTCCGGAGCTGGCTACAATCGCCCAGGAAAAGCTGGACATCAACATCGCCATCATCAACAACGGCTACCTGGGAATGGTGCGGCAGTGGCAGGAGGCCTTCTACGACAAGAACTATCAGTCCTCGCCCATTCTCTCGCCCGACTTCGTGAAGCTCGCCGAGGCCTTCGGGATTCGCGCAGCGGCGGTGCGCACGCGCGGCGAGGTGCTGCGGGTGGTCGAAGAGGCGCGCACGCACAAGGGACCTTTCCTGATCAATTTCATGGTGGAGCAGGAAGACTCGGTGTATCCCATGGTGCCCGCCGGAGCCGGATTGCATGAGATGATCCGCCGTCCGCAGGCCAATCCCTTGATAGAAACCGCTTCCGACGCCTAGGGCCTGATCACACTATGAAAGGAAGGCATGCAACAAACATTCGTCGCCTACGTGGAGGACAAGCCGGGTGTGCTCACCCGCGTTGCCTCTCTCTTTCGCCGGCTCAATATCAACATCGTTTCGTTGACGGTCGGGCGCTCGGAGCGGATCGGCCTCTCGCGCATGACGATCGTCTCCGATGCCCTGCCCGAGGCGGGGCCGCGCATCATGGCCTCGCTCTACAAGCTCGAAAATGTAATTGAAGTCGACGATGTGGGCCGCTTCTCTTCCGTAAGCCGGGAGCTGGCCTTGATTAAGGTAGCGGCTACGCCCAAGACCCGCTCTCATCTTTTCGAGCTGGTAGAGGTCTTTCGCGCGCGCGTGATCGATCTGGCCACCGAATCGATGATGATCGAGATGACGGGGACGTCGAGCAAGATCGAAGGCCTGTTGCAGGTCCTTACGGAGAGCGACGACCGGATCCTCGAGGTCTGCCGCACCGGACAGATGGTGATGCGCCGCGGACATCACACCAGCCGCGTCCTCGAGGCCCTGGGGGACACGGAGAGCCTGGGCCAGTCCGCATCGAAAACCCGCCCCGCTCCCCAGCCTTCCGCAGTCGAAGAGGACGAGCTCGAGCTCTTGCCGGGCGATCCCAATTTTCCCAAAAAGAATCACCACTAAAAAACAAAGGAAGCAGAATGCCAAAGACGTATTACGACCAGAGTGCCGATCTTTCCCTCATCCAGAGCAAAAAGGTAGCTGTTATCGGCTACGGTTCCCAGGGTCATGCTCACTCGCTGAACCTGAAGGATTCGGGCGTCGATGTGCGCATCGGACTGCCCGCCAACAGCCGCTCCATCAAGAAGGCGCAGGCTGCCGGGCTACAAGTGCTTTCCGTCGCCGACGCCGCCAAGTGGGCCGACGTGATCATGATCCTCGCACCCGATACTTCGCAGGCTGCAATCTATCGCGACGAGATCGCGCCTCATCTCAAAAAGGGCAAGACGGTGATGTTCGCGCACGGATTCAATATCCGTTACGGAACGATCGTTCCTTCGCCGGAGATCGACGTCAGCATGGTCGCGCCCAAGGCTCCCGGCCACCGCGTCCGCGAGGTCTTCACCGAAGGCGGCGGCGTTCCTGCCCTTTTGGCCGTACATCAGGACGCCTCTGGCCAAGCCCACGCTCTGGCGCTCTCCTATGCCAAAGGCATCGGAAGCACCCGCGCCGGCGTGCTGGAGACGACCTTCACCGAAGAAACCGAGACCGATCTCTTTGGCGAGCAGGCGGTGCTTTGCGGCGGCGTCAGCGCTCTGGTCAAGGCGGGCTTTGAAACTCTGGTCAACGCCGGCTACCAGCCGGAAGTTGCCTACTTCGAATGCCTGCACGAGCTGAAGCTGATTGTCGACCTGATGTATCGCGGCGGTTTGGCATACATGCGCTACTCCATCTCCGACACCGCCGAGTATGGCGACTACACCGCGGGCCCGCGCCTGGTAACGGACGCGACCCGGGCCGAGATGAAGAAGCTGCTCACCGAGATCCAGGACGGAACCTTCGCCAAGAACTGGATCAAGGAAAACGAGACCGGGCGCAAGCAGTTTGAGGCGCTGCGCAGCAAGGAAGCGGCGCTGCCCATTGAAACTGTGGGCAGCAAGCTTCGGGCGCAGATGCCTTTTCTCGATCCCGTTACGGTTACAGTGGACAGCCAGACCGGGGCACCTCGGCTCGCCGAGACCGTCAAGGCATAGCCACGGCTACGATTGTGCAAAAAACAAGAGGCCCGGCGCGGCATTTGCTGCGCTGGGCTTTTAGAGCGTTTTCACAAATACTGTGGGGTGGGGGGGGTGACTACGTGCAGGCGTTCTTCGATGGAACGGCCGCGTTCAGAGCAGCTTTTTCGTATACACCTAAAGCGAACATGCTCTAATTTGGCGTCGGCGCTTGGTCGACGTGATCTACTACAAGCATCCGTAGCGGCAGCTTTGCTGACACCAGCTTCATTTTCAACTGCTCCTGCACGGCCGTATAGATGGATGGCAATGAGGAATTCACATCTCCCTCTTGGGCAAACTTAAGCGTGAGACCGAAACTGCCCTTCATGCCCGTTCGGTCCTCTACAGGAAAACCTACCATCATTTGAAGAGTAGAGCAGAGCGCCTGCATGGTAGTGTTCGTGGCGCTCAACCCATCTGAATCACCCTCGATTCGAATGTACCCGCCCGCGCCGGGCTGGAGATTCGGCTTGGCCTTCGTGAGAGTGAGAGCATAGCCGCGAACCTCCCGTGTTTCGTAGTGCACGGCAAGATGGAAACGGTCGATCAGGAGTTGTTGCAAGGCCTGCTGTAGCTGGGCCTCGTTGAAAGGGCCTTCTCCCGGCGGCTTCGCCTCGACATCGTAGCGCGTCGACGCCGCCCAATTCGGCATGCCTGCGATCTGCTTGTCTGTGACCCCGAATGCCTTATCCAAGAGCCCCACGAGCGAAGCTCCTCGCGCGGTAAAGAGCAGGTCTCCCGGAGCGCTGAAAGACGTGAAGCGCGGATCCACGCTTTGCTTGACGGAAGCTACTTCGAAGGCCGCTTTCGCCGGGATGTTCCCTGCCGGAGCCGGCTTTTGCTCTCCCGATGACGTTTGTCCGCAGGCGGGCAAAGCGCACATCGCGCCGGCCATCAGGAGAACTGCTATCAAGGATCTGTGCTTCATCACCAGCCGCACTCTCCGAGAGGAAATCTCCTGCTCAATTGTCATGACCCTGAACTTAACTCTCACCACTCACATCGAGCTCCTACGTCCGCGGACGAGTTTACGCAACCTGTCAACGACTAGAGCTGCCCAACCCCGGCGCTTGTGCGAAGCCAATCTACACCGGCAAACGGGTCATTGTCCTGGACGGAATCGCCACAGTCGAGCGAATTTCCTTGCTGCCAGGCTGCTCACAAACGGCCGGCGCTATTAACTGCTGACCCGCCGACTTGCTGACCCGCTAGCTCGCTGACTCGCTGTTTTTGCTTTTCTTTCTGTCATTCCCGTTAGGGAATCTGCTGTTGCTCCACTCTGTCATCTCGACCGGAGGCGGCGTGAACACGCCGCTGGAGCGGAGAGATCTGCTTTTTTGCTTGCTTGTCCCGCTGCTTCGCTCTGCTCGCCCAAAAGCAGATCCCTCGACTCCGCATGACAAAATCGTCATGCTGCGCTCGGGATGACAGTTTTGGCTACACTCTGTGAGAAATCCACGCTAGGGAATCTGCTGTTGCTCCACTCTGTCATCTCGACCGGAGGCGGCGTGAACACGCCGCTGGAGCGGAGAGATCTGCTTTTTTGTTTGCTTGTCCTGCTGCTTCGCTCTGCTCGCCCAAAAGCAGATCCCTCGACTCCGCATGACAAAATCGTCATGCTGCGCTCGGGATGACAGTTTGGCTACACTCTGTGAGAAATCCACACTAGTTGCTCGATGGACGCTCGATATGGTCGACGACCAGGACTCGGACCGGCTGCTTCATGGGCAGGAGCTTCAGCCCGAGCTGCTCCGTGACGGCAGTAAAGATCGATGGTCCTGAGGCATCCGCTGACAGAGCATCCTCTTGACCGTCCGGCTTCCATTCAAGGGAAAACGTATATCTCGAGGTCAATCCTGTTTTGTCGACAACCGGAGCGCCGAGCTCGCGCTCCAGAGCTTGGGCCAAGCGCGTGGTCGAAATTCCGGTTGCGGTGATCTGCCCTTTCGTCATCCGCAGTGCGCCATTTGGCAACGTAGGATCGTCCGGCTGGCCCGGAGTCAACTTCGGTCCGTGCATGGCCACGATCAGCGCATAGGCAGGAACGTCTTTGACCGCATCGTGCGTTTTCAAGTGGAATCGCTCGACGAGCGCGTTGCGAAGCATGACTCCCAGCAGGCCCACCCTATCGTCCGCGCGATAAGCGCCGAGCGCTTGCACCTTTTCTCGATCGATGATCTTTGCGTCGAGATCGTAGATCCGGGTTGTGGCCCATGCGGGCAATCCCAAGACGGAATCGGTTTCCACTTTGCTCAAGCCGTCGGCCCATTGAATGAGTTGGGCAGCGGTAACATTCGTGGCGTGCAGGCCGTCCGGCAACGGCCGGATGATCGCCGGACCATCGCCCTTGCTAGGCCTGATGGATACGACATCGAATGCGGATTGCGTCGGATCTTCGCTAGTGGCGCCGGCCGTCTGAGCATAGACGTGGCCACACAAGACAGCCGCAACTACAACAAGCCAGACAGCCACGAATCGCGTTGGAAAAATCGAGAGGATCGGCCGGAAAGACGAGATTGCGAGCTTTTGTTCCATCGTGCCCTGGACGATGGACGCAACCCCGCACCTGGGCGCTCACGAGCAGCGTCCCACAAAATGCAACGGCGGCCGGACCTGGTTGGGTCCGGCCGCCTGATGATGCTTGGATTGGCGGTTTAGAAGCTGAATGAAGCTTGGAGGCTGACGGCACGGTTCGCCGACGTGGAAGAGGAGAACCCGCCCGTTACGGAGTTCGACTTGCCGAAGAGCGGCGAGGTCAAGGTGCCGACAGGAGGCGCCAGATTGACATTGTTGAACGCATTCTGCGCTTGAGCCGTGAGGGTCAGGTTGTACTTCCTAGGCGTGCCCGAGGAACCGAAGTGAGGACCGCCACCTCCACCGTTCAGGCCACCAGGCCCTAACCCGCCGCCGCCGCCATGGCCGCCGCGACCGCCGCCACCACCGCCGCCCATTCCACCGCCCTGAAACCCTCCGCCGCTTGGCCCTTCGAGTTTCGGGCCGATGCCAATGACCTTGCTCACGCGCAGGTTCGCGGTGAAGGAGTCCGGTCCGTTGCCGATGTTGTAGGGAACACGCGTTTCGAACGGCCCTGGCTGAAGGTCGAGCGGGCCGAACTTGGTCTGCATGACATCGGTGCTCGTGCTGGTTGCGTATGCCGGGCGATCGTTGAAGACGCCATCGCCATTGAGATCGGTGCCCGTTGTCACGTTGTACGGCGAACCGGAATTCGTAATGATGAATGGACTGATCGAGATGCCGAAGGGCGCGGTGTAATTGCCGCCGAACATGAACCGGTTGCGGTTATCGAAAGTCGCCCGTCCGTAGTCCGCGTGAGGATCGAACGGGTTGGAGGGCTCATAGCCTGAGCCGGAGGTATCGGACTTGGCGTAGTTCAGAACATAGAAGCCGAAGAGCATGAACTGGCGCGAGTTGATATTGAAGTTCACGGTCAACTGGTTCTGGTTGTAAATGCCTCCGGATTGGTACTGGTAGATGTTTTCGTTGATCCCATTTGGCCTGGTACCGATGCCGGTCACGTAGTTGTAGGTTCCGGGCAGAGGAGCATTGACGTTGTCGGTGTAAAACTGGTGAATGCCGTGGGAGTTGAGGTAGGTTCCCGTGACGGTCACGTATTTTCCGAGCTGCCGCTCCAACCCAATCGCGGCTTGCATCTCCACTCCGGCATGCAGGTTGTGGGCCAGATTGTAGAGGGTAGGCGACGATGTGCCGCCAACCAATTGGCTGGGCGGCGGCGCGTTGCTTGAGAAGGTGGGATTGGTCACAATGTAGGTCTTCTGATTGATTCCATTTTGCTGGACCGCCTGCATTACGCTGCCGCCCGAGAAGCGATCGAAGAACCAGCCATAACCGCCGCGAATGACAGTCTTGGCCGGGCTCTTGCCATCGGACCACGGCGCCCAGGCAAAGGAGAAGCGCGGGCCAAAGTCGGCGTGGTCTGAGATGCGATTCTGCCCCTCGTAGCGGAGGCCGTAGCTAAAGGTGAAGTTGGGGCGGACCTTCCAGTCGTCCTGATAGAAGATGCCGGCGTCGAAAAGATTGACCACCGCCGAAGGCTTGCCGGCAACGACCTGATACTGCGATGGCGTCCCGGCGGCATAGGTGCTCAACGAGGCATAGGTGTAAACGCCATTGAAGCCAGCAGTCGAATAATCGGAAGTGCGCACCAGCCGCAGACGGCCACCGAATTCGATCGAATGCTTCCCCAAGGCGGCGGTCGTATAGTTGATCAACTCGTAATGGTCGGTCGCACTGCGGGAAAGGCCGGCATTCGAGCCGCCACCGGTGAACGCGCCGGGAACGGAAATTGTCGGGGCGGTGCTCACCGGGGTGTCATTGCCGCGATCGCGGATGTATTCGAAACGCGTTTCGTTCACGACGTTGTTGCTTATAACCTGGCTATCGCTGAGCTGAAGGGTGTTTTCCTGGCTCAAGCTATCGAGCGCCTGGCTTTGCAGGCTGAAAGTGGAAATGCCGCTGTTGGTCGCGGTCTCGCGGTTGTACATATAGCGGACGGTGAGCGTATTGGAGGGAGTGATCTGGAAATCGAAGCGGGGGCTCACGTCCAAACGGCTGGTGGGCGTCGATACCGCCTGATTGTAGGCGTACGGCTGGCCGTTCGGGTTCAACAATTGCGCATTGATGATCGAGTTCGTGTGCATGTTGCGCTCAAAAACACTGACGAACCACGAAGTGCTCTTGTTGATGGAGCCACCCACATTGCCCTGAACAAAGGTCGAGTAGTACGGCGGCTCGGAAGTGACAAAGGGGTTCAGCGAGTTGAAGGCCGAATCGTTCCCGTTGATCATGGCGAAGCCATGCAGCTTGTCGGTACCGGGCTTGGTGAGGATCTCGATGCGGCCGTAGCCGATCTTGTCGTACTCGGCGGAGAAGGGATTCTGGTTGATGCGGATTTCGCGGATCGAAGACTTGGGCGGAAGCTGCCCGCCGGTAAATCCATCGATATAAATCTGCCCACCGTTGGGACCCGCGGCTGGTCCAGCCAACGCCGTCAGCTCATCCTGCAATTCATCGGGATCGTCGGAGAGAGCATCCAATGCTTTGCCCTTGAGCACGATTGCGCCGGCGTTATTGTCGGGGCTGGTATCGAGCCCGGCTCCGTGTTCCGCATTGACGGTTACTTCCTGCTGAGCGGTCGCGATGGCGAGAGTGATGTCTTTTGGTGTTGCCCTCCCCGCCGGAACATTCACCGCGATTGGCTGTGCGAGCGTGAAGCCCTGAGCGGCTACAGTGACGGTGTAGGCTCCTGGAACAACTTTCGCAAATGCGTAGTGGCCATCGTCGCCCGACTTGGTGGTCAAGGTTGCCCCATCGACGCTGGTTGCCGTGACGGTCGCGCCCGGCACGACCGCACCGGAGGGATCCTGCACCGTACCCTGCAGCGATCCGGTAGGAGACTGCGCCAACACGCGCACCGCCGTGAGAGGAGCCAGCAAAAGAAGAAGCAGGGTCGAGAGCCGGGCAATTCTAAGGGAAAACATACGGTTACTCCTGAAGGTCGGTACAGTCATCCACCACAACGACAGCCAGGCTGGGTGGCCATTCCCAGGAGACTCCAAGTCCGGGGGGCGAGCGGTCACAATGGGTAACGTTTTGTAATAGACTGTCACCCGAACGTGACAATTCATTACATTTCCAAAGCTTGGCTCTGTGCGATTGAGCGTAGTGTCGTGAGAAGTGGCGCCGCCAAAAGAACCACCAAAAGAACCATGGATAAGATTCTTCTCATCGACGATGACGTAGAGCTTTGCGCGATGCTGGCCGACTATCTCGGCCGCCACGGATACTCAATCGTCGCAACGCACCACGGGGAAAAGGGCCTGGAAAAGGCCCAAAGCGGCGAATACTCGATCGTTCTTCTAGATGTCATGCTGCCCGGTCCGGACGGCTTTGAGGTGCTGCGTCGGCTGCGCGCCGTTTCCTCGGTGAGCGTGCTGCTGTTGACCGCGCGAGGGGACGACGTGGACCGTATCGTCGGACTAGAGATCGGCGCCGACGATTATCTGCCCAAGCCCTTCAATCCACGCGAGCTTCTCGCCAGGATTCGAGCGATCCTGCGGCGGCACCCTGCGGCACCGCAGGCGGCCGGCGAATCTTTGCCCACGCTCGGCCTCGAGCTCGATCCCGCCGCCCGCACTGTCCGCTGCAACGGCGCGGAGATCGATCTGACCGACATCGAATTCACGCTGCTGCAAACCCTCATGCGTTCCGCCGGCGAAGTCGTCGACCGCGAGCAATTGACCGCCGCGGCTCTGGGCCGCAAATTCCATCCTTTCGACCGGAGCCTGGACATGCATGTGAGCAGGCTGCGGCATAAGCTGGATGCCCAGGGAAATCTAGGCGAGCAAGTGAAGACCATACGCGGCATCGGCTATCAACTCGCCGTGCCCGCGCGCAAGACAAAGGAGGGATGAGCGCATGCGCGGTCTTTTCACCAAAATCTTTCTCGGTTTTTGGATCGCTCAGAGCCTGACATTTGTAATCTCTACGGTACTCGTCCTGCAACACCGAAACCCTACAGGCCGGGCACAGTATCTGGATCTCCAGGACACAGCGCTCAATGCCGAGGCCTCGGCGGCGGCGGATATTTACGAGCGGGCGGGTTGCACCGGCGTAGCCAATTATGGTGCGTCGATAGAACAGACCATTTATCTCGCCGGACCGAGCGGAAACCTGCTCTGTGACGCAAGCAATGCCGACGTTCGCGCGGCCTTGGCGGACGCCGCCAGCTCCTCCGCGGTTACCCAAACCGTGGCCGGTTCCAAATATCTCTGGACCCACCCCACCCATTCCGCCAGCGGCAAGCCTTATTTCTTAGTCCTAAGCCGGCCCTACTTTCCCAACACGACATCGTGGATTGACGAATTTCACTGGTTTACCCGCCTCCAACTGCCCGTCGCAATTGTCGTCTTCGGAATCACGACATTCTTTCTCGTGCTGTTGCTCACCCAGCCCATTGCCAAGCTTCGCGCCGGCGTGCGCGATCTATCGCGGGGACGGCTTGAGACCCGCGTCAAGCAGAAGCGCAGCCTTTTCGGCGGGGATGAAATGGAAGGACTGGTCCATGACTTCAACCACATGGCGGAGCGGCTGGAATCGCTGGTAAGCGCACAAAAATTGTTGTTGCGCGATGTCTCGCACGAGTTGCGGTCGCCCTTGGCCCGGCTAAGCGTCGCCCTCGAGCTGGCGCGCGAAGAGGCTCCCCCCAGCATGAACGATCAACTGCAACGGATCGAGCGGGAGACAGGCCGCTTGAACTTGCTCATCGGGGACTTGCTCCGTCTCTCCTCCATGGAGGCCGCGGATGCCGCCTTTGAAAAGGAAGAGTTCAGTCTCAATGCCCTGCTCGAAGAGCTGCTGCCCGATGCGGAATTTGAAGCTGCACAGCGCTCCTGCAAGATCGAAGTGCACAGCACCAGCCCATGCGTCGTGCGCGGCAACCCGGAGCTGATCTACCGGGCCATGGAGAATGTTCTGCGGAATGCGATCCGCTATACGCCGGAGGGCTCCGTGGTTCAGATAGACCTTGGCTGTGGGGAACAGGGCGGCGAGCGGACGGCTGTTCTCGAAGTGAGCGATCAGGGTCCCGGCATTCCCGAAACGGAAATCAACAACATCTTTCTGCCCTTTTACCGGGTCGATAGCGCCCGGCAACGGGATACCGGAGGATTTGGGGTAGGGCTCGCTCTCACCCAACGCGCGGTGCGGCTGCATTACGGCGATGTTCAGGCCCACAACCGTCCTGGCGGCGGTCTCACGGTCATCTTGAAAATTCCCTGTTTGAGGACGCAAACGCCTCGGCCCACGCCGCTGGCTTTTCCGGGGAGACATGCCTCCTAGGCCCTGAGTCAGAAGTTCGTTCAAGGAATGTTCTTTGGTTTTGTATCAGGACCCGATTTCAGCCGTGCCGTAAAGAGCGCCAAACAGATGGGCTTCACAGGCTGCGGAAAAACCCGGTACAGGTGGCGCCAATCACAAAAGCATCCTTCAGGGGCTGGAGTGTCCGCGTGAGAACTACACAAGGTACTTGTAATTCAGTGGGGAGTTGGGCGACAAGAGAGCATGTCGCGATTCAAGGTTTACAGCCCGGAACAGGCGTATTTGTTGCCGCCGAGCGTGCTGGATGAGTTGGGCGAGAA
>DATAWF010000237.1:0-4174 GCA_036267335.1 Acidobacteriaceae bacterium
GTCCTGAGTCAGAAGTTCGTTGAAGGAATGTTCTTTGGTTTTGTATCAGGGCACGACTGAGTCAGTCGTGCCGTAACGATCGCCCAACAGATGGGCTTCACAGGCTGCGGAAAAACTCCAGGAGGAGTGAGTTTTGTATCAGGGCGCGACTTTGCGGTCACCGCGACCCCAGCGGATTCTTTCTCTCTTGCGGTATCCGCTTTAGTCGCGCCGTAAAAGCCGCAAAATCAATGCGGGCTTCAGCCCCTGAGGCATGCTTTTCGTCAATTGTGCCACCTGTGTTGGGTTTTTCCGCAGCCTGTTCAGCCCCTGAGCGCTGTTCTTCGAGCCACTCCAATTCGCCAAATTGTTGAATGAACTTCAGACTCACCACACTAGCGAATCTGGGGGCAGCGAGTGAGCACGGATGAATGTGGTTGGAAAGCCGGCACACCCTGCAAGAACCACGCCCACGCGGCGAACCGCAATGGTCTCTGTCCACAACTTTTCCACATGTGGATAAACCTTGATCGGGAAGAGCTAGCTACTGAACAGCAGCTCCTGCCCGCCTGGGCGGCCATGGAGCTGTCTTCAACAGGTAAAACGCGGCGGTGTTGAGCGCCAGCGCGAAAAGGCCGATTGCCAATACACGGGAGTTCGGAAGCTCCTGCCGGAAGACGTTCCATGTCATCCAGCACGTGAGCAAATGCGCCGGGAGGAGCAGCCTCCCACATCCTCGCAGCAGCTCCGGCTGGGCAGTGATCGCCACGGGAAGAGCGACAAAGAAGAGGGGCCATGCATATTCGACCAGCCGGTCCGTGCTGGCTCCGAGAAAGGGCGCGAGTACCAGGCTGATCGATCCATAGATCACGGAAAACCGGAAGACTACACCGGCCCCGCCTTGCAGGCCGCCAGTCTCGGTCGAAAGGGCGCTCCGGCCAAAGAGCGATCGCCGGTACACGGCCATGATCGCCGGACCGATCCCGAAGATGCCTGCCCAGGCCAACAGGACGCGAGCCGGACCCCAAAGCGAGGGCCCGCATATCCCAACCGTTTGCATGGGCCCTACGTGCCACCAATGCGGCACCGGTGTAGTCCAAAAGGGCCTGCACAATGGCTCCGAGTTGGCCCATAACGGCACACCCAGAAGATTGCGGGGCAGGTTCCAGATTATCTTGCCGATCATGTAAGCACCTCCCCGCAGGCCTCTCGTATTCGCCGCTCCGAGCCCGGCGAAGTGCTGGCTGGCCATAAATCCGGCAGCCGTCGCCGCGATGCCCATGGCAATGGCTCGGCGAGGCAGCCGCCGCCATGCGGCAATCGCCAGGCATGCCGCCACCAACAAGGTCGACTCCCGCGTCAGGAAAGCGGGGAAGATCAGCGCCATTGCCAGCAAATTCTTCCCCCGCGCCAGGCACAGAAGAATGGTGGCCAGCAGTGCGGCATGCAGCAGATCGGGCAGATAGTAGTCATGGAAGATGCCTATCCAGAACGGCATCAGAAAAATGGCGGCGGAAATCTTCGCATCGGCCTGCCCCCGCAGCAAAGCTCGAAGGCACACCAGCAATGCCGCCAGCGAGACGAGGCCCAGGATCAGAAATCCGATCTCCGGACCCTGGCCCGTGATGCGGCCGAGCCACCCCGCAATGGCGGGTCCTAGAACCCGTACCGCGAAGGGATTGGGCACGTGGCTGCGTTCGCCAACGGCCAATTGGCGGTAGTAGCTTCCATCCGCCACATAAATCGTCCCGGAAATGCCAAGCAGCGCCGCCAACAGAAAACTGACCGCCGGCAACTGCCAAAGCATGGAGCTTCCGGGCCCTCCGCCCGACGGGCGCTCCGGTCTCAAGCTGGACCCCTCCCTCGCATGGGAGGACTTTGCGGCCTCGTGCTCGCGCGACATCAGCATGACGATAGCATTTGCAGGCGTGCCACTCCTTCCTCGATTCCCTGTTTTAAGAAGCAGCCGGCGTACGGCGGCAAACGGCTCTGGACGCAGCCATTTCACCAAACCGGGCTCCCCGGCAAGCAAACTTGCTGGGGTGGAAAGAATGGCTGCACACAACCGGTGTCACCGCATCACGGAATCTGTGCTTTTGCTCGAAGCGCGTCCGCATACTTTTCCGGCAGAGTCGATCGCGTCATCCCGCGGTCGACCACGACATGGCTGGTCTCGCCCTCCGCTAGAAGCCGTGGCGCGGCTCCAGCGTTGACGCACAGGATGCGGTAGGCGAATCGGATCACGGAGTGTCGTACCGCGGTGACCCGGGTCTCCACCAGCAGTTCGTCGTCATAGCGCGCCGGCGACCGGTAACGGCAAGTCGCTTCGACCACCGCAATGTGGCAGTCATCGTCGCTCTCCATCTCTTTGTACGCAAAGCCGATCTGGCGCAGCAGTTCCACTCGGCCTACTTCAAACCAAACGAAGTAGTTGGCGTGATAGGCAACGCCCATCTGGTCGGTTTCGGCATAGCGTACGCGAACTCTTGTTGAGGAGACGGACATCGTTTGAGGATACCAACCTATAGCTGTCCGTCCTGAGACGAACCTGGGATTTCCCACCCTTGGCGCACTTTTGCTTTTGCGCGAAGGGGAAGACCGCGGAACGTTATGGGCTAGGGCCTGTTCACACTATTAGGACGAGAGCGTCAGGAGGCGGTTTTTTCGAGTTCGAGGAATGAGGAGTGACGAATACCGGGTGTCTTCGAACGACGAGGTACAAAGAAATCGGATTGCCCTAATAGTGTGAACAGGCCCTAGGGATGCAGCTTGCCGAAGACCGGCAGCTTCGAGATGTCATTGAACATGATGAAGACGAACAGCAGGATGATGACCACAAAGGCCGCCTGGTAGATGCGCTCTTTGAAGTTCTGGTTGAGGTCGCGGCGCAGCACTCCTTCGATCAACAACAGAAAGATCGTGCCGCCATCCAGAATCGGAAACGGCATCAGGTTCACGATTCCCAGGTTGATGCTGATCACCGCCGTCAGTCCGAGGATCGGTTGCAGCTCAGGCTGCTGTACCGCCAAGCCGGTTTGCCGCGCAATGCCGACCGGCCCGCTAATCGTCTCGACCGAGAGCCGCCTCGTCGCGATCCGCTGGAGAAACTCGAGTATCAGGCTCGAATTCCGCGCGTTGAAATGAATGGATTGCAAAAATGCCGCCGGCAGCGGAAGTTGCTGTACTACGACCGGCGGAGGATCCGCGGAGAAGCCAATCCGGTACACTTTGTGGCCGTCGCCGGGATCGCCCAGCATCGGCTGTAGCAGCACCTGGAAAACTGAGCCGCCGCGTGACACCGTCAGATGGATCGGCTGGCTGCCGTTTTGCTGCAGAAACGAGATCATCGCGTCCACCGAGTGCAGCGCCATTCCGTCGACGGAGAGAATCTTGTCGCCGGCCTTCAACCCCGCCCGTTGTGCCGGCATGTTGGCTTCAATCTGATGGATGCTGATGGGCGTTTTCTGCATCTGGGGAACAAAACCCACGGTCTCTAAGTCAAAATCCGCCTCATCGCGCGGATTGGGGACCGTGATGTTCAAAGCCACTGTCTGGTGGTTGCGCTCGACCTTCACCGGAGCCGGATGTCCCAAGTCGAGCACCGTGCGGATCGATATTTGCCGCCACGTCGGATTCTGGATGCCGTCGAAGTCGGTAATCAGGTCGCCGGGAGCAAAGCCTGCCGCCGAAGCCGGCGAATGAGCCATCACGAAGTCGACTCTGGCTGGCCACGACTGATAGGCCTCGACCTCGTTGTGCATCATGTAGAAGACAGTCATCAGCCCGATCGCCAGCGCGAAGTTCGCGGCAGGCCCCGCAAGCGCGATCAACACACGTTGCCAGCGCGGCCGCGCGTTGAACTCCGCAGGATCGCCGGATTGCGCCTCTCCTGGAATCTCGCCCGCCATCTTGACGTATCCGCCGAAAGGCAGAAGGCTCACACGATAGTCTGTATCGCCGCGCTTCATGCCGAACAAGCGCGGGCCGAATCCCAGTGAGAACACTTCCACGCGCACGCCGCACAGCTTTGCGACGATGAAGTGCCCCAATTCATGCACGAAGACCAGAATGCCCAAAACCACGAACATTGAGACAGTGCTGGTCAAAAAGAAGGACATAGAAATTGAGTGGTCACTTTCCTGAATCTCCGCGCCCGGTCGCGCAGGGCGCCGGACCGAGACGGTGTGCTGCGGCG
>DATAWF010000238.1:0-4696 GCA_036267335.1 Acidobacteriaceae bacterium
CTGCTGTACAGCGCGTGAACCTGCTTAATATCGGACCGATTCGGCCCCCGGCACATACACCGGGGGCTGCGTTTTTTTGCTCGTAGAGCGACGGGGCAGGAGCGCATAGCTGTCGCTTGAGAATTTTCAGTGGTTGTATACTGCATATCAGGCGAAAGACGACGATGAGTGGAATTCGACAGCGGCGGGGATGGCTTCTGGTTGCGGCAATCGCAATCGGGGCGGCTCTTCTGTTGCTGCTGGTTCCTCATGCGCACTCCGGAGCAGCGTGGCTGGCGGTGCTGCCCGTCCTGTTTGCCGGTGTGATCTCTCCGCTCAGCCTGCTGTCGCCTCTGGCTTACGTGTACCTGGGCCGCGCGCCGGAATCTCCTTTCAGGCCATTTTCTTTCCAGCGGCCGCCTCCTATCCGGCTCGGTTAAATCTTCAAAAAAAATCATGAGGATTCGCAGGCGACTTCGGTTGCGCTGCGATGCTTTCGATTCCTTGCCTGAAGCTTTTCCCGGGAAGTCCGAAGGGGCGCGATGAACATCCAGCTTCTTTATCTTTGCGGTTTTCTGACGCTCGCAGTTCCTTTTTTCGCGGTGGCCGCCGCTTTCAGTCATTACCTTCTTCAACGCAGATCGTTGCGGCGGAGAAGACGATTCACGAGGGCGATTCCGGGGCTCTATCCGGCCTCGATGGCGCTGGGAATGGTCTTTCTTCTGGTGCAGACTTTCTACCGGGCCTCGGTCTCTTACGCCGTGGAAGCCCGCCTGGTGGAGGACGCTGGAGAAATCGATGAGGGCGATGAGGAAACGCTGGCGAAGCAACTGAACCGGCAGCTTAGATCGATCCGGCGCGGTGAGCCGCTCGACCGGCTGGTGCTGCGGCTTTGACGGCGATGGCCGCCGAGGCGGCAACACCGATGTTGTGCGGGGTTCTAACTTCCACGCCCGGGGGACCTTGCGGGCGGGGGATTTAGAGACAACCGCGGAACCGTTCACCATTTACACTCATAGAGGAGAAAGTTGTGCCTTTCGATCTCGACAAGTACATAACCAAAGTCTTCGGCACCTCGAACGAGCGCATTATCAAGAGGCTGACGCCGGTGGTGGTTCAGATCAACGATCTGGAGCCCGGCATCCGGCAGCTCTCGGATGAGCAGTTGCGGGCGAAGACGCTAGAGTTCCGCGCGCGGATTGCCGCACGGCTCGAAGGCATCACGGATGCCGAAGAGATGAAGACCGCCGAGGGCGCGGCGCTGGATGAGATTCTGCCGGAGGCTTTCGCGGTGGTGCGCGAGGCGGGCTGGCGCGCCGTGCAGATGCGGCACTTCGATGTGCAGCTGATTGGAGCGATGGTTCTGCACCAGGGCAAGATCGCGGAGATGCGGACCGGCGAAGGTAAAACGCTGGTGGCGACGCTGAGCTGCTACCTGAATGCGCTGGCCGGACACGGGGTCCACGTGGTCACGGTGAACGACTACCTGGCCAAGCGCGACGCCGAGTGGATGGGCAAGATCTACGAGTTCCTCGGGTTGACGGTGGGCGTGATCGTCCACGACCTGAGCGACGACGAGCGCAGGGCCGCTTACGGGGCCGATATCACCTACGGAACCAACAATGAGTTCGGCTTCGACTATCTGCGCGACAACATGAAGTTCGAGATGAAGGATTGCGTGCAGCGCGGCCATTATTACGCCATTGTGGATGAGGTTGACTCGATCCTGATTGACGAAGCGCGGACACCGCTCATCATCTCCGGCCCGACCGATCAGACGACGGACAAATACGCGCGGGCGAGGCAGATCATTCCCAAGCTCGAACTGGGCGAAGAGGTGGAGTGGAGCGACTCGAAGCGGCAGGCGGAGCTGGGCATCCGGCTGGGCGAGGGCGAGAAGTACCTGAGCGGCGACTACATCGTCGACGAGAAACAGCGGACGATCGGCGTAACCGATACGGGCTGGGAGACGATTGAGAAACTGCTCGGCATCGGCAACATTGCGGACGCGGAGAACTGGGAGCTCAAGCACTACGTCGAGACGGCGATCAAGGCGCACGCGCTCTACAAGCGCGATGTGGAGTATGTGGTGAAGGACGGCGAGGTGATCATTGTCGACACGTTCACGGGCCGCCTGATGCCGGGGCGGCGGTGGAGCGACGGCCTGCACCAGTCGATCGAAGCCAAGGAAGGCGTGGCCATCCGCAAGGAAGACCAGACCCTGGCCACCATTACTTTCCAGAATTACTTCCGGCTTTATCGGAAGCTGAGCGGCATGACCGGCACGGCGGAGACGGAGGCTGCGGAGTTCGAGAAGATCTACAAGCTGGAAATCGTGGTGATCCCGACGAACATGCCGATGCGGCGGCTGGAAAATCCGGACGTGGTGTACCGCACCGAAAAGGAAAAATACAAAGCAGTGGCCGACGACATCGGGACGCTGCATGACCAAGGGCAGCCGGTGCTGGTGGGCACCACTTCGATTGAGAAGTCGGAGCGGCTTTCAGGGATTTTGCAGCGCAAAGGGGTGCGCCACGTGGTGCTGAACGCCAAGTTCCACGAGCGCGAAGCGGAGATTGTGGCGCAGGCGGGAAGGCTGGGGATGGTGACCATCGCCACCAACATGGCCGGCCGCGGCACCGATATTCTGCTGGGCGGGAATGCGGAGTTCATGGCCCGCCAGGAGATGGTGAAGGCGGGCAAGGCGCGGGCGGTGAGCGGGGCCGAGGGCGCGATCAACCCGATGGCTCCGGCGGGATTCTTGCGCTTTTATTACCAGGGCCAGGAGTTCGAAGTCTCCGAGCCGGAGTGGGCTGCAACCTACAAGGGACATGCGGAGGCGGCGCTCGAGGATCACGAGCAGGTGATTGCGGCGGGCGGCCTGTTCATCCTGGGCACGGAACGGCACGAGTCGCGACGGATCGACAACCAGCTCCGCGGCCGCGCAGGACGCCAGGGCGATCCCGGCGAATCGCGCTTCTATCTCTCGCTCGAAGACGACCTGATGCGCATCTTCGCCAAGCAGTGGGTGAGCACGCTGCTGGAGCGGCTGGGCATGGAAGAGGGGATGCCGATCGAGTCGAAGATGATCTCGAAGCGCATCGAAGGCGCGCAAAAGGCCGTTGAGGCGCAGAACTTCGAATCGCGCAAGCACCTGCTCGAATACGACGACGTGATGAACAAGCAGCGCGAGGCGGTGTACGGCCTGCGCCGGCAACTGCTGGAGGGCGTCGACCAGCGCGAGCTGATTCTGGAGGACTACGTCGGGGGAATCCTGAGCAACTTCCTCGACCAGTTTGCGGCCGAAAACGTGCGGCCCGAGCAGTGGAACATCAAGGGGATGGAAGAAAGGCTCATCGACCAGTTCGGGCTGGACCTGTCGGCCACCGACGTCAAGACCGAAGAACTGAGCCGGCATGAGCTGGGCGAGGCGATCTTCGCGAAGCTGACCGAGGGCTACGAAGCGAAAGAAAAGATTCTGGGCGCCGAGACGATGCGGTATCACGAGCGGATGGTGATGCTGAGCGTGATCGACGGCTTGTGGAAGGACCATCTGCTCTCGATGGACCACCTGAAGGAAGGCATCGGCCTGCGCGGTTATGCGCAGCAGGACCCGCTGGTGGCCTACAAGAAGGAGTCGTTCGACCTCTTTGAGGCGATGATGACGAAGTTCCAGGAAGATACGGTCCGGTTCCTCTTCCGGATGCAGATCCTGGGACCCGATGGACAGCCGGTGAATGCGGCGCCGCGTCCGAACCGGCCCGTTCCTAAAGCGCCGCCGGTGGCCAGCGCGGCGCAACCGATGGCCGGCGATGGCGCCCCGAGGGAGATTGCGATTCCCACGCGGCAGCCCTCCACCACCATCGACGCGATCGAGAAGGAGTTTCAGCGCAAGAAGCAGCGCGAGCTTGCCGTGGCCAGCCGCCAGGGAGGCGGTGAAGCGCCGCAAGCCTCGCAGCGCAGGACGGGCGAGAAGGTGGGCCGCAACGATCCCTGCCCCTGCGGCAGCGGCAAGAAATACAAGAAATGCCATGGAGCGGAGCAGTAAGGAAAAGCTTACTTTCGAGGCAGGACACGAGAAGCCGTCTCATAAACGCTCTGCACCGCGAAAAGCGTCCCTCAGGGGCTAAAGCCCAGTGATTTTTTGCGGCGTTTGCGGCACGACTAAAGTCGTGCCCTTTCACAAAGCTATTTATGAGACTGGCTCTAGCGGGGCGGCTGCGTTTTCGAGCTCGGCCCGCTGGCACCCGGTCCTTGCGTGAAGCCGCTCAGAATGCGCACATCTGTGTGGAACTTATGGTAGTCCGCGAACTCGAAGACATTCAAAGTGGTGGCGTAAGGACCCCAGTCCCGGAAGCTTTCATTCCACTCTTTCAGAGTCGATACGGTGCGTTCTCTGAAGAGGCTCACGCTGCGCAAGGGTACGGTGTATACCCGGCCGCCGATCTCAACAGGCCCGTAGGTCACGAGCACGTCCGACCGGTCAACAGGAACAAACCCGCTCAGATCCGCTTGCATCACCATTCGGAGAATCGCGCCGTCCGCAGGATTGATTGTGATCTCGCCGTGAGACGCGGGGTAGGTAGCAAAACCGCCCGTTCCGTCCCCCTCAGGCAGGCAACAGCCCATGACGCCAAAGAGAGGTTTGGACCCCGGCATTGCATAGCTAAACACCGCGACCGGCCCATCCGGTCCCTTTTCCCAATGGCTCCATGTG
>DATAWF010000239.1:0-10122 GCA_036267335.1 Acidobacteriaceae bacterium
GTCCCCGGAGGGGGCGGCTGCAAAGAGATGGCCCTCCGCGCCATCGACGACGCGCATGTGGTCCGCGACGACTCCCGCGGCGATGGAGTCGAGATCTACGCCTCGCTGCGAAACGCCTTCGAGACGATCGCCATGGCCAAGGTTTCCGGTTCCGCCGTCGAGGCCGCCGATCTGCGCCTGCTGCGGTCCTCGGACGCCATCACCATGAACCGTCAGCGGCTGCTCCACGATGCCCGGCTGCAGGCGCTCAAGCAGGTCGAGTTGGGCTACGTTCCGCCGCTGCCCAGAAGCGATATCCCCGCTCCGGGCGAGAACGTGCTGGCGAATCTCGAGATGGGCATTCATGGCATGCATGAGGGCGGGTACATCAGCGACCACGACGTCACCGTCGCGCGCCATGTCGCCAAAATCCTTTGCGGCGGTGCGGTCACCGCGGGAACTTTCCTCAGCGAGCGGCATCTCTTGGATCTGGAGGTCGAAGCCTTCCTCTCGCTCTCGGGCGAGCGCAAAACGCAGGAGCGGATCGCCCACACGCTGAAGACCGGAAAGCCGCTGCGGAACTGAATCGAAGAAGGAGCCAACGATGAAAGAGGCAGTGCTGGTAAGCGCCGCGCGCACAGCGGTGGGCAAGGCGCCCCGTGGCAGCCTTCGCGCCGTCCGTCCCGATGATCTGGGCGCGGTTGCGGTCAAGGGTGCTCTTGCCCGTCTGCCCCAGCTTGACCCGCGAGAGATCGATGACGTGATCATCGGCTGCGCCATGCCTGAGGCCGAGCAGGGAATGAATGTCGCCCGGGTCATCTCTCTGCGCGCCGGTCTGCCGGTCGAGTCGGCGGCAATGACCGTCAACCGTTACTGCGCCTCGGGACTGCAAACCATCGCCCTCGCCGCCGATCGCATTCGCGGCGGCAGCGCCGCGGCGATCGTTGCCGGCGGAACGGAATCGATGTCCTTCGTGCCCTTTGCCGGCAACAAGGTCGCGGTAAATCCCTGGCTGGTCCAGCACTATCCCGATTCCTATCTCTCCATGGGGCTGACGGCGGAGCGCGTCGCCCGCCATTATGAAATTTCGCGCGAAGACTCCGACCGCTTTGCCCTCGCCAGCCATCAGAAGGCCCTTGCCGCTCTGGCCAACCATAGTTTTGACGACGAGATTGTTCCCGTTCACGTAACCTCTACGATGACGAATGGCGGCGTCCGGCCCCAGGAGCGTCAGCAGGAGTTTTGCGTCGACGAAGGCCCACGCGCCGATACTTCCTACGAAGCTCTCGCGAAGCTCCGTCCCGCCTTTCACGCCAAAGGGGTGGTGACCGCGGGAAATTCCTCCCAGACCTCCGACGGAGCAGCCGCCGCTGTCGTCATGGACGCGGACCGCGCGCACGCGCTGGGCATTCCCCCGCTGGCTCGCTTCGTCGCCTATGCCTATTCCGGCTGCCTGCCGGAAGAGATGGGGCTCGGCCCCATCTATGCCGTGCCCAAAGCGCTCAAGCTGGCTGGACTGAAGCTCGATGCGATCGATCTCATCGAGTTGAATGAAGCCTTCGCCGCGCAGTCTCTGGCGGTCATGCGCGCGCTCGAGCTCGATCCCGCGAAGGTCAACGTCCTCGGCGGCGCCATCGCTCTCGGCCATCCTTTGGGTTGCACCGGAGCCAAACTGACGGCAACCCTGCTGGGCGAGATGAAGCGCCGCAAGGCCAGATACGGCATGGTGACCATGTGCGTCGGCGGAGGCATGGGCGCGGCGGGAATCTTCGAGAACCTGCAGAACTGAACCTTGCCTTGGCGGCCGCGCAGACCAAAATCGCTGCCGACAGAAGCAGGGAAATTGGACCGGGCAGCAATGCGAGCGGGCGGCGCCTTCTACGCATGTTGAGTAAACCGCCGAGCGAACGTTGGAGAATCGGAGGGATTATAGTCGGCTTGCAGGGCCAAAGTCTGCGAATCCTCTTCGGATGCGGGCAATCGCCCGGCGCTGGGAAAAAGCCCAAATGAGAATCGGAACTCATGACCAAACCGCCTGACATCTCCTCCTCCGGTCCGAGCCCCGCCCGGCCTCCTGCCGGCGGAGCCTTCCTGCTTGAGGACGTAGCAGCAGCCGATATAGTCACCCCCGAGGATTTTTCCCAAGAGCAGCGGCAGATTGCGCAGGCGGCCGCGGATTTTGCCGAGCGGGAGGTGCTGCCGCGCGTCGCCGCGATCGAGGCCAAGGACTTCGCCGTGACCAAGGCCCTGCTCCGGCAGGCTGGCGAGCTCGGCCTGCTCGGGGTCGATGTTCCCGAAGAATATGGCGGACTCGCGCTCGACAAAGTCACTTCGGCATTGATCGCCGATAGAATCGCCGTCTGCGGAAGCTTCTCGGTTTCCTTCAGCGCCCATGCCGGCATCGGCACACTGCCGCTGGCCTGGTACGGCACTCGGGAACAGAAACAGCGGTATCTGGCAAAGCTCGCCTCCGGCGAGTGGATCGCGGCCTACGCGCTCTCGGAGGCGTCCTCTGGATCGGATGCCATGAACATTCGCGCCCAGGCGCGGCTCTCTTCCGACGGTCGGCACTACATCCTGAATGGCGAAAAAATGTGGACCTCGAACGCCGGCATCGCCAATCTCTTCACCGTCTTTGCCAAAATCGATGGCGAGAAATTCTCGGCTTTCCTGGTAGAGGCAGGAACCCCGGGCCTGACGGTCGGCAGGGAAGAGCACAAGATGGGCATTCGCGGCTCGTCAACCTGCCCCTTGGCCTTCAGCGATTGCAAGATTCCTGTCGAGAACCTGCTGGGCGAGGCGGCGAAAGGCCACCGCATCGCCTTCAACATCCTGAATGTCGGGCGCTATAAGTTGGGTGCGGCCACTCTCGGAGCGGCGCGCAGCACCTTGCGCGGCGGCATTCGTTACGGCAACGAGCGCATCGCCTTCGGCAAGCCCATCACCGCCTTTGGGCTGGTTCAGGAAAAGATTGCTGTCAGTGCCGCGCTGCTCTTTGCTGGCGAGGCGCTGGTCTACCGCGTCGTTGGTGCTGTCGATGCCGCCCTTGCAGGGCTGGGGCCTGAGGCTGCGGGCGAAGAGATCGGCAAGCGCATCGAGGAGTATGCCATCGAGTGCTCCATCGTGAAGGTATGGTGCTCCGAGATGCTCGATCGTGTCGTCGACGAGATGCTTCAGATCTACGGCGGCTACGGATACACCGAGGAGTTTCCGGCCGAGCGCGGTTATCGCGACGCGCGCATCAACCGGATCTTCGAAGGCACCAACGAGATCAATCGCCTGATCACCGCCGGATGGATGATGAAGCGCGCCGGCGAGGGACGCCTCGCCGTGCTGCCCGCAATCCAGAAGCTGATGGCGGAGCTTCTCGCAGGGCCGTCGCTGCCAGGCGCTGCCACCGGCGTGCTGGCTGCAGAGAAAGTGCTCCTCGCGAATGCCAAAAAGCTCGGACTTCTTTGCGCCGGCGCCGCTCACCAGAAATATGCGGCCAAGCTCATGGATCAGCAGGAGGTGATGGGGGCGCTCGCCGATATCCTCATCGAAGTGCTGGCGATGGAGTCGGCGATTCTTCGCGCGGAAAAGATGGCCGCGCCAGACAAGCAGCCGCAGCGCGCCGCCATGGCCGTCCGGCTGGCACGGCTCTACGCCGCGCGCAGCTTCCAGAAGGTGCGCGATGCCGCGGAGCGGGTTTTGGGCGCGGTTGCGGAAGGCGACGACTTACGCACGCAAATGGCGATCTTCCGCCGGCTCGCGAAGCATGAGCCGGCTAACACCGTAGCGTTAGGACGAGAGATTGCCGAAGAGATGATCGCCGCCGGCCGCTACACGATGTAGAACCTCCATTGTTACCTTTGCGGGCCGGGTAAAGTTGCCGCACCTACGGCTTCGCTCCGCGCCGCCGCCGGTCCCGTGAACGCAGCGTCTGGCGCACCTGATCCACCATGCGGGGCGTAATCACCACCGGACCGGTGGAACGCAGAGCGTTCCTGAGCAGATGTTCCATCTCCTCTTGCTCCCGGCGCTCCTGGTCCGCGCGCACCAGCTCACGCACATACTCGCTCGCGCTTGAGTAAGTGCCGCTGCTGATCTGTTCTTCAATGAACTTCTTGAGCGGCTCGGGCAGGGAAATGTTCATCGTCGGCATGGAGGAAGAGTAGGGAGCAATGGCAAATTTTGTCAATCTTTGCCAAAGGCTGCTTCACTCGCCATCCCGCAGAATTGCCTTGCCGATCGTCGCGAGCTGCATGTTCGACGTCCCCTCATAGATTTTGCCGATCTTGGCGTCGCGATAGAACTTTTCAATCGGGGAATCTTTGACGAAGCCATATCCTCCGAATATCTCGAGCGAGCGGCTGGCGGTCTCCTCTGCAACGTTAGAGGCGAAGTACTTTGCCATCGCCGCTTCCTTCACGAACGTGAGCCCCGCCATCTTCATTCGCGCCGCGTTGTAGACTAGCATCCGGGCTGCTTCGATTTCGGTCGCCATCTCGGCCAACGCGAAGCTCACCGCCTGGAACTCCGCAATCGGCTTCCCGAATTGCTTGCGTTCTTTGCTGTACTTGAGCGCCAGCGACCATGCGCCCTCCGCCAGACCCAGCATCTGCGCGGCAATGCCGATGCGGCCGTCGTTGAGCGCTTCCATCGCGACCTTGTATCCCTGGCCGAGCGCACCGAGCATGTTGCTCTTAGGAACGCGGCAATCGTTGAGCGCCAACTCGCAGGTCGAGGAAGCCCGGATCCCCAGCTTGTCCTCTTTCTTTCCCACGCTGAAACCCGGAGTGTCGCGCTCGATCAGGAAAGCCGTGATGCCCCGATGGCCGGCCTCCGGTTGAGCATTGGCGAAGACCAGAAAAACTCCTGCTTCCGCGGCATTCGAGATCCAAAGCTTGCGTCCGTTCAGCACAAAAGTGTCGCCTTCCGCTTGTGCGCGGCTCTGCAGCGCGAAAGCGTCGGAGCCGGAGCTCGCTTCGCTCAGCGCGTAGGCGCAGACAGTATCCGAGGCCAACCGCGGCAGGTACTTTTCCTTCTGCTGCGGGCTTCCCCAGCGCATAAGAGCATTGGCCGTCAGGGTGTTTTGGACGTCCACAACGACGGCGACCGCGGGGTCCACACGGGAGATCTCCTCAACCGCCAAAATGGAGTTGAAAAAGGAGGCTCCGGCGCCGCCCCATTCCGCCGGTATCTCCACGCCCATCAGCCCGAGCGAGAAGAGCTCGCGCAGAATTCCCGGATCGAGCTTCTGCCGCTCGTCCATCTCCCGGGTGAGCGGCGCGATCTTTCGCTGCGCGAAGCGCCGCACGGTGGCGCGCATCATCTCCTCGTCGCGTGAGAGCGCGGCGAGCGGTGCGGCGGGTCCTTCTGCGGTGAATACCGTCATGGAAACCCCGGCGAGGTTTGCGTCGATCTCAAGCTCGAAGGTAAATTAGGGCCTGTTCCCACTCTTGGGGCGACGGCGACGGAAGCGGATTTTTCCGAATGCGCGAAGCGAGGAGTGGCAAATACTGGAGTATTTTAGCGAAGAGCGGCAAAGCAGTCGGGAAAATCCGCGCCGTCCCTTTTGGGTTGCGGCGAAAATCGGCCCATACTTCGTTGTCGGCCTCGGTTAGGGGCCTGCCACAACCTTCGGCCTCCGCCTCGTCTGTCCCAGTTTTCGCTCGCAACGCTGTCTGCCTCTAAGAGTGGGAACACAGGCCCTACCAGTCGGGGCCGGGCGGGGCGCAACCGGGAGCAAGCATGAAAATCTTGACCGTCGTACGCCAAGTGCCGGATGCGGAAGAGCCCATCAGGCTGCGCGGCGGAGCTGTCGACCTCGAAAGCTCGAAACTGGTGATGGACACCATGGACGAATACGGAGTCGAGCAGGCGCTCCGGCTGCGCGACCAGGGAGTTGCGGAGGAAGTGATCGCGCTTGGCATCGGCCCCGACCGCGTGCAGGATGCCCTGCGCGCCGCGCTCGCCATGGGCGCCGACCGGGCCATCCATGTTGCCGGCTCCGAGGCCCTCGATCCTGTCGCGCTCAGCAAAGTCGTGGCACAGGTGGCCAAGGAGGAGCAGGTGGAGCTGCTCCTCACCGGCGGACAGCAGGCCGATTGGGATAGCCAGGCCTTGGGCGCGGCCGTGGCTGAGCGGCTGGGATGGCCATTGGTGAGCTGGACGAATGCTCTCGAAGTGAAAGACGGCGAGGCCCAGGGCAAGCACGATGTGGATGCGGGCAACGAAGCTTTTCGCGTTCCGCTCCCCCTCGTCGTCACCACCCAGCAGGGATTGAACGAGCCTCGCTATCCCACTCTGCCCAACATTATGAAGGCCAAGAAGAAGGAGATTCGTCGGGACAGTCTAGAGCGCTTCCAGGCCGTCTCTTCCGTGCGCCTTCTCTCCTCTGAAGTGCAAGCCCGGGGCAGAATGCAGAAGATCATCGATGGCAAGGATGCCCACGCCGCTGCAGTCGCGCTTGCCGACTTTCTCGAACGGCAGGCCGGAGTTGCCGGATGATCCTGCTCGTCGTAGAGCATGCAAATGGCAAGCTCGCCAAGAGCGCCTATGAGATGGCCGCGGCGGGACGGGCGCTTGGGCGCGAGGGTCCGATCACCGCCCTGGTGCTGGGCGAAGGCGTTGCCGCTGTAGCCGACCAGGCCGCGCGCATTGCGGAGCAGGTGTTGGTTGCCGATCTGCCGGAGCTGGCAAGCTACGACAGCGATCTCTGGTCTGCTGCAGCCGCCGGGATCGCGCAGGAAGGTCATGCCCACACCATCTTCTTCGGTCCCGGCCGCGCGGGAAGGGAATCGAGCGCTCGCGTTGCCGTCAAGCTCGATGCCGCGCTTCTTGAAGATGTGATCGCGCTGGGCCATGCCGGTGGAGTCACGACCGCCGGGCGGTATACCTATCTCTCGCGCGTGACGGCCAAGCTCGAGACTGCGGCTCCGGTCGTGGTCGTCACCCTCAAGCCGGGAGTCTTTGCCGCGGTCGAGGCCGGGGACACTCCCGGCGAGCAGTTCGATGCGGAGCTGCATCTGCCCACCCGCCGCGTCCAGGTCACAGGAAGAACGACGGAGAAGAGCGCGCGCATCCCGCTTGCCGACGCCGAGATTGTTGTCTCGGGAGGCCGAGGCGCCGGCACGCCCGAGGCCTTTGTCCAACTCGTCGAAGGTCTTGCCGGCAAACTCGGCGCCGCGGTGGGCGCCACTCGGGCCGTGGTCGATGCCGGTTGGAGGCCCTACTCCGAGCAGGTCGGCCAGACCGGAAAAACAGTGCAGCCCAAGGTCTACATTGCAATCGGGATCTCGGGCGCCGTGCAGCATCTTTCCGGCATGAACAAGAGCAAGTACATCGTCGCTATCAATAAAGATCCTGACGCGCCGATCTTCAAGATCGCCGACTTGGGAGTGGTGGGCAGCGCAAGCGAAATCGTTCCGGCGCTGATCGAAGAGATCGAGCGGAGACGATCGGCTCGGTAGAGGTCAGTTGGATCGTACGGGCTTCAGCTCGTACATCAGGGATTGCAAAACCGGCAGGGCTTTCAAGCCCCTGAGGGATGGATCTCCCGGCAAATGAACCCACTGCCAGCGCCTCGAATCATTCGCTGCAATGCTTGAAGGAGGGGCCATGCTCCCACTGGAGCAAAAGATCGCGTTCCTGCTCTTCGCCGCGGTGACCTGTGCTCTCGCCGCATGGGGCTTCTATCGTGTCGGCCTCCGCATCCGGCGTGGCGCGCCCGATCCCGATCCGCGCTTCGATCGCCCATGGAGCCGCCTGTGGTATGCCCTGACCACAACCATCACTCAGCAGCGCACTTTTCGCCGGCGGCCTTGGGTCAGCATCTTCCACGCCTTCATCGTCTATGGCTTTGCCTTTTACATTCTGGTGAACATCTTGGACGGGCTCGAAGGCTTTCTGCCGTTCGCGATCCGCTCCTCGACCCCTGCCGGCGCCGCTTACAATCTCTGTGCCGACATTTCCAGCCTCCTGGTTTTGGTTGGCGTCGTGGCCCTCGCTCTGCGGCGGTACCTGCTGCCCAGCCGTCATGATTTCGACTTCAATTCCGCAACGCCTTTAGAAGAAAAGGTGCGCCAGGGCGCGATCTCCCTCGACTCCGCGATTGTCTTTGCCTTCATCTTCTTTCACGTCGGCAGCCGGGTGGTCGGCGAGGCGGCACGGGTCAGGCTCGAAGGAGGGGACCGCTTTCAGCCCTTTGCCTCTCTCATCGCGCGAGCATTGCCACTCGCCCGCGCGCAGGCTCTCTGGCAATTCGGGTACTGGGGAGCTCTGGGAAGTGTGTTGCTCTTTCTCCTGTATTTTCCCTGGTCCAAGCACATCCACATCTTCTTTGCGCCCATCAAGTACTTCGTCGCGCGGGCAAAGCCTTCGGGTCAACTGCCGCCGGTGGAAACCAATTTAGAAACAGCCTCGGAAGCCAATCCTATCGGCGCTCGCCTGCTCCAGGATCTGGCGTGGCCGCGCCTGCTCGATGCCTACGCCTGCATTCAATGCAACCGCTGCCAGGATGCCTGCCCTGCGACGGCCACCGGCAAGGCTCTTAGCCCCTCCGCGCTCGAAATCAACAAGCGTATGGAGCTCAACCATCTCGCCGGCGGCCTCCTCGCGCGTTCCCCATTTGAGCGCGGTGAGCCCAGCACCCGTCCGCTGCTTGCCTTCGCGCTTTCGCCGGAGGCGCTGTGGGCCTGCACCACCTGCGGCGCGTGCATGGAGGTGTGCCCGGTGGGCGACGAGCCGATGCTCGATATTGTTGACATCCGCCGCAATCAGGTCATGATGGAAGGCCAATTTCCTGCGCAGTTGCAGGCAGCCTTTCGCGGAATGGAACGCGCCGCGAATCCCTGGGGAATCGGCCGCGCGCAGCGCCTCGACTGGGCCAGAGGCCTCTCCGTCCCAACCATCGCGGAGAATCCCGGAGCGGAGGTGCTCTTCTGGGTAGGCTGCGCCGCAAGCTACGATCCGCAGGCGCAGCGCACTGCGCGGGCTTTGGTAGCGCTGCTGCTCCACGCCAAGGTGGACTTTGCCGTGCTTGGCCAGGCCGAGGGCTGCACGGGAGACAGCGCCCGGCGCGCAGGCAACGAGTATCTCTACCGCCAGCTCGCGGAAGAAAATGTGGCCACCCTCAATCGCGTGCAGCCGAAGCTGATTCTCACCGCCTGCCCGCACTGCATGAACTCCCTCGGTCGCGAGTATCGCGAGTTGGGCGGGCACTACCGTGTCGTGCACCACACGCAGTATCTGGAGCAGTTGATGGCCGAGGGGAGATTAACCTTCGAGACCGCTCCCGAAGCGGAGTCCGCGGCGGCCATCGCCTTTCATGACCCCTGCTATCTGGGCCGCCATAACGGAATCTACGATGCGCCGCGCACCCTGCTGCGCACACTCGGCGGTCCACTCCTGGAAATGGAGCGCAGCCGCGAGAAAAGTTTCTGCTGCGGCGCCGGCGGAGCGCAATTCTGGAAGGAAGAGGAGCCCGGCCGCGAGAGGATCTCGGAAAATCGCCTTCGCGAGGCCGAGCAAACGCTCGCTGGGGCGCCAGACAAAATCCTCGCCGTAGGCTGTCCCTTCTGCAAAAACATGCTGGCCGGCGCCCGCGGACAGGCCACCCAGGAAAGCGGAATCGCCGTGAAGGACATCGCGGAATTGCTCGTCGAGAGATTGGGCGGCCACTCGGCAGCCATCCTTCCGCCTCCTCTTCACGAGGAGCGGCAAGCCCCTGCGGCGAGAGTCGAGGCCGTGGCGAATGCCGCTGCCCCCGAAGCCAAGCTGCACCCCATCCCGGACACGCCTCAACCGGCCCCGCCCCGTCCGCCAGGCGAAGAGCCGGTTGTCCGCCCTCCACGAAAGCAGTGGAAGCCAAAGTCCTGATCAGGCCCTCGTCAGTTCGCCGTGGGTTCCTCGACATGATCGACCACCAGAACGTCGAAAGCGGCTGTCCGCGAAGCAATCTGCAGGCCCAGCCCGTCCCGCTCGAACTCCACCCGCTCTGTTGGGGGCCGAATGGTAGCGACGTCGAATTTGGTCTGCGCAAAGCCGGAGAGAGGTAGAAGGGCAAACAGCCCGAGATAGAAGAGGCGGCGCATATTCCTCAATACGCATGGACCTTCGGGAAGTTCCGGGAACCAAACTGCCGCTTTCTGGCCCTACCGG
>DATAWF010000240.1:0-14162 GCA_036267335.1 Acidobacteriaceae bacterium
GAAGTGAGGGAAGAATAGCAACAATCGCGGTTGCGTCTACATCTTTCAGGTCACCACCTGGCCGAAAAAGAGTGATTACTCCATCGCGCCTAAGTAATCCACTGGCGTAACTACTGCACCCGTCCATCGCTAGAAACGGCATGGCGGCCTCTGATGAATGGAACGCACGCGGAGGGCAACCCGCCGATCGAATGGTGGGGTTACGACACGAACCGTCTGGCACGATATGAGGTCTCGCTTCGTTTCGGCGATCGCGGAGTGAGAGGCGATGGAACGATTCAAGCCTTGGCCGGATTCAAACGCATTTCTCCTGACACGATGGTGTGGTGATGGCTGTTCTGTGCAGCCATTCTTGAATGGAATGGCTGCGATGGGCTCTACTCTCCGCCGTACATCATCAGGAGAAACGCTCGTCCGAAGATGATCGAGCGATACAGCCACATCAGGAATGAGGCTAAGCGGCTTGCGGTGTCCTCACTGGACAAGCCGAAAGCTCCACGAGCGCACGCCTAAAAAGGTAGCTGCAATTCAGGAAACTCTCGCTGCTGATTACGAATGGTCGGGGAGAGAGGATTCGAACCTCCGACCCCCTGGTCCCGAACCAGGTGCTCTACCAGGCTGAGCCACTCCCCGAACGCATGTTTTGAGAGGCTCTTGAGCCTAAGGGCCCTCCCGGGCGGGAGAGCGTCAAACGCAGCTCATGAGCCAGAGTTCAGTGTAGCAGAAGAAGGGAGCGCTCTCCGGCTCGCGGCCCTTGCCGCGAATTCGCTCAGCCGCCGGCTAATCGATGACCGCGGCCAGCGTCATTTCCAACGTCCGGCGAACGCCCGTGTCCCCTTCCACTGGACCATCGACAAACTGGTTCAGAGGATGCGGCTTCCATGCATCCCGCGAGGTGTCCGGCGAATAGGCAAGCGGGAGGCCGGTGGCATCCGGATCGTAAGTTCTCTCGTCCAAAGAAGCCATCTTGTAGATCACCATGTCGAGCGACGGAACAATATAGATTCCGAAGCCGCCTGCCCCGGATTTGAAAAATGCATCCCGCGGCGCGCCGGCGACGTGGCCGTCGGCATTCACCTCGAATTGAAGGCTGAAGGGCGAGTGCGGATTGAAAGGCGAAGGGCGGCTCAAAAGCTCGATGTATTCGCGAGGAATGAGCTGCCGGTCTCTCCATCTGCCCTTTTGCAGAAGGAGATATCCGAAGCGCAGGGCGTCGGTCGAATGAAGCGCGATGCCACCCTCGCCCGGAGTGTGCGGAAGGACGCCTGACGGCGTCCGCAACGCGTAGCCCCATCGCTCCCAGCCCATTGGCTTCGCCAGTTTCTCCCGCAGGTAATCCTGCAATTCCATTCCTACTGCACGGCGCAAAACGATGGAGGCAACGTGGGGATCGCGCGAATAACAATACCCTTCTCCGGGAGCGGTCCACATCGCGCCGCAAACAGCACTGCCGTCCTGGGAGAGCACGCGGCTGCGCATGGATTCCGGCGGAGTCCAATAGGGAACCGCTACATTCTCGCCATGCACGATTCCTGTCGAATGGCCGCCTGCGGGAAGGATCGCGGTGAAGGCCGGATCCATGTGCGCCCGCTGAATGCCCGAAGTCATGGTCAACAGGTGGCCAAACTGTATCTCCGCCATGCGGGGATCGGCGAGCGGGAGAGCTTCGGGCAGATACCTGCTCGTAAAAACCTTCTGCGCCAACCCGTCAGGAAATTGGCCGGCATGTTCCGACAGCATGATTCCGCAGGCAACGCTGGTAAACATTTTGCCGATGGAGTACATGTTCGGATTGGCCTCGCGGTTGCCTCTGCCGAAATACCGCTCATAGACGAGATAGCCGTGCCGCACGACAAGCAAGCCGCCATGCTGACTGGTGGTTTGTACATACTGAAAGGCCTCGTCCAATCGCGCTTGGTCGACGCCGGCGCGCGTGCGCGCTTGAGACGCCTGTTCCAGGCTCCGCCAGCCGCCCGCCGCGTCAGGAGGAGGAAAATACGAATCCTCGTGAGCACCTAGCGCGGTGGTCAGATGCAGAGCCGGCAACGCGGCGGAGAGGGAGAGCAGGGTTCTGCGAGTCAATGTCATCGGTTCGATCCATCGCCATCGGGAACCAGGGCAACTCACGCTCCCGCGGCGCATTCTGGCAAGGATTCTAGTCCGCTTCTCGCCGAAGCGATCGGCTACCATCCGTGCTCCGCGGGCTCCGTTCACAGTCGCCGCTTCCTTCCTCCTTGACAATGCCCCTTGAACTTCCCGATGATTCCGAGCGAGTCCGCTCGCGACAATGACACGTATGCAAAGACGAGAGTTTCTGACCGGCGCCGCCGCGCTGGCGATCGCAGCGACCAGGACCGCGAGAGCGGCCGCCCCGGTCGACGACATTCCCATCATCGACACCCACATTCATCTTTTCGACGCCACGCGTCCCCAGGGCGCCCCTTATAAAGGTTCACGGGACTATCAGGGAGGAGTGGCGCTGCCGGCAATGTATGCCGCTCTCGGCACCCCTCTGGGCGTGGTGGGAGCGATCGAGATCGAGGCCAGCCCATGGATCGAAGACAACCTATGGGTTCTGGAGGTCGCGCAAAAGGAGAACATCATGGTGGGCACGGTCGGCGACTTGCAGCCGGACAAGCCCGAGTTCGGCGAGTATCTTGACCGCTATCACCGCAATCCCCTTTTTCGCGGCATCCGCTATGGCAATATCTGGGGCTATAACATCGTGCAGCAGGTGAGCAACCCCACTTTCATCCAGGGACTCAAGCTGCTCGCGCAGGCGGATCTCATGCTCGATACCGGCAATCCGCGGTTGGATCTGCTGCAGGCCATCGTCAAAGTCAACGATGCGGTGCCCGACCTGCGCATCGTGGTCGACCATATGCCGATGCTCGAGCGGACGCCTGCGAACCAGGCCGATTTTGATGCGGTTTTCAAAGAGATCGCCGGACGGCCGAAGATCTACGCCAAGCTGTCGGAGATCGATCACCGCTCGCGCACCGGAGCGGCGGACACCAGCGTGGCCGCGCACAAGGCCGGTCTCGACGCTCTGCTCGAAACCTTCGGCGAAGACCGCGTGGTTTTTGGCAGCGATTGGCCGAACAGCGTGGGCGCGGCAACGCTGCCGCAGATTGTGCAGACGGCGCGCGACTACTTCGCCACCCGGTCGCGGGCGGCGGCGGAAAAGTTCTTCTGGAAAAACTCCCTTGCCGCCTACAAATGGGTCAAGCGCAGCCCGAACCAACCAAGCATGGCTTGATTATCAAGATGAAGCGACTCGCATTGGCATCTCTGCTGTTCGCCGGTTTCTTAGCACCCGCGGGATTCCCTCCCGCTTTCGCGCAAAACGCGCCCGACTATTCCGCCGCAAAACAGGTTTTTGAAAATACCTGTGCCGGCTGCCACGGTTCCGGTGGCGGCGGCGGAGAGCGCGCTCCTTCGCTGAGCGATAACCCCGATCTGCGCAAGCTTGACGCTCCAGGGATCGAAAGCATCATTCGCCAGGGCACACCGGGCGGAATGCCCTCGTTCGCCTCGCTTCCGACCGGCCAGATCACCCAATTAGCACAGTGGCTTCACTCCATGAATCTCTCCGCGCTGGCCAGCGCACCGCCGGAACAAGTCTCAGCGGGCGAGAAGTTCTTCTCTGGCGAGGGCCGCTGCTCCAGCTGCCATATGGTTCGCGGAGTGGGCTCGGTCAATGGACCCGATCTGTCGAACATCGCGGCCCGATCCAGCATGCCCGAGATTGAAAAGGTGTTGGACGATCCCACCTCGCAGTTGGGTACCCACTCGCTTTCCGTCTGTCCATCGTGGTCTTTCTGCCCCGACTTCTCATGGGCAGTCGTAGATGTGACTCTTAAGAACGGGACGCAGCTCCGCGGCTTCGGACGGAAGCGCACGGAACATGAGCTGCAATTGCAGACCTTCGACGGAAAGCTGCATCTGCTTGATGCCGGCGACTACACGAATTTCCGTCAGGAAAGACAGGCGTACATGCCGCCGCTGAAGGCGACCGCGGACCAGCGCCGCGACCTGCTCGCCTATCTTTCTACTCTCGGCGGCATTGAAGCCGGCCCTGTCGCTGGATCGCCGGCCCCGGCCACGCAAGCTGCGATTGACGCCGTCGTCCATCCGAAGAAGGGCGATTGGCCTACCTATAACGGATCCGTCGACGGGAATCGCTACAGTCCGCTCGATCAGATCAACACCGCAAATGTGCGGCAGCTCCAGCCTCAGTTCCTCTTTGCTCCGGGAGGGAACGGGCTTGAAAGCACTCCGGTGGTTGTCGACGGTGTGATGTATGTCACCGGCATCCCGCAGACCTGCGCGCTCGATGCGCGCACCGGCAGCACCATCTGGTGTACGCCGCGCACCAATGGTCTGGGCGCGGGCGTGCCTCAAGGCCGAGGTGGAGGAGGACGCGGCGGGGCGCGGCCGGCAGCGGCAGCAGGGCCTCGCGGCCCCAATCGCGGCGTAGCCGTTCTGGGCAACCGTGTTTTTTATGTCTCCGACGACGACTACATGGTTTGCCTGAACAGCTTGACCGGCGCGGTGATGTGGTCTCAGCCCTTGCCCGAGACGGGAGCCATCGGCCGGTACTACAACTCGAGCGCACCCCTGGTCGTCGGCAATCTCGTCGTCTCCGGAGTTGCCGGAGGGGATGGCCCGATCCGGGGCTTTCTTGTGGCCTTCGATGCGGTCACCGGAAAGCTGGCCTGGCGCTTTTACACCATCCCGAAGCCTGGAGAGCCTCCGTCGGAAAGCTGGATCGGCCGCGCTCTGCCTACCGGGGGCGGCGCAACATGGTCGACCGGCTCCTATGATGCGGAGACCGACACGCTCTTCTGGGCGATCGGCAATCCCTATCCCGACACCGATCCCGATCAGCGCGAAGGCAAAAATCTATACACCAATTGCGTTGTGGCTTTGGACCCCAAGACAGGCAAGCTGAAGTGGTATTTCCAGTTCACGCCGCGGGACACGCACGATTGGGACGCGACCGAGCCCATGCTCCTGGTCGACTCGACCTGGCACGGCAAGCCGCGCAAGCTTTTGCTTTCGGCCCAACGCAGCGGGATCTTCTATGTCCTGGACCGCACGAACGGGCAGTTCCTGCTCGCCAAACCCTTCGTCAAAAAAATGACATGGGCCAGCGGTTTCAACGCTGACGGCTCGCCCATCATGATTCCCGGCCAAACGCCTACAGTTGAGGGAACGAAGACCTGCCCTGGAGTACGCGGCGCGACCAACTGGTACTCCACCGCCTTCGATCCGGGAACCAAACTTTTTTACGTAATGGCAGCGGAAGATTGCGGGGTCTACCGCAAGACGGGCCGCATCTGGGACAACAATCCTGACCCAAACGACATTGGAACCCGGTACGTGCGCGCTCTCAACATCGAAACCGGCGATGTCGCATGGGAAAAGCTGCTGGTGGGCCCGCAGGAAACCGACTACACCGGCGTGCTCGCGACCGCCGGCGGCCTGGTTTTTCATGGCGAGATCGGCGGCGACTTTGCCGCTGTTGACGCCAAAACAGGCAAGACTTTGTGGACCTTCCGCAGCAACGACTCCTGGCGCGCTTCGCCAATGACCTACATGGTCGACGGGCGTCAATATGTCGCGGGAACTGACGGCTCCAATGTAATTTCATTCGCCCTCGGCTACAAATAGACAGGACGGAAACGGGGCGTTCCGTGTCCGCCGAGGTGTTCCGCTCTAGAACTGGACGAACACTGCGCGCCTGAGAGAAATTGAATAGAGCCGTGGCGCCACGATAGCTGCGGCCGGCTTTGCAGAAGGATCTCGATGACCCAACTCCGTTTTCTCCCGCTCTTGCTTCTCGCGGCCAGTCTGGTTGGCGGATGCCTGTTGGCTGCGGCCGGCCAAAACGCTTCGGAAACATCTGCTGTATCCAATTCCGGAATATCGATCGACCGGCTCGACCCGGCGCTCGACCAGGTGATCGCGCCGGATGCGAAGATCGAGCGGGTTGCCACCGGCTTCACCTTCACCGAAGGACCGTTGTGGCATCGCGGGAGGCTTTGGTTTTCGGATGTGCGCGGCGACAAGCTGCGCGCCTTCGACCCCAAGGATGGCAAGGTCGAGCTTCTGCTCGACAACTCCGGCGGCGTTAAAAACAAGACGCCGGGAGTCGATCAGGGATCCGATGGAATGGCTCCCGACAAGGACGGCACGGTGCTGGTCTGCCTGCAGGGCGGCCGCAAGGTAGTGCGGCTTGACGACCAGATGCACGAGACGGTGGTGCTCGATTCCTACGAGGGGAAAAAGCTCAACAGCCCGAACGACATCGTCTTTGCTCCCGACGGATCCTTCTGGTTTACCGATCCCCCCTTTGGCTTGAAGGGGCAGAACCACTCTCCCGACAAAGAGCTGCCGTTCAACGCCGTCTTCCGCTATGCCGATGGCAAGCTGACCCCGGCGATCACCGATCTCACGATGCCCAACGGCATCGGCTTCTCGCCTGACGGAAAGACGCTTTACGTCTCGAACAGCGGACCGCAGATGTACGTGGAGGCCTACGATGTTGGAGCGGACGGCAAGGTTTCGAACGGCCGCGTTCTGATCGCATATCCCCATCCGCAGGGCGGGGGCGTTCCCGATGGGCTCAAGGTCGACATGGCCGGCGATCTATGGACGACCGGTCCCGGGGGCATCCGCATCGTGACGCCACAAGGGAAAGTGCTCGGCCAGATCAAGCTGCCCGAGGTCGCCGCCAATCTCGCGTTCACCGGTGACGGCCACACGCTCTACATCACGGCATCCACCAGCATTTACCGGCTGCATACCAAGGTCCAGGGTGAGCTGCCGCTCTACGCCAAAAACTCACAGTGAAGAAATTCCGAGCGAACCAATTTTTGTCGAGCTAATTTCCAATGAACCGGTTCCACGCATCTTTGTCTGCATTTGGGTTTTTGATTCCGGCAATCGTCGCGGCGGTCTCGCGGCCACTGCCAGCCACGTGCCAAGCTGCACCGGCAATAACGCTTGATGCGAATGCAGGCATGTCCACCCATTCACCGAATCGTTAGACTTGGTATAGGCGCGCTTCCATGGGACTTCTGGATTACTATCACCGCTCGCACGAGGATGGCGGCTTCGAGACCATTTGCACGCGATGTTTTGCGAGCTTAGGCCGCGGCGCGGGACATGCCGAGCTGATCGCGCTCGAGGCTGGACACACTTGTCCGGCGGAAGCTCCGGCGACTCTCGGGAACTCCGAATCCACATCGGAGGCCCAGCCGGCTCGGAATCCGTCTGCTTCGCCTGGACGCTTCCGTTCGCTTCTCACAGAACCGACAGGCCTGCCTGGGAGCCAGATCCTGCTTCTGCTGCTTGCCGGATTGCTCTGTCTCTACTTGCTCCCAACTGTCGTTGAGATGGAGCTCATGAGGCGAATTGGTCCATGGATCGCGTGTGTCCTTCTGGGCGATCTGGCAGGGTGTTCCTTTTTGTCCTTTGGCTGGGGATGGAAGAGGACCGGCGCGCTGCTCTATCTGCTTCTGACGGGATGTGAAGGCGTGCTCTACGGCTCGGGAATTCTCTCCCGCACTGTCTTGCCTTGGGTTGTCGATTTGGCGCCGACATTGCTGGTCTTGACTCTCATCACGATCTCATCCTTTCACCTGACCCAAGTGGAAGTGTGACGCGGAATCATATATCCAGCGCCTCCAGTCGCAGGCTGAGATCCCTTGCAGAAACTCAGCACAATGCTTTCGAGATACAGTGGATGGCAAGGAAGCGACCCATGCTAGTGTCGGCCGATCAGCCGGAGGAGATTCGCCTGCCCGGGATTGTTCTGCGCATCCTTATCGATGGGCCCGCAACAGGCGGATTGCTCACGATGTTCGAGATGGACGTATCGCCTGGAGCAGGAATGCCGGTGCCGCATCATCATGCCGGCTTCGACGAAGTCATGTACGGCATCGCCGGCAAGCTGCGATTGACCGTCGACGGCCAAATTTTCGACGCCGGCCAGGGGCAGTCGCTCGCGATCGAGCGCGGAGAGGTTCACGCCTTCACGAATCCCTTCGACGAGACGGCGAAGGTACTCTGCATGCTCACACCCGGCGTCTTCGGTGCGCAATACTTCCGCGAAATACGGGAAGTATTCGCAGGCGGTGGCCCGCCAGATCCAAAGAAGATGGCCGAAATCATGCTGCGTCACGGCCTCGTACCGGTGAAACCCGCCTAGGAATTTATTGAAAAACTCACTCGAAGCTAAGTTCCCGCTTTCAGGGCTGAAGAGGCTGCGGAAAAACTCAACACAGGTGGCGCAATTGACGAAAAGCATGCCTCAGGGGCTGAAGCCCACGTTGATTTTGCGGCATTTTCGGCACGACTAAAGTCATGCCCTATTACAAGGTACAGACCGGGCAGACCGGTAACAGAGTGGACCGGAGACACAGGTAACACTTCGCTGGATTCCCGGTACGCACAACAAAGCCCGGGTATTTCAACAAGTTCCTAGCCGTCTTCTCTCGACATGCGTAGCAGGTGACCGGCTCCTCATGACCAGGCTCGACCAACTCGACCTTGCCGGCCTCGAAATCCTCGACGGGGGCATGGCGACCGAGCTGGAGCGGAGAGGCTGCAATCTCGCAAGCCCGCTGTGGTCGGCGCGCGCAATTTTCGACGCGCCGGAGATCGTCGCCGCAGTGCACCGTGACTATCTCGAAGCGGGCGCCGATTGCCTGCTGACGGCGAGTTATCAAGTCTCGGCCGAGGTCTTCCTTGCGGACGGGCTCAGCTCGAGCGATGCGGACTCCCGCGCTGCAGCCGCTCTGCGTGGGGCGGTGCGCATCGCTGGAGAGGCCCGCGACAGCTATTGCGCCCAGCATTCTCGCAAGGTCTGGATTGCGGCTTCGCTCGGTCCCTATGGCGCCGCGCTCCACAATGGCGCGGAGTATCACGGCAACTACGATTGCAGCTTTGAGGCTTTGACGGCCTTCCATGCCCAGCGGCTTGCCGTTCTCAAAGAGACCGCTGCCGATTTCGCCGCTTTCGAAACCATCCCTTCGGCCGAGGAGGCTCGCGCAGTGGTTCGGGCGCTGCGGCAATTTCCCGAGATTGGCGCTTGCATCAGCTTTACCTGCCGGGACAGCAAGCGGGTTGCGCACGGAGAAGAGCTTGCGGAGTGTGTGCGGATTCTCGAGGAGGAGCCGCAGGCAATTGCCGTTGGGATCAACTGCACCCACCCGCGGTTCGTTCCGACGCTGATCGGCGAAGCCGCAGCGGTGACGAGCAAGCCTATTGCCGTTTATCCCAATTCCGGCGAGGGCTGGGACGCGGAGCGGCGCTGCTGGACGGGCGCCGGCGAAGCCGCAAATTTCGGTGGAATGGCTCTCACCTGGCGGGGTGCAGGCGCAGATTGGATTGGGGGTTGCTGCCGCACCGGCCCGGAAGAGATCCGGGCGGTCGCCCAAACTTTGCGCCGCAAGTGACGAATCGGCGGGAGTTCGGAAGTTTCTCTTCCTGCGTTGGCTCGCGCATCATGCGACAATAGGTTTACCGTCATGAAACCCGCTTCGCTGCCCGTGGCACCGGAATCTGTCTCCGTTACGCCTGAGCTGCTGGCTCGACACAGCGTCACCGCTGAGGAATACGAGCGCATCGTGCAAGCGCTCGGGCGCGTGCCCAGCCTGACGGAGCTAGGCATCTACAGCGTGATGTGGAGCGAGCACTGCTCCTATAAATCCTCCCGCGTCCATCTCAAGCGTCTGCCTACCAAGAGCAGCCGCGTCGTACAGGGGCCAGGCGAGAACGCCGGCATCATCGACATCGGCAACGGCTGGGCCTGCGCCTTCAAGATCGAATCGCACAACCACCCCTCGTACATCGAGCCTTTTCAGGGCGCGGCTACGGGAGTCGGCGGCATCTTGCGTGACATCTTTACCATGGGCGCGCGGCCGCTGGCGGTGATGGACTCGCTGCGCTTCGGCCCACTGAACGAGGACGAGATTGGGGGCTCACGCCCGCATGCGACGGCTTTGGCGCACAAGAACCACTCCATTCTGGAAGGCGTGGTCAGCGGCATCGCCGGATACGGCAATTGTTTCGGCGTCCCCAACCTGGGGGGCGAGACGCGCTTCGAGAGCTGCTACTCCGGCAATCCCTTGGTGAACGCCTTTGCCCTCGGGCTGGTCAAGCGGGACGAGATTTTCTACGCCAAGGCCTCCGGCATCGGCAACCCGGTGATTTACGTGGGCGCGAAGACCGGACGCGACGGCATCCACGGCGCCACGATGGCGAGTGAAGAGTTCAAAGAGGGCTCCGAGCAGAAGCGTCCCAACGTGCAGGTCGGCGATCCGTTCATGGAAAAGCTGCTGCTCGAGGCCTGCCTTGAAGCGATGCAGAGCGGCGCGATTGTCGGCATTCAGGACATGGGCGCGGCGGGACTTACCTGCTCCACTTGCGAGATGGGGGCCCGCGGCGGGGTCGGTATCGAGATCGAGCTCGCGCGGATTCCCCAGCGGGAAACCGGCATGAGCGCTTACGAGATCATGCTGAGCGAGAGCCAGGAGCGCATGCTGCTGGTAGCAGAAAAGGATCGCGCGGAGGAGGTTCTTCGCATTTTTGCGAAATGGGGCCTCGATGCGGTCATTGCCGGCGAAGTCATTGCCGTGCCGCGGCTGCGCATTCTGCATCATGGCGCGCTGGTCGCCGACATTCCCAACCAATCGCTGACAGACGATGCGCCGCTCTATCATCGGCCGGTCGGCGAGTGGAAGCCGCCCGTCCCCGCCGATCCGCCGGCGGAAGCATTGGAGACGTTGAATTTTCTCGACGAGGTTCCGCTGCGCCTGACTCCGGGGCGCTATGCCGATGAGATGCGCGCGCTACTGGCTTCCAGCGGACTCTGCTCCAAGCGATGGATCTTCGAGCAGTACGATTCGATGGTGCAAACCAACACCGTGCAAGGCCCGGGAGGCGAAGCGGGCGTGCTGCGCGTGAAGGGCACGGCGCGGGGATTGGCCATGGCTCTCGCGGGCAACGGCCGCTGGAGCTATCTCGACCCCGAGCTGGGAGCAGCCCACGCCGCGGCCGAAGCCGCGCGCAAGGTGGCCGCCACAGGCGCTGTGCCCGTCGCCGCGACCAACTGCCTGAACTTCGGCAATCCGGAAAAGCCGGAGATCATGGCGCAATTGTCCGCGGCGATCGACGGCATCGCAAAAGCTTGCATCGCGTTTGGATCTCCGATCACCGGCGGAAATGTCTCGCTCTACAACGAGACGCGGGGCGAAGCGATCTATCCTACCCCCGTGCTGGGCATCGTCGGCATTCTGGATCGGGCGGATCAGGCGATTGCTGCCGATTTCCAGCAGGCCGGCGACGCCGTACTTCTTATCGCGCCTTCCACGCTCGCGCCGATTGAGCAGCGGATGCGCGAATTCGGCTCCTCCGAATACGCGAAGACCGTGCTGCGTCGTCTGTGGGGCGCGCCCCCCAGCCTCGATCTTGCCGTCGAGGCTAATCTGCACAAGTGCATGGCTGATCTCGCGGGCCGTGGGCTTCTCCGCTCCGCTCGCGACATCGCCGACGGCGGCATCGCCGTCGCTCTGGCCACCGGCGGCTTCAGCAATGGAATCGGCGTCCGCGCCAATCTGGAGAAGGCGCCCGACCTGCCGCTCGAGTGGGATTTGTTTGCCGAAGCCGCGAGCCAGATGCTCGTGACCGCGAGCAAGAACCATGTCGCCGAGGTGGAGAATGTGGTGCGGGAATACAGCGGCCTCATGGTGACGGTCTTGGGCGAAACGATTTCCGAGATCTTTGAGGTAGCGACGGACGGTCACATATTGATCCGGGAAAGAATCTCGGGATTGCGTCATGTATGGACGGAGGCGCTGGCCATGCAACTGGCCGGCGATCTTGCGGTCGAGAACTGAGAGCGGCACAGAAGCGAATGCGATGGAGATCTGAGGGCCAATGGAGCGCGCAACCGTGGACGGTAACAACAGCCTCGAAGAAGACTGCGACGGGATTCCCTTCGACAAGCTGCGGGAAGAGTGCGGCGTGGTTGCGATCCACGGACATCCCGATGCCGCGCGCCAGGCTTTTCTAGCGCTTTACGCCCTGCAGCACCGCGGCCAGGAATCGGCAGGCATCGCCACCACCGACTACCACAAGCTCTCGAATATCAAAGGCATGGGGCTGGTCGCCGACATCTTCTCCGAAGACATCCTCGCCAAGCTGCCCGGCGAGCTCGCCATCGGCCACACCCGCTACTCGACCACAGGCGACTCGGCCCTGCTCAATGCGCAGCCCATCCGCGTGGATTCGACCCGCGGGCTGATTGCTATCGCGCACAACGGAAATCTGGTCAACGTAGGCAATCTGCGGGTAGAGCTCGAACGCTCGGGCGCTTACTTCCAGACCACCAGCGACTCGGAAATCATCGTCCAGCTCATCGCGCACTCGCGGGCTACCACTCTCATCGACGCGATCGCCGACTCGCTCCGCCAGGTGGATGGCGCCTTCTCGATTGTCATGATGACGCGCGACCGTATCTTCGCGGCGCGCGATCCGCGCGGATTCCGGCCGCTCTCGATGGGCCGCATTGCCAATGCGGAGGGTCCCGACACCATCGTCTTTGCCTCCGAGACCTGCGCCTTCGATCTGCTGCGCGCCAAATTCGAACGGGACGTGCGCCCGGGCGAACTGGTGATGGTGACGCGCGAGGGTGTCTCCTCGGTGCAATTCGCCAGCGGGGTTCCGCAATCGAGCTGCATCTTCGAGCATGTATATTTCGCGCGGCCCGATAGCCGCATCTTTGGCCGCTGGGTCCAGGCGAGCCGCGAGCAGATGGGCCGCCGCCTGGCGATCGAATCGAGCGTGGACGCCGACCTGGTGGTGCCCGTTCCCGACTCCGGGGTCGCCGCCGCTCTGGGCTACGCGGCAGAAAGCGGCATTCCCTTCAACTTCGGGCTGATCCGCAACCACTACGTCGGGCGAACCTTCATCGAACCCGAACAGCGCGTCCGCGACTTCGGCGTGAAGCTCAAGCTCAACCCGGTGCGCAATCTGCTCGAAGGCAAGCGCATCATCCTGGTGGACGATTCGATCATTCGCGGCACCACCAGCCGGAAGATTGTCCGCATGGTGCGGTCGGCCGGCGCGCGCGAGGTCCATCTTCGGATCAGCTGTCCCCCCACCATCGCGCCCTGCTACTACGGGGTCGACACGCCCAACAAGCGCGACCTGATCGCCGCCAATTATTCGGTCCCAGAGATCTGCAACTTCATTGAAGCCGACTCTCTTGCCTATCTCTCGCTTGAGGGATTGAAGGAGGCCTGCGACGGCGACGAGGGCAACAGCTTCTGTACTGCTTGCTATACCGGCGTCTACCCGACGCAATGGGTCGATGTCGAAGAGATCCTTCCCGCCACGGCGACCAGCCGATAGAGATCGCTCCTAACAAAAAAACTCACCTCAGGGACAGGAGGCGTTTGCCTCCCAAAATGCAGGTTCTCAAAAAAGCGTTATGTTTGAGCTATTAACTCTTTGGTAAAAAACTCAGATTGTCGGCCAAAACCGAGAAAATCGGCGAAGCCTCTCTTGGCAAAGATTGCCAACTTTTGCCATAGGGCTCTTGTTTGGGGGGTTGAGCGAGGTGAGACCAGCGTTTGAGGAGCAACCCACGAAATACAGGGATCCTTCGGCCCTCCTCGCTTACGCTCGGAGGTCCTCAAGGATGACGGCAGTGGAGTGGAGGGCGCGGCAGCGGAACTCTGGCTCTCGCGTTCCCACCCTACGCGCAACAGCGGCGCGTTGAATGGGCCACCCGCGGACAATGCAGCAGCAGATTCCCTACGGGAATGACAGAAAGAAAAGCAAAGGCCAATGCAGATCTCTCCGCTGCGCATGAGAGCTTCCGCTCTCACGCTCCGGTCGAGATGACAGAATTTGTTCCAACGGCACCATTTCAGAGAACGAGACTTAGGGACCCATCTTCGTCCACCCTCGCCTACGCTCGGAGGTCTTCAGGGATGACGGCGGTGGAGTGAAGGACGCGGCAGCAGAACTCTAACTCTTGCGCTCCCACTCTACGCGCAACAGCGGCGCCTAGAATGGGCCACCCGAGAATCTAAAAATACAGGGATCCTTCGTCCCTCCTCGCCTACGCTCGGAGGTCTTCAGGG
>DATAWF010000241.1:0-11283 GCA_036267335.1 Acidobacteriaceae bacterium
AAACCTTGAATCGCGACATGCTCTCTTGTCGCCCAACTCCCCACTGAATTACAAGTACCTTGTGTAGTTCTCACGCGGACACTTCAGCCCCTGAGGGCTCCACTCCATTTCGCCAAATTGTTCAATGAACTTCAGACTCACTAGAGCGTTTTCACTTTAAGTGTTCACAAAAACGCTACTTCGTACGTGGCCGTTCCGTCGAAGAACGGCCACTCCTAACCGCTTTCTCCATGTCATAGGAAAAGTGAAAACGCTTTAGCAGCAGCCTGCGCGCTTACTTCGTCAGCCAGATCTCGAAGCCCAGCGACTCTTGCCGCACTTCTTTGCGGAGAAACGGGATCGGCGTCAGCATCTGCTCGACTTGCCCTCGCGTGTAGGCCCGGCGCAGCAGCACGAAACGGAAAGTCGACAGCGTCATCCAGCGATTGAGCAGGCCTGTTCCCATTCCATCCACATACTTCTTGATCTCCCGCATCGGAGTGTCGCGGCTGAGGTCGATGATCAGCCCGGTCCCGCCCGGCCGCAGCACGCGGTAGATCTCTTCGAGGGCCTTCTGGGGCTGAGAGAAATTCTTAAAGGCTGCCCGGCATACCACCAGGTCGAAACGGTTGTCTCCAAAAGGCATCGCCGAAGCATTTCCTTCGAGGAACTCCGGCTGCACCCCCGACTCTGCCGCGTTCTTCCGTGCCAGGGCCACAAAGGTTTTGCTCACGTCGAGTGCTGTGACCTTGTACCGGCCGCTGCGCGCCAGTTCGATCGAGAGAAAGCCTGGGCCCGGCGCGACCTCGAGAATCTCTCCGGAAGCAAGCAGCCCTTCCAGGCGCCGGGCGGTGCTGCGGAACGGCTCCATGTCCTTGCGTGTCGTCTGGTCGTACCAGCGGGCTACGGAGCCCTCCATGCCCATTCCGCGATATCCCTTGAGGGCGGCGCTTGTCATGGTAAACTCTCCTTGGAAACTAAGTATCTTACTAGATAAGATAAATACAAACTAAGCCGTGTTGAGCTCCCGTGTCAAATGGAAAATCGCGAAATTCTTTATGGCGCCGTCGTCCGGCAGATCCGCCGCTTTATTGCCGCAACCATTTTTTTTAACCAGAAGGTTGCCGACCGTGTAGGCCTGCACCTGACCGACATGCAGTGTCTCAATCTGCTGGAACTCACCGGCCCGGCGACCCCCGGCGAATTGGCGCGGCAAATGGCCCTCACCACCGGGGGCGTGACTGTGATGCTCGATCGCCTGGAGAAGAAGGGATACGTCAAACGCGAGCCCAATCCTCTAGACCGGCGCAGCCTGCTGGTGTCGGTGCTCTCGAGAAAATTTGAAAAACTCGACTCGCTCTATGCGGAGATCAATCGAAGCTTTGGCGAAGTGCTGCACGACACTCCCGAACAGGATCTGAAAGCGGTGATTGCTTTTTTTGAGCGTTGTGCCGAAGTTCGCCGGCAGGTCCCTCTGGGCAAAGCCTCGCGCGGATGAGCAGAGGACCGCGCCGATTCACACAAGGGCCGGGATTTCCTCGCCGCCTTTCAAGCGAGAATGGTAAAGACTCTCAAGCCTCCAACGGGCATGCAGCCAGACTTCGCCCAAACCGTAAAGCAGCAGGCCGACATTGTCCGCGTCATCGGCGAATACATCACTTTGAAGAAATCCGGAGCCCAGAACTATTCGGGACTCTGCCCCTTTCATGGCGAGAAAACGCCATCGTTTTCGGTTCACGCGGCGCGGCAGTTCTATCACTGTTTCGGTTGTGGCGACGGCGGCGACGTCTTCTCGTTCGTCCAAAAGATAGAAAATGTCGGCTTTCTTGAGGCTGTTGAGGTGGTCGCCAAGAAGTGCGGCATCCCAGTGCCGAAACGCGAGTTTGCGAGCCAAGAGGAGGCGCAGGAGTTCCGTCAGCGAGCCAGGCTGCTGGATCTGCAGGAGCGCGCAGCCGCATGGTTTGAAGAGCAGCTGCAAACTCCGGAGGCGGCGCGGGCCCGGGAATATCTCGCCGGCCGCGGAGTTGCGGTCGAGGCCACTCGAAAATTCCGTATCGGCTATGCCCCCGAGTCCTTCAATGCTCTGCGGGACCGGCTCCAAGGCGTAGCGCCCCTCGATCTGCTGCAGCAGGCCGGCCTCTTTTCGTCAAAAGAGCAGGCCGATGGCTCTGCCGGGCCTCTCTTTTCGCGCTTTCGGAAACGCATCGTCTTCCCGATCCGCAACGAGGCTGGCCGGGTCATCGCCTTTACCGCCCGATCGTTGGATACCGATGGCAATGCCGGGCCTAAATACTTGAATTCGCCCGAGACCCCTCTCTATTCGAAAGGTCAGGTGCTTTTCAACCTCGATCAGGCCCGCCAGCCCATCCGGCAAGTGGGATACGCCGTGCTGGTCGAGGGCCAAATGGACTGCATCACCGCTTATATGGGCGGAGTTCAAAACGTGCTGGCCACCAGCGGCACGGCATTCACGGAAATGCAGGTGCGCCTCCTCGGCCGCTATACCAAGAACCTGATCGTCAACTTCGATCCGGATGCCGCAGGCGCCAATGCGGCGGAGAAATCGATCGCGTTGCTGACCGGCGAGGATTTTAGCGTTCGTGTGCTGACGCTCGAAGGCGGTCTGGACCCCGACCGGTATATCCGCGAGCGGGGAGTCGCCGCGTACGTCGAAGCCCTGCGCGGCGCCAAGCCGCACACCGACTACCTGATCGGAAGGGCCCTGGCGCTATTTTCCCCCCGGACGCCGGAAAACAAGAGCAGGGCTCTCAACTACCTGATGCCGCATATCCGGCTGGTTCCGGATCCCGTCGTGCGTGAGGAGTTTGCCGCCGATGCCGCCCAGAAGCTGGGCGTCGATTCGGCTTTGGTAAGGGAGGAGCTGAAGCAGGCGGCCCGCAAACGCCGCGATCAGATCCCCGCCTCGAATTTGGACAGCATCAGCGAGGCCGAACGCCTCATCGTACGGGCGCTTGCCGGATCGCCGGGCAGTGCTGTCTTCGAGCGTGCCGCTCAGGCTTTGGACAGCGGCCCCGACTGCTTCGCGGAGCTTGGCACGGCCGGGCTGATGCGCGGCCTCCGCCTGCGTGGCCAGCCAGACCCTGTCGCAGCGATCGAGGACACCGCCGAGCGGGCGCTCCTGGTGCAGATTCTATTCAGGGAACAAGGCGAGATCGGCCGCGAAGAAGTTGACGCTGCCGTCGAAACTCTCGGTTATCGCGCCTTGGCCACCCGGCAGCGCCACCTGCGGTCCGCAATTGCCGCCGCCGAACGAACGGGAAACCAGGGCGAAGTGGCTGCTCTGACTGCAGAGAAGCTCAAGGTTGACCGGCAGATGCAGCAGATGAACCTGCCCGGCTAAGCGCCTGCTTGCCCTAATAGGGTGAACAGGCCCTTCCTCCGCCCCCGCAGGCTGTCCAATCTTTCTCACATGAAGCGAAATGGGATTCTGCCCCATCTAAGAAACTGGAACATTGCGGCAGGGCTGTCGTGAAAAAGGTATGGCAAACCCATGCGATGAGCGCGAAGAGGCCGCCGCTAAGAGGGTTTCAGGGAAAACTTTAAGCAAAAGTTTAAGAAGGAAGCATCTTCTTTTTTGTGGTATCCTGTTGCCTGGGGAACGTGCGTCTACTCGCCAAGCGGAACACCACCGTCTCGGAACTGCCCTTCGCGGCCAATCGCGCACAGCGTCCTGATCAAAACGGACCATCCTAAAGAAATCGAATGCGGAGAGATGACTCGCTTGGCTATTGAAGACAAGTACGAGGAAGATATTCAGAAATTGATCGAAGTGGGGAAGGAAAAGGGCTATTTGACCTATAACGAGGTCAACGACCTGCTCCCTGGCGACCTCAATTCCCCTGACGACCTCGATGATTTGCTGACCACGATCGGTACCCAGGGTATCGATGTCCTTGAAGGCGGCCCCAAGTTCGGCGCCGAAAAATTTGAAAGCGAAGGCGAAGAGGGCGAGGACGTTGAGCTCGACCTCACGCCGGGGACGCTCGAAAAAACCAATGACCCCGTCCGCATGTATTTGCGCGAGATGGGAACCGTGCCCCTGCTCACCCGCGAAGGCGAAGTGGAAATCGCCAAGCGTATCGAGCGCGGTCAACTGCGGGTGCTTAAGGCGATCTCCCGCTCACCCATCGTGGTGCGTGAGATTGTTGCCCTCGGCGAAGACCTGCGCCGCGGCGTGCGCAATATCAAAGAAGTCGTGGTCTTCGACGAAGAGGAGATCACGGAAGAGATTCTCCAGGCCCGCATCCGCCAGACCATCGGCCGGACCGACACCCTGGTCAAGCACCAGAAAAAAGCCGCGGGTCTCGAAGAGAAGCTCGCGACCATCAATCCCAAGAGCAAGGCCCGCGAACACCGGAAAAATCGTTGGTTGATGAACCGGGAACGGGTCGAAGTCTCCCGCATTGTTCGCGAGCTCAAGTACACCAACGGAGAGCGCAAGCGGCTGCTCGACAAGGTCAACAAAACCGTCGACGCCATGCGCATGCTGGAGCGGCAGGTCAAGTCGCTCGAGCAGAAGCACGATCAGTCCAAGAGCGAAGAGCTGCGCAAGGAATACCGCCGCCAGCAGAAAAACTGCAAAACGGATCTCGAAAAGCTGGAGCAGGAAGCGGGCGTTTCGATCGCTGAGCTCAAGCGTACCCAGCGCGAGATGATCCAGGGCGACATGGACGCCGAGCAGGCCAAGAGGGAGCTCATCGAGGCCAATCTCCGCCTGGTTGTCTCCATCGCCAAGAAATACACCAACCGCGGCCTGCAATTCCTCGATCTGATCCAGGAAGGCAACATCGGGTTGATGAAGGCCGTCGACAAGTTTGAGTACCGTCGCGGCTATAAATTCTCGACCTACGCCACTTGGTGGATTCGTCAGGCCATCACTCGCGCAATCGCCGATCAGGCCCGCACCATCCGTATTCCGGTGCACATGATCGAGACCATCAACAAGCTCATTCGTACCTCGCGGCAACTGGTGCAGGAGCTGGGCCGCGAGCCAACTTCGGAGGAAATCGCGCGCCGGATGGACATCCCCGTCGCCAAAGTACGCAAGGTCCTCAAGATCGCTCAGGAGCCGATTTCGCTCGAGACTCCCATCGGCGAAGAAGAGGATTCGCATCTCGGAGACTTCATTGAAGACCGCCAGGCCGTATCGCCCTCCGAAGCGGTCATCAGCGTCAACCTGAAGGAATACACCTCGCAGGTCTTGCGGACCCTGACTCCTCGGGAAGAGCGCGTCATCAAGATGCGTTTCGGACTCGAAGACGGTTCCGAACACACCTTGGAAGAGGTCGGCCAAAGCTTCCAGGTCACACGCGAGCGCATCCGCCAGATCGAGGCCAAGGCCCTGCGCAAGCTGCGCCATCCCTCGCGTTCCCGCAAGCTGAAGGCCTTTGTCGACGGCGTTCGCGAGTAAGAACCTCGACTGCTCTCTACTTCAAAAAGCCCGCGTCGTCAGACGCGGGCTTTTTTGCTGCACATCGGCGGCCGCCATCCTTCGCGGCTTTTCTCGAGCATTTCTCCCGACGCTATGGCGTGGCGACGGTTGCTATGTGCAGCCATTCTCTCCACCCCAGCAAGCTAGCTTGCCGGGGTCCCGGTTCGATGGAATGGCCGCATTGAGATCTGCACTCCACTCCACAACATCATGAGAAATGCCTTAGGCTCCGTTTCCTGCTCTACACCATCAGGAGAAATGCTCTTGCCGCGTGCCGATAAAGAAGGTATAGCTCGGATGAGCACGTGTCCCGGACGAACTTCAAGCACAGAGGCAATCATGGCAGGCAGCCAATCCAATCCGAACCTCGATCTGATTGCCTTTCTCGGCGGACGGTGTTTTGGGACCATCCTCGCCGATCCTCCCTGGCAATTTCAAAACCGGACAGGAAAAATCGCGCCTGAGCACCGGCGCCTCTCCCGTTACGGCACCTTGACTCTTGAACAAATCCAGGCGCTTCCGGTTGCTTCCGCCGCGGCGGAAGTAGCGCATCTCTATCTGTGGGTGCCGAACACTCTGCTGCCGGACGGACTCGCCGTTTTAGAGGCATGGGGCTTCGCATACAAGAGCAATCTGGTCTGGCGCAAAATCAGGAAAGATGGCGGCTCCGACGGCCGGGGCGTGGGATTCTACTTCCGCAATGTCACGGAATTGATCCTTTTTGGCGTGCGCGGCAAAAAGGCACGCACGTTAAAGCCGGGCCGTACTCAGGTCAACTATCTGGAAAGCCGCAAGCGCGAGCATTCGCGCAAGCCGGACGAGCAATACCGCTTGATCGAAGCCTGCAGCCCGGGACCCTTTCTTGAGCTCTTTGCCCGCGGCCGCCGCGACAACTGGGCCGGTTGGGGGAATCAAGCCGGCAACTCCTACGCTCCTAGTTGGAGCACCTATTCCAACCATTCGGGCAGCATTGCCGTCCCGGATGTGTTTGCGGAATAAAAAGCCTCCGCAAAACCCCGCGACAAATTCCGCGAACCGCCGGATTTCCGAACGGATCGACGGAAAGAGCGTAGCACTGCCTGCGCCGCAAGTTGTATGGAAAGGGCTTGCTGCCCCATACCAAACAGTCTCGAGTTTCTCGCCGCCACGTCTACCGGGACGTGGGATTCGGCAACTTCAGGCAAAGTAAAAGCCCAGGAACAGAATTGACATTCAAAGAGCTTCCGCGCGGCTACAATGCCCTTGGTTTCCTTGATCGCATTTTCAATTTCGACACCCGGGCAAGCCGCTCCGGATGCGGGGCGCCTGCTGAGGGCGTCACTGCGCCCGAGCCGAATCATGCCGGGATGGAGCGAAGTGAAGACGACAAAAAGTACCCCAAGGTGGGCCGACATTTCCTGATGCGCAAAATTCTCCTGCTGGTCAATCCTCTCTTTGAAGAGCGCCGTGGGCGTGATCTTCCGCGAATTCTCGAAACCTTCCGGAACCAGGGCGCGACGGTGGAGCTCGAGGAAACGGGCGTCCTTCGTGCCGCCGGAGAGCAAGCCAGGCGTGCATCCGCCGAAGGCTTGGACGCGGTGATCGTCTGCGGAGGGGATGGTACGGTCTTTGAGGCTCTTCAAGGACTGGCGGGCTCCCAAACTCCATTGGGCATCGTGCCTTTTGGAACCGGAAATGTGCTTGCCCAGAATCTGAAGATCCCGAAGGATCCCGCCGCTGTCGTGCAATGGCTCCTCTCCAGCCGGCCGGTGCCGATTCCATTGGGCAGAATCAGCTGCTGCCCGGCGGGCGCAGGCCAAGCACACAAGACCTGGTATTTCGCGATGTCCGCGGGAATGGGCTTGCATGCCTCTCTGATGGCGGCGGCCCAGGGCGCAAATAAGAAGGCGAATGGGCGGCAGGCTTACTACACCGCTGGGTTGAAGCTGCTTTTCCAGCATCCCCTTCAACCTTTTGACATTGAGATCACCACCCCCGAGAACGCCGTCCTGCGCCGGCAGGTTTGTGAGGCTATCGTCGTTCGTGTCGCGGAGCTGAATTTTTGGCGTCCCGGAGGGGGATTGACGCTTCCGTTCCTTCGCGTCGCCACGGTCGAGGGGAGCTCCCGCTGGCGCCTGATGCGCGCCTCCCTGGAAGCGTTTCTCGGTGCGCCTGGCCCGCGGGGACGGCCGCAGCCGGAGAACCGTGCGGCCCGCTATGAAGATGCGATTCGCATCGTCTGCCGGCCGATCCCGGGTCGCGAGTATCCTATGCCGCTTGGGGTGGAAGCTGACGGCGAGGTGCTGGACTTTTCGAGCGCGGTCATCGAGATGGCCGGCACGAACGTAAACCTGCTAGCCCACGCCCTCTGAACCGCGAGGGCAGACGGTCAGACGCTCGGAATCGCCCGCCGAGCGGCGCTGCTGCCAGCAAAATTCTCGATCGCCTGAGCAACCCGCAGGATCGTAGCTTCGTCGAAGTGTTTTCCTAAAATCTGCGCCCCGATCGGCAATCCTTCCCGTGATTTGCCGCAAGGGACTGAGATTCCGCAGATGCCCGCCAGGCTTGCCGTCACGGTGTAGATGTCGGCCAGATACATCGCAATCGGATCGTCTGTTTTTTCCCCGAGCCTGAAGGCCGGAGTAGGCGCCGTAGGCGTTACGAGCACATCGACCTCCCGGAAGGCGTGGATGAAGTCCCGGGTAAGCAGCGTTCGAACCTGCTGCGCTTTCTTGTAATACGCGTCGTAGTAGCCTGCGCTGAGCGCATACGTGCCAAGGAGAATGCGGCGCTTCACCTCCGGCCCGAAGCCGAGATCGCGCGATTTGCGATACATCGTAGCCAGGGAATCGGAGCCGGGAGCGCGGAAACCATAGCGGACTCCATCAAATCTTGCGAGATTGGCGCTGGCCTCGGCCGTTGCCAGCACGTAATACGTTGGGATCGCGTACCGAGTGTGCGGCAACGACACCGGCTGGATGGTGCAACCTGCCTGACGCAGGGCATCGATCGTTGCTTCCACCGCTGTGCGTACTTCCGGATCGAGGCCATCCGCGAAATATTCCTCGGGAACGCCGACGCGAAGCCCCGCAATCGGCTGGTCGAGGGATTCCGAATAATTGGGCACGGGCTCCGTCGACGAGGTTGAGTCGAGAGGGTCGTAACCCGCGATCACGCCCAGGATGAGAGCTGCGTCTTCTGCCGTGTGGGTCAGCGGACCGACCCGGTCGAGGGAAGAAGCATAGGCGATCAATCCGTACCGCGAGACTCGGCCGTAGGTTGGCAACAAGCCGACCACGCCGCAAAAGGATGCCGGCTGGCGGACGGAGCCTCCCGTGTCGGTGCCAAGGGTGGCCACCGCCATTCCGGCGGCAACCGCTGCGGCCGAACCGCCGCTCGATCCTCCGGGTACCCGGCCGGGGGCGGCGGGGTTGCTCACGGGACCGTAGGCAGAGTTTTCGTTCGACGAACCCATGGCGAATTCATCGCAATTGAGCTTGCCCAGCAGAACGGCGCCCGCTGCTTCCAGGCGCGAGACAACGGTGGCGTCGTAGGGGGGCTGATAGCCGGCCAGAATTTTGGAGCCTGCCGTCGAGGGCAGACCTCGCATCACCAGAACATCTTTGATCCCGATGGGAACGCCGGCGAGCGGCGGCAAGGGCTTGCCCCTGGCCACCAGTTCGTCGATTGCCGCAGCCTGCCGCAGTGCCCGCTCTTGGCCCACGGCAAGATAGGCGTTCACCTTTGGATTCTCTTTCGCGATGCGGTCGAGAAAAAGACGGGTCCACTCCCCAGCCGTGGTCCTGGCTTGGGCAACGGCGGCGCGTACCTCGGGGATCGATATCTGTTCGAGTTCCATCATGCCTATTATGGACGATTCTGACGATTCTCTGGATTTCTGGATGCTCCCGATTCTCTCGCTACTTCCGATTTCTGAACCAGCAGAATTGCAGGCAGCTCCCACTCGTGACCGGCAATTTGGGCCGCGGACCGATCGAGAGAATCGCGCGAAGTGGGAGGCAAGATTTAGGGCCTGTTAACAGGCCAGGCCCTAGGGAAGCAAGGGAGTTGCTACGCGGCCTGCGGGCGAACTGCGCTAGCGTTCGATAACCTTCGGCACTTTGAAAAAAGCCCGGTCGGCGTCAGGCGCCGATATCAAGACTTGAGAGCGATCAAGGGAAGGCACAACCCGGTCTGCGCGCGGAGCGGAGGAGGAGCCAGCAAAATCTCTTGCGGCTTCTGCGGCAAGTTGCTCGCTGACTTGCGCCATGGGAGCCACTTCCGTGGTGTCCAGTTCGTTCAATTGGGCAATATGCGAGAGGATTGCGTTGAGATCCTCGAGCATGCGAGCGCTCTCTTCGCTGGTCAGTTCAAGGTTAGCCAGATCGGCTACGTGGAATACGTCTTTCTCTGAAATTGCCATGATCGAATACTAGCGCCCTGAGTCATTAGTTCGTTCATGAAGTGAACTTTGTTTTGTATCAGGGCGCGACTTTAGTCGCGCCATAAAGGCCGTAAAGTCAATAGGGCTTTAAGCCCCTGAGGGCTCTTCTTCGAACCCCTCCAATTCGCCAAATTGTTCATTGAACTTCAGACTCACCACACTAGCGCCTGTTAACGCTATTAGGGCGCACAGGCCCTAGCACTTTTCCTGGATAGAAATGCTTTAGCGCGAGAGATCGATCATCAGCGTATTGGGACGTCCTGAAATGCAGCAGGAAGCGGTCTCGTAAAGCAGTGCGATATCGCTCGCGAGCGTTGCCTGGCCCATGTAGTCGGAGTCGAGCTTGCCCTTCAGGGGAATGATGGTGCTGGAATTGTATGCTTCGAGCTCCGAGTCCGGAATGTCCCGGAGCAGCTCTTCTTCGCAGCGGAAGGCAAGAGTTGCGGCGCCAGTGAGGCCGGGACGGATTGGCAAATTCGTTGTCGCCATGTGGTGCGGCAGCCTGGGGCGGGGCCCAATCAGGCTCATCTCGCCGCGCAGCACGTTGAAGAGCTGCGGGAGCTCATCGAGTTTGTGCTTGCGCAAGAAACGCCCGAAGCGCGTAATTCGAGGATCCCCATGCTTGGTCATGGAAGGCCCCTCGGTTTGGGCAACTTCCATCGTTCTGAATTTGAAAACCGTAAAGAGGGCCCCGCCGCGACCGACGCGCTTCTGCTGGAAGATGATCGGTCCTGGCGATTCAAGTCGAACGACGAAACCGGTGAGCAATAGAAGGGGGCAAGAGATCGACAGGGCTGCTGCCGCAACCGCCAAATCCAAAATCCGCTTGGACGCAGAGAGACTCCACTTGCTCGGCTCGGCAAGTTCGCAGTTCTCAAGATCCAAGGTCGTGAGTGCGCGCGCCGGACTTTGCGGCTGAGTGGTTCTACCTTGGATCGCTTCCGGCCACAAAGGGCTAGAGTGGGGCTGGGGAGAGACAAGCGTCGTATCCATGCGTATGATTGACCCGCTCTAAAAAATTAAACGAAGTCTTAGCTAAATTTGCACTCGTGCCACTAGCGGCCCTGCGACGATCTAGCGCTTCTGAGCAACCACAAACTCCGTTTCAATCCATGGTCCCGTCAGTTGTTTCGCGCAATCGATTCATTGCGTTCCATCACGGCCCATGGTGCTGCTCCCATCCCTTCGAGCGAATATCCATGAAAACCCGCAACAGATTTCATTGTTGCGAAAGATTCGCAGATGGCGGTGTCTTAAAAACAAGATAGCAGCATCTCCCTGATTGCGAAACAGTAAACTCGTGGATGCGCAGGGTCCCTTCGGGCACAATCCTCCTGCTTTGAAGGAGATTCCACGTCAGTTCCACTTCACAGTAACCTCATCGGCTTTCTCGATCGCCGCCATTAGCCGCGCAGCCGCGGTTTTCCTC
>DATAWF010000242.1:0-19498 GCA_036267335.1 Acidobacteriaceae bacterium
AAGGGCTTCCACATTCCGCCCACCGGCAAGCGACGCCACCTGAAAACGCTCCGGGTACCGCTCGATGACGGAGAGCGTGCTGGTTCCAATTGACCCTGTGGAACCGAGAATGGCGACTCGCCTCAAAGCTGGCTTGCTCACTCTGCCATTATCTCTATTGCGCTGGGGAAGGAACAGAGGCCCGGCTCGTGCACGAATCGGTACTCTGATCTTTATGGCGGTAACCGTTCAGAGGGCTGGGCCGGCCGACCTCGGCTTAGCGGCGGCTCTCTTGGCCGAATATTACGAGGAAATTCGCGTTGTCCACCGGGATGACCCGCAGGCCGTCGACGCTCTGCTTTCCGGTCAAAGTGGGTGGATGTGGATCGCGCGCGCCACCGGCTCGCCGGCAGGCTGCGTCGTTTTACGCCCGCTCACTCTTGAAGAACCTGCGCTCGAATGCAAGCGCCTCTATGTGCGTTCCCAGCACCGCGGGCGGAGAATCGCATCGGCGCTGATGGACGTTCTGGAGCAGTTTGCCCGGGAGCTGGGCGCTTCCTGGGTTTATCTCGATACCAAAGATGACCTTGGACCGGCCATCGCGCTCTACACCGCCCGTGGATATGAGCGGTGCGAGCGTTACAACGATAATTCCCAGGCGACAATCTTCTTCCGGAAAAATCTGAAGCCAGCGGCCGCCGCCAAGGGATAGCCGCAACCGCTACTTGCGAATGGCCTCGACGTCGATCGTGATTTTGACATCGTCGCCTACGACCACCCCGCCTTTTTCGAGGGCTGCATTCCATGCCACGCCAAAATCTTTGCGGTTGATCGTCGCCGTCGCTGAAGCTGCGATGCGCTGCATGCCCCAGGGGTCCTTGACCTCCTCGGTCGGGCCTTCGACTTCGAGGGTGACGGGCCGCGTAACCCCGCGGATCGTCAGGTCCCCGGTCACCTTGCCGCCTCCGGAATGTATCTCGATCTTTGTGCTGCGGAAGGTGATCGCCGGAAATTGCGCGGTGTCAAGAAAGTCGGCGCTCTTCAAATGGCCATCGCGCTGCGGGTCGCGTGTGCTGATCGAGTCGGCGTCGATGGAAGCCTCGATCGACGAGTTCGCTGGGTTCTCGGTATCGGCCACGACGGTTCCGCTGACCTTGGTGAATTCCCCCCGGACATTGGAGAGCATAAGGTGGCGGACGCTGAAATGCACACCGGTGTGGGCGGGATCGAGCTGGTAGGTTGCTTGGGGCATTCGGAGCAGTTCTCCCTTCTTGTTATTTTCAGTTCGGATGCAATTCCGCCGTTTCAGGCGCTGCGGAAGCGGCGATTTTTCACGGGCGGTCCCGTTGACCATCCTATTCCACGGGCGAAAAATAGATGTTACGGAATTGATGCGGGATTCTCTTTCCCGAAGAGGAGTTGCCTTTTAATTAGCCAATGAAAGCGTTGCGATTTTCTACCTTTGGGGACCTGTCGAACCTTCGCGTGGAAGAGATTCCAACGCCGTCACCCGGTCCGGGCGAAGTCCTGGTCCGCGTGCATGCGGCCTCGCTGAATCCAAGCGACGTCAAGAATGTCTTAGGCATATTTCATGCCACCACTCTGCCCCGCACGCCGGGCCGCGATCTTGCCGGCGTCATCGTCGCCGGCGATCCTGCCAGAATCGGCGAGGAGGTCTGGGCGGGTGGGGGAGACATTGGCTCAACCCGCGACGGCAGCCATGCGGAGTTCATTCTGCTCCCTGCCCAGGGAGCCCGGCCCAAGCCCTGCCATCTCTCGATGGTTGCTGCGGCAAGCTCGGGAATCAACTACATCACTGCCTATGCCGGCGTTGTCGGCAAAGTCGCGATACGCGCAGGCGAGACCCTTCTTGTGACCGGCGCCTCGGGCGGGGTGGGTAGCTCCGTCATCAAGATCGCCCGCCTCCTGGGAGCGAAAATTATCGGCGTCGATCGCAAGCCCGATCCATCCAACGGCCTCGAGCTCTCGCTCGGCAGTGAAACCGATGACATCGGAGCCCGGGTCAGGGAGTTCACCGGCGGCCGCGGCGTGGACGCCGTCTTCGACACTGTGGGTGGGTCCCTCTTCGAGATCGCGCTCAACACCCTGGCCCTCGACGGGCGCCAGGTCAACATCGTTTCCATCGGCAGCTCGCGCGTCAGCTTCGATCTCTCCAGCTTCTACCACCGGCGCCTGACCCTGTACGGCCTCGACACCATGGCGATGGATACCGTCGTAAGCGGCGCTATCCTCGATTCCGTCGCGCCGGCCTTCGATCGCGGAGAGTTCACCGCCCCGCCCGTCGGCGGCACGGTTTCGCTCGCCGAAGCCCCCGAAGCCTATCGCCGGGTCAATCGCGGAGAGGTGAAAGGGAAGTTGGTGATCGTCTTCCCCGCGTAGCGCCCCTTCAGCACGAGATGCCCGCCTTGCTCAGCGCGGTTTTCAGCCCCTGCATGCTGATCCGCGTCGAGGCCTCTGGCGTTCCGGCGCCACGCCAGTGCGTTTCCAGGCTCACCGCATACCGATAGCCATCGCGCTTGAGGGCGCGGAGCTGTCCCACCCAATCGATCAGTCCCGTGCCTACCGCCGCCCACTCGTATTTGCCCCCCGCCTGGCGGGTCACATCCTTCGCGTGGCAGTGGCCGATCCGCCCCTTCGGCAGCAAATTGTAACCGTCAGGGTAGGGAACCGCTCCGGGGAACGTTCCCGCATTGCCCGGGTCCCAGTTCAGCATGAAGTTCTTGTTCGGAACAGCCTTCAGCGTAGCCGCCGCTTCCGCTCCCGTCGCCGTATTGCACGACATTTCGTTTTCGAGCAGCAGGATGATGGCGCTCTTCGCGCAGATCTCTGCCGTCTTCCCCAGGCGCTCGTTGATCGCCGCCCGGTAGGGCGCCGGATCCGGAATTCTCCAGAAATCGAAGCAGCGCAGCCGGTTCGTTCCGAAGGCTTTCACCATGGCAATCGAGCGCTCGAGCAGCGCATCCTGTTCTTTGAAATCGAGAGCGGAGTGGAACTGGTCCCGGCGCTGGCTGCCTTGGGCGCTCGGCGCCCCGGGCCAATCGACTTTGTAGAGCGGGCTCGCGATGTCCGTCACGCGCAGGTTGTACTTCTTGAGTATCCGCTGCGACTCGGCGACTTCCTGGCTGTCGAGGTCTGTGACATTTTTGTTCCACATCGCGCGAAGCTCGATCCAGCCCAGGCCGAACTCTTTGGCAGCGACAGCGCAGGCGTGGTCGAAATCCTGCGAGATCTCGTCGTTGATCACTGCAAGGCGAAAGGCACAGCTCGTGCGCTGGGCCCTCAGCGCGGCGGCTGCGCCCGTGGCAGCCATGCCCAGCAAGAATTCGCGGCGGGGAATCGGCATCGATCTCTCCTGGCAGGGGGATTTGCATTTTCCCGTTCCAATGAAACGTGAAAATGCTTTAGCCTGCGCCCGCCAGTATAGCGGCGATCGAATTCTGCCGATCAGCGGACTAAATTTTTGAGAGAAAGGGAATCCGCGGCGCCAGCGCGAAATTGATCTGCACCAGCACAATGAAGGCGATGCTCAGATACACATCGAGGAAGCAGAGCGCGGCCCCAATCAAATAAAGGAGCTGCCCGGCGACGATCCGCCGCTCGACCGCGCATTGGATCGGGAGTGTGACCTCTTCGCTCAAAAGTCCGGCCCGCTTGGCGTGCTGCCACGACACATAGAGCAGGCCGCCAAGAATCACGATGTTTCCCCAATAGCAAAGAAGAGCGCTGCGATAGTGAATGAAGGCGGCGAGCAGCTTCGTCGAGAACGGCATGAGCGAGACTGCGAAGAGAAACGCGATGTGGATCCAGGAAAAATGCCGGTCGCTCCGCACCACATAGTTGAGCTGCGCCTGTTGCCCATGCCAGAAAATTCCCAATGTCAGAAAGCTCATCAGGTAGCTGACGAGCTGAGGCGTCATTCCCGCGAGCGCATGCCAGAGCTGCGCCTGGTTGTGCACGAGCTCCACGGCAGGCAGCCGCAGATCGAGGACCAGCAGGGTCATCGCCACGGCAAAAATGCCGTCGCTCAGGGCCGCCAGGCGCGCCGTGCTCTGTCCCGCGATCTGGTTGTAGGAGGTTGGCATCCCATCTCCCGCCAGCCTCGTGCTGCGAAGCGGGCCTCAAGTATCCTAACCTGAGCCGCGGCGTGCGAGGCGTTTAGAGCGGTTCTCCAAGTTTGGACAAGAGCAGCTTTCTTTGGCAGAAAGCTGCGTTCGTGGCATCTTTCCGGGATAGTCCCATAGGAGAACCGCTCTAGCGCGCGCGTCATCACGATTGCAGGAGCCGGTTTGCGGCTCCATTGAAAACACTCAAAACGAGGATCATGCATGTCACAGGAAACCTGGGAAGCCGTAGACGTCTACATCGCTCAACAGCTTTTTCCCGCCGACCCCGCGCTGGACGGCGCCCTGGCTGCGGGCATCGAGGCCGGTCTTCCACCCATCAATGTTTCCGCACCGCAGGGCAGGCTGCTCTTTCTTCTGGCGCAATTTGTCGGTGCCCGCAGAATCCTCGAGCTGGGCACTCTGGCCGGCTACAGCTCGATTCTGATGGCGCGCGCCCTCCCTCCGGGAGGCAAGCTGATCACCCTCGAGCTCGATGAGAAGCACGCTGGCGTGGCTCGCGCTAACTTTGCTCGCGCAGGGTTGGAGAAGGTGATCGAGCTGCGCCGCGGCCGCGCTCTCGATCTGTTGCCGAAACTGGCCACAGAGGGCCTCGGTCCCTTCGATCTGATCTTCATCGATGCCGACAAGCCGAACATTCCGGAATATTTCTCCTGGGCCTTGCGGCTCTCGCGTCCAGGCACTGCAATTTTTGTCGACAATGTTGTGCGCGATGGGGAACTTGCCAATGCCGCCAGCACCGATCCAAGTATTCTTGGCGTCCGTCGCTTTCATGAGGCCCTCCGCCGCACTCCCGGCGTCACCGCGACGACCATCCAGACCGTCGGCGGCAAAGGCTATGACGGCTTCACTCTCGTACGTGTGAATGAGGCTGTGACTTAGCGAATCTGCTGTTCGGCATGTTTCACCGCAGCCGTCATCCTGAGCCCCGAGCGCAAACGAGGGAGCGAAGGATCCCTGTATTTGGTTTTTTGCGCTTCAAAAAAGAAAGCGTTGAGTTTCTGATAATAGCTTCTTGGTAACAAATCACCGATTTCCGGCCAAAAGCATAAAAGCTGGTGCAAGGAAGTTTGGCAAAAATTGCCAATTTTTGCCAAAGCAAGCCGAGGGGACGCCTGGGAGTCTCGCATTTCCGCGCTCGCCAATGCGCCGCCGTATTGGAGAGATCTGCATTTCACGAATACCAGGGGGGTGCCCCATGTTCGTCCGCCGCAGGCGGACGTTACGTGGGCCGAAAAAGCGATACTCCTCGTTTTGGCTTTTTCCTTTTTCTGAGCAGACAACGAAGGGCCGGCCCGCTCTGACTCGCTTGCCTTCCTGTCGTCTCGACCGGAGGAGGCGCATCCGCGCCGCTCCGCCAACCCAAAAGCAGATCCCTCGACTCCGCAGGACAAAAACGGTCATGCTGCGCTCGCGATGACAGTTTTGGCTACGTACTGTCAGAAATCCAGGCTAGAAGCTAGAGGCGAGAGCGTTTTCACTTGAAGTGTTTCCAAAAACAATGCCTCGTACGTGGCCGTTTCATCGAAAAACGGCCACTCCTAACTACTCTCTCTAGGTCAGAGGAAAAGTGAAAACGCTCTAATAGCTAGCCGCTAACTCCCCAGCCGCACCAGTTGTTCGGCTTCCTGTTTTGACCCCAGAATGGAAACCTTGGGAAGGTTTCCCCGGGCCATTGCGACCTCGTCGCAGCGATGGAGCCGCGGGCAGTTCTGGCAGTCTTTGTAAATCTTGTCGGGAAGCGCCGTTCGATCCTCGACCACGCGAAATCCATAGCGGAAGAAGAAATCCGGAATACGCGTAAACAGGCAGACGCAGCCCACTCCATGGCTCTCTGCTTCGTCAATCAGAGCGTGCAGGATCTTCCCGCCCGCTCCCTTGCTCTTGGCCTCGGGACGCACTACGATCGAGCGCACCTCCGCCAGATGCGGGCCATAGAGATGAAGTGCGCCGCAGCCCAGGAAGACTCCCTCCTGCGATTCTGCGATCGTGAAATCACGAACGTTCTCGCAGATCTCGGCGAAGGGGCGCCGCAAGAGCGTGCCGTCCCCGGAGAGGCTATTGACCAGTTCGGAAATATTGGTTGCGTCTTGAAGGCGCGCTTTACGCACCAGCATGAGCAGCCTCCGCCGCTGTGGCGCGCTCCGAAGAGGGCTCGTCGTCGAGTGCTATGCGGCCGTAGCTCCGGATCACCGCGTCAACCCGCGCCTCGGCATCCCGCAGCGCCTCGCGGACGCGAGGCCGCGCCGTGCCGCCCACCACATCATGGCAGTCCAGGGTTGCTTCGAGGGTGATGGCGATGAAGAAGTCCTGCTCGAATTCCGGGCCGAATTGTTTCAGTTCATCCAAAGTCAGGTCGTTCAGCTCGCAGCCCTTGTCCAGGCAATAGCGGACCGCGTTGCCGATCTTCTCGTGCGCCTTGCGGAAGGGAACTCCCTTATGCACAAGATACGTGGCCGCGGCCATTGCGTTCAAGAAGCCGCTCCCGCAGGCCTCCCGCATCCGGTCGAAGCGGAAGTTCAGCGCGCGCGTAAACTTTGCCAGCAAAAAGAGCATCAGGTGCATCGCCCCGGTAGCGGCAAAGACCGGCTCCTGCGTCTCCTGCAGATCTTTGTTGTAGGCCAGCGGCAGGCCCTTCAATTGCATCGTCACCGCCTGCGCCGCGCCATTCACCCGTCCTACCTTCGCGCGCACCAGTTCCGTGAAGTCGGGGTTCTTCTTTTGCGGCATCGCGCTTGAGCCCGTTGAAAATGCCTCCGGAAGCTCGATAAAACCGAACTCCGCCGTCGCGAAGAGCGTGATCTCCTCCGCGAATCGGCTGGCATGCAGGGCCGTCAGCGTAAGCGCGTTGAGGTATTCCAGCACGAAATCGCGGTCGCTGGTTGCATCCATGCTGTTGGCCGTCGGCGCAGCAAAGCCCAGCTTTTTTGCCGCGATTGTCCGGTCTAAAGCTAAGGTCGCCCCCGCCACCGCGCCCGAGCCGAGCGGGCAGAGGTTCAGACGCTTGGCACAGTCCTCCAGCCGCCCCACGTCGCGCAGCAGCATTTCGACGTAGGCCAGCAGCCAATGCGCCACCAGCACCGGCTCCGCGCGCTGCAAATGAGTATAGGAAGGCATCGGCGCGTCGCCCGCCATCCGCGCCTGTTTCACCAACTGCTGTGCCCACGCCGCAAGATGCACAATGAGCCATCTTGTCCGAAACCGGATAAAAAGCCGCAGGTCGGTCGCGATCTGCTCGTTGCGGCTCCGCCCCGTATGCAGCTTGAGGCCCAGGTCGCCGACCGCCTCCACCAGGTTGAGCTCGACGAAATGATGGATATCTTCGGCGTCGTAGCCCGTGGTCTCCGCCTGTTGCGCGGCCGTCTCCGGCTGCGCTCCAAACCGCTCTCCGATTCCATCCAGCGCCTCCACCACCCGGCTGCGCTCGTCCGGGTCCAGCACACCCGCCGCTTCCAAGGCCAGCGCATGTGCCGTGCTGGCCTGGAGCTCTTCCGCGAGCAGCGTCCGGTCGAAGCGGATCGAGCGCTGCCAATGATCGAAAACCGGATCGAGCGGCTCGCGGAAGCGGCCGGACCACATCTTCACTTCACTGCCTCTTTCTTCCTGGTCTGATTTTTGTTCTGGTTGAGCAGCCGGGCACGGGTCCGCGCCGGCAGGCCAAGAATGCGGATGAAGCCCTTCGCGTCCTTCTGGTCGTAGCTCTCGCCCATCGTGAACGAGGAGAGATCGTCGGAGTAGAGCGAGAACTCGCTCTTGCGTCCTACGATGCTCAAATTGCCCTTGTAGAGCGACAGCTTCACCGTGCCGGTTACATTCTGCTGCGTGTTTTCGACAAAAGCATCCAGTGCCTCGCGCAGCGGAGTGAACCACAGGCCGTTGTAGACCAGATCGGCATAACGCAGGCCGATGTGCTGCTTGTAATGCGCGACCTCGCGGTCGAGGGTCAGCGCTTCGAGCTCATGATGGGCGGCGACGATCAGCGTGCCTCCAGGCGTCTCGTACGCGCCCCGCGACTTGATCCCCACAAAACGGTTCTCGACCAGATCGATCCGGCCCACGCCGTTGCGCGCCGCGATCTCGTTGAGCAGTTCCACCAACTGCACCGGCTCGAGGTTCATGCCGTCAACCGAAACCGGCACGCCCCCCGCGAAGCCAATCTCCACCTGCTCCTCGCGGTCCGGCGCCTCTTGCGGGCTCTTGGTCCACACCCAGGTGGTGGGCAGGGGAGCGTTGTTCGCGTTCTCGAGCTCGCCGCCCTCGTGGCTGATGTGCCACAGGTTCCGGTCGCGGGAGTGGATCTTCTGCCGGCTAGCCGTCACGGGAATGCCGTGCGCTTCGGCATAGTCCAGGCAATCCTCGCGCGATTTCAGCGTCCACTCGCGCCACGGCGCGATCACCTGGAGCTCAGGAGCCAGCGCCTGATAGGCATGCTCGAAGCGGACCTGGTCGTTGCCTTTGCCCGTGCAGCCATGAGCCACCGCCTCCGCGCCTTCTTCAAGAGCCACTTCCACCTGGTGCTTGGCGATCACGGGCCGCGCGATCGAAGTGCCCAGCAGGTATTTGTTCTCATAAACCGCGCCGGCCTTGACCGTCGGATACACGTATTCGCGAACGAACTCGTCGCGCAGGTCGCGCACCACGGCCTTCTTGGCGCCGGTCGCATAGGCCTTCTTGACCACCGCGTCCAGGTCTTCCCCCTGGCCCACGTCGGCGATCATCGCAATCACGTCCATCCCATAGTTTTCGTTAAGCCAGGGAATGATGATCGAGGTGTCTAGACCCCCCGAATAAGCAAGTACGACCTTCGGCATAAGAACTCTCCTTCAGAGCTTTTAAGAAAATGTGGAAACCCGCCGCGCGCCCTTGCGCGCCTTTTCCGTTTTCAGGCTTCCGCCCAGCAGCAGCACCATCAACGCCTTCTGCGCGTGCATCCGGTTTTCGGCCTGGTCGAAGACCACCGATTGCGGGCCATCCATCACCGCGTCCGTCACTTCGGCGTTGCGGTGGGCCGGCAGGCAGTGCAGGAAGACAGCGCGCGGCGCCGCCAGCGACATCAGCGCCTCATTCACCTGGTAGGGCTTGAAGATAGGAGCGCGCTTGGTCGCTTCGTGCTCGAAGCCCATGCTGGTGCAGGCATCCGTATAGACGGCATCGGCCCCGCGCACCGCGGCCGCCGGATCGTTCGTCAGGGTGAGCGCGCTTCCCGTCTGCTCGCCGATCTTCCGCGCCTGAGCCGCGATCTCAGCCTTCGGAGCGTAGCTTCGCGGCGTGGCCACCGTGCAGTCTGCGCCCATCTGCGCCGCCACCTGCATGAGCGAGTGGCAAACGTTGTTGCCGTCGCCCACAAAGGCGAACTTCAGGCCGCGTACGCTGCCAAAGCGCTCTTCGAGGGTCATGAAGTCGGCCAATGCCTGGCACGGATGCTCGAGATCGCTCAGCGCGTTGATCACCGGCAATCGGGTGTGCTCGGCCATCTCCGTGATGGTCTCGTGGGCATACGTGCGCAGCACGATCAGGCTCACCCACCGCTCAACATTGCGGGCAATATCCGCCAGCGACTCGCGCTCGCCCAGCGGCGACTGTGTCTGGTCGACGAACATCGCTGACCCGCCCAGGGTGTTCATCCCCGCCTCGAAGGTCAGCCGGGTGCGCAGCGATGCCTTTTCGAAGAACATCACCATCTGCTTGGCGTCAAGCGCGAAGCGATAGTCGGCTGGCGAGGCTTTCATGGCATGCGCCAGCTCCATCACCGCCGCGACTTCGTCGATCGAGAAATCGGCAATCGAGCACAGATCGCGCCCTGCGAGCGAAGCCGCCGCATTGGCGAGCACCTCCGAGGGCTCCGGGTTTTCTTTGACAGCGTAGGCCTTCGTAGCCATGCCTTGATTCCCCCTTGTCTTCCGGCGCTTTTCCTCGAGCAGCGTCGTCATTTCGCAGCCAGTACCGGCATCTCCGCCAGAATCCCGTCCAGCGCGGAGACGGTTTGGTCCACGTGCTCGGTTTCGAGAACGTACGGCGGTAGAAAACGCAGAACCGTCTCGCTCGTCCGGTTGATAAGAATGCGGCGCTCGAGCATCTTGGCCGCCACATGCTTGGCCGGCTCCGCCTGCTTCAGGTCGAGGGCCAGCATCAGCCCCAGCCCGCGGACTTCGTAGGCCGAGGAGTGCTTCGCCGCCAAAGACCCCAGTTGCTGCTTGAAGTAGCCGCCGATCCGCTGGACATGGGCCAGCATCTGCTGCCGCTCGATGGCGTCGATCACCGCGATCGCAACCGCGCAGGCCAGCGGACCGCCGCCGAACGTGGTGCCGTGCATCCCCGGATGAAAGGCCTGCGCCGCCTCTTCCGTGCACAGCATCGTGCCCATCGGCAGGCCTCCCGCAAGCGGCTTGGCCAGGGTCGTTACATCCGGCTGCACGCCGAAATGCTGGTAGGCGCACCAGCTTCCGGTCCTTCCCATGCCGGACTGAATCTCGTCGGCAATCAGCAACGCGCCCGTCGAGGCCGTCAGTGCCCGTGCCGCTTCCAGAAACTCTTGCGAGATCACCGAAATTCCGCCCTCGCCTTGAACCGCCTCGACCAAAATCGCGCAAACCTCTTCGGAGAAGCTGGCTTTCAGGTGCGCGACGTCGTTGAAGCGCACAAACTCCACCCCCGGCGTCAGCGGCTCAAAGGGCTCGCGGTACTTTTGCTTGTGGGTCGCGGCCAGCGCTCCCATGGTTCGCCCATGAAAACTGTTTTCCAGCGCCAGAAACTTCGTTCCGATCCGGCGGCCCTGGCTGCGCAGGCGCACGGCGTTCGCGCGCGCCAATTTCATCGCTGCTTCCCAGGCTTCGGTTCCGCTGTTGCAAAAGAAGGCGCGGTCCATGCCGGTGCGCTCGGTCAGCCGCAGCGCCAGTTCCGCCTGCCCCTCGTGAAAATAGAGGTTCGAGATGTGCATCAGCTTTTGGCTTTGCCGGGCGATCGCATTCTCGATCACGGAGTTGCCGTATCCCAGCGCGTTGACGCCGATGCCGCTCACCAGGTCCAGATACGGGTTGCCCTGGTCGTCAATGAGAAACACACCGCGGCCGCCGGTGAAGAGAATCGGCGTCCGTTCATAGGTCGGCAGCAGCAGCTTGGCTTCTGCTGCCCGAAGCGCATCCAGGTTCATGCCACCATCACCTCAGTTCCTTGAGCGATACGAGTGCTGCATAGATCCGGCAACAGCGCGGCGGCCTCCGCCGGCAGGATGCGGACCCGCTTCACGCCCGCCAGCAATGCCTCGCGGCAGGCGCTGAGCTTCGGAAGCATTCCGCCGCTGATGACCGCGTCCCGCGCCAGTCCCGCGATCTGGTCGACCGTAAGCCAGCGCATCACCTCGCCGTTCGCGCCCCGCACTCCCGGCACGTCGGTGAGAAACACCAGAGCGTCGGCCCGGCAGCTCGCCGCGCAGGCTGCCGCCATTTCGTCCGCGTTCACGTTGTAGTACTGCCCGTCGAAGCCCAGCGCCATGCTCGAAAGCACGGGCACGGCGCCCATCTTCCAGATCGCCTCCAGCCAGCGCGGGTCTGAGGAAACAATCTCGCCTACAAAACCGAGATCGGGTGCGGTGCGCTTTTTGCGCGCGCGAAAGACCAATCCGTCGCCGCCCGAAAGCCCCATGGCCGCCTGGCCATGTCCTTGCAGCGCCGCCACCAGCTCCTTGTTGACCCGGCCGCCCAGCACCATCAATGCGGCATCCCGCGTCTCTGCGTCGGTCACCCGCAGGCCGGCGATGAACTCGCTCTGCTTGCCCAATTGCTTCAAAGTCCGGGTCAAAGCGACTCCGCCGCCGTGCACCACGGCAACCTCATTGCCCCCGCGCGCCAGCTCGGTAATGGCTTGGGCGCAGATATGCAGCAGCGAGGAATCCTCCAGTGCCGCTCCACCCAACTTCACGACGAATCTCATACCAGCCCCTCCGCTTCGTCCCATCCGCACATCAGATTCATATTCTCGACCGCCTGCCCCGCCGCTCCCTTGAGCAGGTTGTCCAGGCACGACACCACGATGCAGCGCCGCCCGTCCTTTGCCAGCCGGAACCCGATGTCGCAATAATTCGTGCGCACCGAGTATTGAATCTGCGGCAGCGTTGTCGCGCGATGCCCGCCGGCAGCAGCCTTGGCTGTCCCCGTAGGGCCTGCGTGCAGACCCCCTGGGTGTAAACCGAAGAGCCGCACCATCGGGCTGTCCGCGTAAAACTCGCGGAAACATGCCTCCACCTCGGCCGCATCCTTCTTCTCGCGGAAGGAGACATAGACGGTCGAGAGAATGCCCCTGGGAATCGGCAGCAGGTGCGGCGTGAAGATCAACTGGTCTTCTTCCACTCCCACCTGCTCCAGCATCTCGCCCAGATGGCGGTGGCCGAAGACCGCATATGCCGAAAGATTGTCCGCGGCATACATAAAGTGCGTGGTCGCCGTCGGCGCCTTGCCCGCTCCTGAAACTCCCGACTTCGAATCGCAAACAATTCCATGATCGAGATCGATCCAGCCTGCGGCGGCCAGCGGCTTGAGCGCCAGAATCACCGAGGTCGCGTAGCATCCCGGGTTTGCCACCAGCCGTGCTTTCCGGATCCGCTCGCGGTGCAGCTCCGGCAGCCCGTACACGCTGCCGGCCTGAACCTCCGCCGCGCGCGCCTCGTCCTGGTCGTGAAAGTTATAGATGGCCCGATGTGCCGGCTGCTCCATCCTCCACGCTCCACTCAGATCGATGACCCGCAGCCCCGCGGCCAGAGCCTGGGGAGCCATCTCCCGCGATTGCTCGTGCGGCGTCGCCAGAAAAAGAATCTCCGTGCCCCGCTTCTTGAGCAGCTCCCAGGAGAAGGGCTCGACCATCAGCGAAGCGCTGCCGTTGTTATCCGCCAACTGCGGATGCAGATCGGTCAGGGGCGCCGGCGACGGATCGCGGCCCAGCAAAAGAGGGGGATTCTCGCGCAGCCGGGGATGGTGCAGCAGAAGGCGTGCCAGTTCCGCGCCCGCATAGCCGCTCACTCCCAGAATCGCAATGTTGGTCCCTTCTTTTTGCATCTCCCAATCGCTCCTTACCTAAAGATTGCCCCGCTACAAAGATTCTCTCGCGCCGCGGAAGTTTGAAAAAATTCTTGAAAATATTTTTCGCTTTCGCCGGACGCCCAGAAGCTGCTCCGAGCCGGTCGTACGGTTCCTCGGCAAAAAGCGAAAATGCCTCTATCCCATGCGCACTTCGAGCCGCGACCGCAGAGCATTCGCGCGCCGCTCGTCGGGGCAGATAATCAGCACCGTATCGTCCCCCGCAATCGTGCCCACCACCTCCGGCAGGTCCTCGCTGTCGATGGCCAGGGCTACGGCTTGCGCGCTTCCCGTCGTCGTGATCAGCACCAGTTGATTCAGCGCCTGCTTGATCTTCAGGCCGAAGCTCTGCAGCATCTCGTCGATTCCCGGCATCTCTTCGTCTTCCTCGCCCGTCCCGCCGTTCGGCAGGGCATAGCCGTTGGGGCCCTTGTTAAGACGCAGTTCATGCACATCGCGTGAGAGCGTTGCCTGGGTCACGTCGAAGCCCCGCTTCACCAGCCGCCGGCGCAGCTCGTCCTGGTTGGCGATGGGCGCTAGAGCGATCAGCTCACGAATTGCATTGTGCCGGGTTTGCTTCATAGCCGCTTGTGAAAAATGCAGAAAAAATCGCGGCGGATGCCGCGGATTTCTACCGCCATTTTCTCCCTGCATAAAAATACAAACTCATGTATAAATATACACGAACCGGATGTCAATAACGCTCGGTCCTTACCCGGATGCCTTTCTTTTTTTTGGGGCGCGGCACGCGTGCATAGGGAGGTTCCGGCAGTCTCCGCTTTTCCCGGGGGGTTAGCACTTGAGCGCCTAAAAAAAATTAATCTTCCGGTCCCTTGCCAAAGCGGGAGGGCTTATAGTTACGTATGGGCTTCATGTCTAGAGTTGCGGGCCGCGACGCGGCGTCAAGGGGGCGGAATCTTTTAGATCCCCGTTTTGAACACGACTCCTGCGGAGTCGGTTTCGTTGCCAATCTGCGCAATCAGCCCTCGCACGAAATCCTTGCCCAGGCGCTCACGGCCCTGGCCCGTTTGGCGCATCGCGGCGCCATTGCCGCCGATGGCAAGAGCAGCGACGGCGTCGGCATCATGACGGGAATTCCCCGCAAATTTCTGCTTGCTTCGACCGGTATCTCCCTCGCTGCGGAAAAGCCTTTGGCTGTGGGCGTGGTTTTTCTGCCCGCGGAAGGCAGCGTCGCGGAAGCGGCTCTCGAGGATGCGCTGAAGGCCCAGTCTCTGGAAGTGCTCGCATGGCGCGACGTTCCTACTCGCCCTGAGGTCCTCGGCGAGATCGCTCTTGCCAGCATCCCCCGCATCCGCCAGGTGCTGATCACCGCGTCGGACCAAGAAAGGCTGAATCGCCGCATCTATGTTGCTCGCAAGCAATTCGAGCGCGTAACCGCCGGCGACTCCGCTGCCGGCTATATCTGTTCGCTCTCGGCCTCCTGCATGGTTTACAAGGCCCTGTGCGCCGGCCGCCTGCTGGCCGACTTCTATCCCGACCTCGCCGATGCCGCCTTCGCCACGCCCTTTGCCGTCTTCCATCAGCGTTACGCCACGAATGTTCTGCCCTCCTGGCACCGCGCGCAGCCTTTGCGCATGCTGGCGCACAACGGGGAGATCAACACCATCTGGGCCAACCGCGCGCGCATGGCGGCCCGTGAAGCGACGATTCCCGCCGAGTTTTATCCCATCCTCACTCACGACGGATCGGATTCGACCAACCTCGACGAGGTCGCCGAGCTTCTGGCGCGCAATGGACGCAGCATTGCCGAAGCGGTGCGCATGATGCTGCCTCCCGCCGGCCGGCTCAACGATTCCGCCTTTCTGCGCTATCACGCCGATTGCATCGAGCCGTGGGACGGTCCTGCGGCCCTGACCTTCGCCGACGGCCATCTCGTCGGCGTTGCCCTGGATCGCAACGGCCTTCGCCCCTGCCGCTACTTCCTCACCGACGAAGCGCTGGTCGTCGCCGGCTCCGAGGCCGGCCTGGTCGATCTCGATCCCGACACCATCATTCATAGCGGCCGCCTCGGGCCGGGCGAAATGCTGGTCGCCGATCTCGACGCTCACCAGTTGCTCGAAGACGAGCGGTTGTTGCGCGAGTTCGACCGCTTTGAAAAGTATTCTGTGCTTGCCGAAGATACGTTTTTGGAGCCTGTCCGCTTTCCTCCCGCTATGGCCGACCTTGCTCCCTACCAGCAGGCCTTCGGCTATACCAAGGAAGATGTGCGCATGATCCTGACGCCCATGGCCACCGACGGCAAGGATGCCGTTTGGTCGATGGGTGACGACACGCCGCTCGCGCCGCTCGCCCGCTCGCCGCGCCCGGTCTATGCCTTCTTCCGCCAGCGCTTTGCCCAGGTCACCAATCCGGCCATCGATCCGCTGCGCGAGTCCTGCGTCATCCAGCTCCATTCCCGGCTGGGCCCCTGGCCTCACCTGCTCGATACTCGCGCCCGCATCCCCGGGCTCTCGCTCGAAACCCCCTTCCTCTCCCTCGGGCAGGTGCATGCGCTGCGCAACCGCGAGCACCCTCTGGCCGAAGAGATGCCCCTCGCGGTCCTCGACTGCGTCTTTCCTCCGTCCTCCAGCCTGGCTCAGGCGCTCGACGATCTCTGCGCCCGCGCCATCGATCTCGTGCGCGGCGGAGCCGCCATTCTTTTGCTCACCGATCGCAGCGTCACCCCGCCGGAGCTGCGTGCCGAGTCCGGCCATGGCGACCCGGCGAAAAACGAAGTCGTCCCGATTCCCATGGCTCTGGCCACCGGCGCGGTCCACAACGCGCTCACCCGCGCCGGGGTCCGCACCAATGTTGGGCTTGCCGTCGAGGCTGGCGATTGCCGCGACCTGCACCATGCCGCCGTGCTCCTCGGTTATGGCGCCGGCGCCGTCTGCCCCTGGCTGGCTCTGGAGACCGCCCGCAGTGTCGACGCGGAAAAGGGCGAGGACAACATGCTCCACGCCTTCTCCCTCGGCTTGGCCAAAATCATGTCGAAGATGGGAATTTCCGTCATCGCCAGCTATCGCGGCGGCCACCTCTTCGATGCTCTCGGCCTCGATCAGGAAGTGATCGACCGCTGTTTTGAAAACACGCCCTCTCCCATCGGCGGCCTGGGCTTTGCCGAGCTCGAGACGGCTCTGCGCGAGCGTTGGGTTCCGGCGCAAGAAGAGGAAGCGCAGCCGGCTTTGGTCAATACCGCGCGTGCCGAGGCCGTTCCCGTCGGCTCCGCCACCCAGCAGCCCGTCGTCCCCGCTCGCGCCGTCACTCTGCCCGACTACGGCTGGGTCCGCTTCCGCAAGGACGAGCGTGCCGAGCCCCATGGCTGGCAGCCCCAGACCGTTCGCGCCCTGCAATTGGTCACCGGCGCCAGCCGTTCCTCCGGCGCATCGGCGCTCACTCCCGACCAGGCCTGGGCCGCCTTCCGCACCCAGGCTGTCGAGCCTTATCCCACCGTCATGCGCGATCTGCTCGAGCTCCTGCCGGCAGCACAGCCCATCCCGGTCGAGCAGGTCGAAGGCATACGCGCCATTACCCAGCGCTTCATCGCCTCCGCCATGTCCCTCGGCTCCCTGAGCCCCGAGGCCCATCGCACCATCACCCAGGCGATGAACATGATCGGCGCCCGCTCGAATACCGGAGAGGGCGGAGAAGATCCATCGGCTTACGCCAAAGACGACACCCACGCCGCCTCGCTCAACAACAAGATCAAGCAGGTCGCCTCCGGGCGTTTCGGCGTCACCGCCGGCTATCTGGCGCATGCCGAAGAGATCGAGATCAAAATCTCCCAAGGCTCCAAGCCCGGCGAAGGCGGCCAGCTTCCCGGCCACAAGGTCACCGAGCTCATCGCCCGTCTGCGCCATTCGCAGCCCGGCATCTCGCTCATCAGTCCACCGCCGCATCACGACATCTATTCGATTGAGGATCTGGCCCAGCTCATCTTCGATCTCAAGCGCGTCAATCCCCGCGCTGCCATCGGGGTCAAGCTGGTCTCCGGCTGCGGCGTGGGAACCGTTGCCGCCGGTGTCGCCAAAGCCTACGCCGACTACATCGTCATTGCCGGCCACTCCGGGGGCACCGGTGCTTCGCCTCTTTCGAGCATCAAGCATGCCGGAAATCCCTGGGAGCTTGGACTGGCTGAAGCGCAGCAGGTGCTGATCCAGAATGGACTGCGCGGCCGGGTTCGCCTCCGCTGCGACGGCGGTCTGCGCACCGCTCGCGACGTTCTCATCGCCGCCCTGCTGGGCGCCGACGAGTTTGCCTTCGGCACCGCTGTCCTGGTGGCCATGGGCTGCGACATGGCCCGCCAATGCCATCTCAATACCTGTCCCACCGGCATCGCAACACAAAAGCCCGAGCTGCGCGCCAAGTTCCGCGGCAAGCCCGAGCATTTGGTCCGCTTCTTCGACGAGCTGGCGCAGGATCTGCGCGCGCTCTTGGCCAGCCTCGGCCTGCCCTCGCTTGAAGCCGCCATTGGCCGCACCGATCTTCTCACCCAGGTCCGCCATACCGGCGGTCTCGATCTGAGCGCTCTGCTCGCGCCACCGCTCTCCGCTCCTACCAAATGGCAGGGGCATCGCAACCACCGGCCTGACGATCACGACGCTATCGATGACGCCTGGGTCGAGCCGGCCCTTGCCGCCCGTTTTGCCGGTGCGCCTTTCGAGCTTTCGGCAAGCATCGCCAACCAGCACCGCACCCTCGGCGCTCGCCTCGCCGGCGAGCTCTCTTCCCGCGGCGCCGGGCTCCCCGCTTCGCCCATGATCTTCCGCCTCAACGGCATTGCCGGACAGTCCTTTGGCGCCTTTGCCGTTCCCGGCATGCAGTTGGTGCTCGAAGGCATGGCCAACGACTTCGTCGGCAAGGGCCTCTGCGGAGGCGAAATCGTCCTCCGCGGCCAGGGCCGCGCGGCTCTCCAGAGCGAATTGCACGTCATCCTCGGCAATGTCGCTCTCTACGGCGCGACCAGCGGCGCTCTCTTTGCTGCCGGCCGGGCGGGAGAGCGCTTTGCCGTCCGCAATTCCGGCGCGCTCGCGGTCGTCGAAGGGGTTGGCGACCACGCCTGCGAATATATGACCGGCGGCCTGGTCGCCGTGCTCGGCTCAACTGGACAGAACTTCGGCGCCGGCATGACCGGCGGCCTGGCCTGGGTCTTCGATGAGGACGGTCAGTTCGTTTCGCGCACCCGCTATCACTCCAGCTTTCTCACCCCCGAGCCCTATGCTGTGCTCGATCCGGCCGAATGCGAAAGCCTGCGCGACCTTATCGTTCTCCATGCGGAGAAGACCGCGAGCACTCGTGCCCGCTGGATTCTCTCCGAATGGGACCGGCTCTCCGCCCACTTCGTCCGCCTCACGCCCCGTCCTCAGGCGTAAGCTTCGGCAATAGGCACCTGTCTCCGCAGGTCCGGAACCTCCGGGCCCGCATACGGGATCCGCGATTTTGCTTCTATCCCTCAGCCGGGATCCTCTGGTGGCCCATTCAAGCCCCGGCTTTTGGGCTTGAGTGGGCTTTTGCTCTTCTCTCTCGAAACAGAAGCCCAATCTCTGACCACTGACACTGAGAACTGATCACTTCTTCCTGTCATCTCGACCGGAGGCGGCGCATCCGCGCCGCCGGAGTGGAGAGATCCGCATTTGCTAGAAGCTAGCAGCTAAAAGCCAACGGCTAATCGCTAATCGCTAATCACTAATCACGAATCTTGACGCTCTTTGATTTCCTGTGGCATCCAAATGGAAAATCGCTTTCCAAGTGGAGCCTCCCTCGATGAGCAAGTATTGGATCAAGATCGGCGTGGTTGTCATTCTCTTCCTGGGAATTGCCATTTTCATCGCCGGCATGCTGGTTAGCGCCAATACTTTTCGTCCCGCCCTCGAGTCGCAGATCTCACAGGCCCTTGGCAGGCAGTTCACTCTGGGCAACCTGAGCTTCTCTCTCTTCACCGGCAGCCTGGTCGCGAAAAACGTCGAGATCGCCGAAGATCCCGCCTTCGGCACAGCCCCTTTTCTTCAGGCAAAATCGTTGCGCATCGGCGTCAAGCTCGAGCCCCTTATTTTCGATCGCAAGCTTATCGTCACCAGTTTCAAGGCGGCCGAGCCCTCGATTCGCCTGCTCCGCTCCCCCGCCGGCACATGGAATTTTGCCAGCATCGGGCATGGAGGCTCCTCGCCAGATTCCTCCGGCCCTCCCAGCGCTCAGCAAGAGAGCGCCTTCCCCGATCTCACGGTGGGCGAGATCAAAATCACCGGCGGCACAGCCACCGTCTCCACTGGAGCGGGCAATCCAATGGTCTACAGCAACCTCGCCCTCGCC
>DATAWF010000243.1:0-27097 GCA_036267335.1 Acidobacteriaceae bacterium
CGAACAGGTACAACATGCCCAGCCGGCCGGAAGCCTAGCACCGCGAACTCGGGATAATACGCTCTTGGTCGTTTCGCGAATTCATAAACCCTCCACACCGGGAAGAACTCACTTAGCGTTGCCCGGTCTTTTAGGCAGCACAGTGATGGTGATTTCATTTGAGTCAATCATGGTGTCCTTGGGATAGTTCGGGTCACGCAGAGGCAGTTTAATTTGCACAATATACTTTCCCGGCGCCAAGTCATATCGCGACAGGAGGGTCATGTTTACCGTGAAAGTTTTTCCTGGCTCAATGGGAACCAGAAACCTCGACCCGCCCGAGGCCCAATACCCCGGCTTTAGGGGCGGCACTTGGCCATCTTCCCTGTGAACGACTGTGGTGTATGGTACTCCCCAAGGAATCGCGGCTATCTGATTCGAAACGTTCTTCAGTACCGCGGTCACTACCAGCTTGTCTCCTACAGTCATCGCATGAGGGGCACTCATTGTCAGCGTTAGGGGCGGCTCGCTCGCGGCGTTCGCTGCCAGGCCAAGAAAAGACAATACCATCAGGGCTGCCGTGCTACGCATTAACGATCTCATCGCAGCCTCCCCATCGCATCTTAGCTTTCCTCGAAATGAATCGTCACTTGTTACAGACCCAACGTGTCCGTTTCAGTCTGTTCGCAATGCCTGCATTGGATCCAAACGGGAGGCGCGCCATGCTGGCAAGGAACAGGCAGCGGCGGCAACGATCAAAAGCATTATGGCAACGAATGCAAAGGTAGCAAGATCGAACGGACTGGTGCCATAAAGCATGGATTGAATCAAGCGAGTCACGCCAGCACTCACCAACATGCCCACTACCAGTCCCCCAATCGCCGGACGAAGCCCATCCAGCAGCATCAGCTGTAAAATTCGCTTTCGCTGTGCACCCAGTGCAAGCCGAATCCCAATCTCTCCTCTCCGTTGCGCCACTAGATACGAAAGCACTCCGAACAAACCCACCGCGGCGAGAAGGAGGGACACAACGGCAAACGCGACCAGCAACGCCGCTTCAAGACTCGCATCCGTTGTGCTCTTGCTCAGAATCTGATCCATCGCAAGAATGTCACTCTCCGCGAGATTCGGATCCATCTCGGCAATGGTTTTCTGGATGGGCAATGCCACGGTCAACGGATCTGAGCCCGTAACAACAGCGAGAGAAAAACTATTTTCCTCGCCACGATAAAGGGGAAAGTAAATTGTGGGCTCGACGGCGGCGGCCACGGCGCCGCGCACGTCTCCGACGACTCCTACGATCTCAAAGCCGGGGGACGTTGAAAAATCGATGTGTTTTCCAATCGGATCGGTATCGGGAAGGAACTTACGCACGAAGGATTGGCTGACGATGGCGAACTGGCTCTGCCCCAGGCGCTCATTCGACTGAAAGAAGCGTCCCCTCACTAGGGGAATCTGCATCGTCCGAAAGTAACCCGGATCGACGTTGGCCACGTCGGCGTCAAGCGAGTGCCCGGGCGGCAGCGGCAGATTTTCAGGAATGAAGAACCCATAGTCTGGTGGTTCTCCGACCCCCGGCAGGGCATCTGTTAATGCGGCTGTCTCAACCCCGGGCAGAGCGCGCACGCGCTGGAGGAGGACGTCATAGAAATTGGTCCGAGCAAGCGGCGTCTTATAGGTGGCATCTGGCAGAGCAATGCCCATCGTCAACACCCGATTTGTGCGACAGCCCAGGTTGACCGAATGAAGATGCTGATAGCTTTTCAGGAGCAGGCTCGCGCCTACGAGCAACACTACGGTCAGAGCTACTTCGAGCGAAAGCAGCACGCGCCTGAGTCCAGCGCTGGCATGTCCACCGCGTTGTGAGCGGGTCGAGTCCTGCAATGGACCGAGGATATGCTTTTCTCTCAGGGCCAACACCGGAATCAATCCTGCAAGCAGTCCGCAGAAAAGCATGATCCCAACCCCAGCCAATACGGCGATGCCATCCAGATGAATTCCTTCTACACGCGGGATATCCGGGTGCACGCTCAGAAGCCAACGAATCGCCATCCATGCCAGGAACAATCCCAACGCGCCACCAGCGGCGCACAGCAACACACTCTCTACAAGCTGCTCCCGAACGAGCCGCCAGCGGCCTCCGCCCAAAGCCGTACGTATCGCCGCCTCCCTTCGCCGGGCAGCCGAGCGCGCCACCAGCAGGTTGGAGACGTTCAGACAGCCGATCAGCAAGAGGCATACTGTCGCGGCGAGGAGCATAAGAAGGGCGGGTTCGATGTTGCCTACGCGCGACTGAAGCAGCGGCACGACGTGAGTTGCGGTGGAAACCCACTGGCTGGGAAAGCGACTGTGAATGCCGGCTTGGATGGCGCTCCCCTCCGCCTGCGCCTGCGCAACGGAAGCACCCGGCTTTAAACGCGCGAAAACCTGAAAATTGTGAGCACCGTGCGATTGCAGCCACTGCGGAGGAGTTTCGTGAAAAAACGGGGTCCAAAGCTGCACAGTTGAATCCGGAAAGTCGGACCCCGCGGGCAGCACGCCGATGACCGTATACTGCTTTGCGTCGAGCAGGATCGTCTGCCCCAGAATCTTTGGATCGCCGCCATAACGGCTCTTCCACAAGCCCCAGCTCAGGACAACAGCCGCATTCGCTCCCGGCCGATCGTCGTCAGCATCGAAGAACCTTCCCAGCGCAGGCTTTACGCCGAGCAACTCGTACATGTTCCAGCTGGCAGTGAGCGCGTGAACATACTCGGGAAGCTGTCCCGAAACTCCTGATAGGTTATAGCTGCTCCAGTTCCAGGCAATCGCCATCTGCGCGAAGCTGTGTTGCTGCTGCTGCCAGTCAGAGAAATCCGGACCGGACACGGCAATATGATTGTGCGTCGGCTCGTGAGCATCTGCCTCGTAGATGCGGACCAGCCGCCCCTGGTCCTGGAATGGTAACGGCTTCATCAGGACCGAATGCACCACGGTGAACATCGCCACCGTCGCACCAATACCGAGGCTCATGACCAGAACCACAATCAGCGAAAATCCAGGAGCCCGTCCCAGCGTGCGCGCCGCATAGAACAGATCGCGTCTCAGCGACTCCAACCCGTTCCAGCCCCATGCCTCGTGAGTGTGCTCGCGAATAAGAGTGGGATTGCCGAAAGCGCGCCGGGCGGCATAGCGGGCCTCCTCTGGCGACAAGCCGCGTTCCCGCTGCTCTTCCTCTTCCAGTTCGAGGTCAGAGCGTAGTTCCCGCTCCAGGTCCGCGTTCCGTTTTCCGATTTGCCACCATCGCATCTCAGTTTTCCTCGTCAGCTCTGCTCGGCGGGCCACATCACCCGCGCTACAGCTTCCGCCATCTGTTTCCACTGCGACTCTTCGACCACAAGCTGTTTCTTGCCCTTTTCCGTAAGCCGGTAATACTTGAACTCGCGATTGCGGTCCGGCGCGGTCTCCCATTTGGAAACAACCCATCCTCTCCGCTCCAGACGGTGCAGCGCCGGATAGAGGGAGCCGTGCTGCATCTGAAGAAAGTCGTTGGTAGTCCGCTGAATATGCTTGCCAATCTCATGACCATGCGCTGGACGGTAAAGAAGCGTTCGCAGGATGAGCATGTCCAACGTGCCTTGAAGAAGTCCGTTTCGTTTTTCCATGGAAGACGTTCTACCCTCAATGAAGGGTAATGGTAGACGTTCTACCATCGACAGTCAAGAGATCATGCCGAAGATCATGCCGGAGTGGGATAAGTTCTAGAATTGTCCTTGCGGCGAATCACGGCCCATTTTGCACATGCCCATGACCACCGACACCACAACCCGGCCTCTGTATATCCAGATCAACCCGCGAGACAACGTCGGCATTGTCGTCAACGAGGGCGGCCTGCAACGAGGAGCGCGATTTGCATCCGGCCTCGAGCTGGTGGAATCGGTGCCCGAAGCGCACAAGGTCGCGCTGATCGACATCCCCGCAGGGTCACCGGTGCTTCGCTATGGAGAAGTCATCGGAACCGCGTCGGTGCCGATCGCCAAGGGGTCATGGGTTCACGAAGGCGTCCTTCGTCTTCTCGATCCGCCGGCTCTTGAGAACCTGCCGCTCGCGACCGCGATACCGGAGCAGGCTCCTCCGCTCGAGGGCTACACCTTCGAGGGCTATGTGAATGAAGACGGCTCGACGGGAACGAAGAACATTCTCGCCTTGGTCACGACAGTGCAGTGCGTCGCGGCCACCGTGGATTTTGCCGTCAAGCGCATCCGGCAAGAGCTTCTGCCTCGCTACCCCAACGTCGACGACATCGTCGCGATTACGCATGGCTATGGATGCGGCGTGACGCCCGACGCTCCGGGCGGAGAGATTCCAGTACGCACGCTGCGGAATCTGACCCTCAACCCCAATCTGGGCGGAGCGGCTCTGGTGGTGAGCCTGGGTTGCGAGATGATGCAGCCAGTGCGTTTGCTTCCGGCGAGCGACCTTCCAGTGCTGCAGCAGGCTCCCGGGATCGTGCGCATGCAAGATGAACGCCATCACGGCTTCGGCGACATTGTCGCCTCCATCATGGAAATGGCGGAGAAGCGTTTGGAGGAGCTCAACCGCAGACGGCGAACGACGCGCCCTGCGAGCGAGCTCGTCGTCGGCCTGCAGTGCGGCGGAAGCGACGCCTTCTCGGGAATCACAGCCAACCCTGCGGTTGGTTATGCCGCCGATCTTTTGGTGCGCGCCGGAGCGACGGTGATGTTCTCCGAGGTCACGGAGATACGCGATGCGATCCAACTTTTGACGGCACGCGCAGCGACGGAAGATGTAGCCCGCGATCTGATTCGCGAAGCGGCCTGGTATGACGCCTATCTCGCGCGGGGATCGGCAAACCGCAGCGACAATCCCACCCCGGGCAACAAGAACGGCGGCCTGACCAACATCGCCGAGAAGACGCTGGGCGCGATCGCCAAAGCCGGGTCCAGCAGGCTTGCGGCCGTCTTTGCTCCGGGAGAGCGGGTCACCAAGCGCGGCCTGGTCTTCGCCGCCACACCGGCCACGGACTTCATTTGCGGGACCCTGCAGCTGGCGGCCGCGATGAACATGCACGTATTCACCACCGGGCGGGGCACGCCCTATGGACTGGCGATGGCGCCGGTCATCAAAGTCTCTTCCCGCAGCAGCCTGGCCCGCCGCTGGCCGGATCTGATCGACGTCGATGCCGGAACAATCGCCACCGGCGAGGCTACGATTGCCGAGGTCGGCGAGCAGATCTTCCGGTTGATTCTAGAGGTGGCGAGCGGCCGAAAAAAAACCTGGGCGGACCGCTGGGGATTGCACAACGAATTTGTGCTGTTCAACCCGACGCCGGTTCTCTAGGAAATGCAGCATGAAAAAGACAGCCATCCCAGCCAAAAATCTTCTGTTCAAGCGGGCATATACGCCGGCCGGGCCCGGGGATGGGAAGCGGATATTGGTCGATCGGCTATGGCCTCGCGGGCTCAAAAAAGATTCGGCGCGGATCGACTGCTGGATGAAAGAGATCGCGCCCAGCACGGAGTTGCGTCAATGGTTCGGACATGACCCGGAACGATGGCCGGAGTTCAAGCGACGCTATGCGAAGGAACTCGCGGCACAGCCGGAGGCGCTTGAACCGTTGCGGGTGATGGCGCGTGCGGGTATTGTGACGCTTCTGTTTGCGGCACGCGAAGAGGCGCAGAACAACGCGGTCGTGCTCAGAGAATTTCTTCTTCAGAGTGAGCAGAAATCGCGCCGGCCAAGCCCGGCTGTCATTGCGGCAAAGCGTCGAGCCACGCGTTGAAGGCGCGGACGCCCTGCTCGGCCAACGTTGCTCCGTGGAGCCGTGTCTCCCGCCGAATCTGCTCGAGATCGGAGCCGGCCGCGGCCAGCTCACAGGCATGCCCGATCAGCCATTGTTCCAAATGCCTCGCCGCGAATTCAGGATGGCACTGGAAGGCCAGGGCATGGCGGTCCACGGAAAAGACTTGATTTTGGCAGCCGGCGGTCGAGGCCAGCAGCGTGGCGGAAGCGGGCAGGTCGAAGGTGTCGCCATGCCAGTGAAGCATCGAAGTATGTGTGCCATCGAGCGATGCGATCGGCGAAGTCCGTCCCGCCGCCGTCAGCGTCAGCGGGGCCCATCCGATCTCTTTGACTGCGCCGGGATAGACGCGCTGGCCGAGGGCTGCAGCCATCAATTGCGCTCCCAGGCAGATGCCGAGCGTCGGACGCGCTTGGCGGAGCCGTGAGCGCAGCAGGGAGATCTCCTCCCGTAGAAAGGGATAGCGGTCATCCTCATAGACCGCGATCGGGCCGCCCAACACCGCGAGAAAATCCGCTTCGCCGGCAGGGGAGAGATCGTCGATTCCGGCTTCAAAGTAGCGCAAGGCGTACCCGCGCGCAGCAAGCGGCGCGGCAAAGCTTCCCAAATCCTCAAACATCACGTGGCGAATGATCGCGGCGGTTTTAGTAGGCATCGGTTATGGCATTTTTCGGCAAAACGGTGAGGTTTTGAGATCTCAAAGAATAGATTTTTCTCGAGGAAAAATCTACCTGGCAGCCGGCGATTTCGAGAAATCTCCGGCGAGCAATCCCGGGCCGCGCGGCGTGATGTAGGCCCACATTCGGGGCTTAGGCAAGGTACCGGCGGTATATCCGAACGACATCGAGAAAGGCCTTGAGAAAATCTCCCGGATGCACTTTCGAGCCGGAGACATCTTCCCAGCGCAGCAGCGGAAACTCGTACACCGATTGAGCGACATATTCGACGTCTCCATGATGGAGCGCGATCGATCGCGCCAATATTTCGACATCGAAGACCCAGCGGGAGAGAAACGGCTCAGCCAAAATCTGGGGAAGCTCAGGGGTCACGCGGAAGAGCTTTGCTCCGCACTGCGTGTCATAAACAGGCAGGCGAAGCACGACGGAAACCACGGAAGCAAAGATGCGGCCGAGATAGTGGCGGACTGCCTTGCGGTGAATATGCCGGCCCAGAAGGCGCACGCGCGAGCCGAAAAGCATTTCGAGATGTGGATCCATCTCCAGCCTTTCGAGCATAAAAGGAATCGGCTCCAGGGGTGTTGCCAGGTCGGCATCCCAAAACCCGACGAAGGCGGCGTCTCCTGCCCGGCAAGCATGCAACAAGCCATCCCGGACCGCTTCGCCCTTTCCCTCATTTTTTTGCTTGTCGAGGATTTGAATTCCGTCTTCCCATCCTTGCCGCATCGTTTCAAGCACAGAGAGAGTTCCATCGGTGCTGCCGTCGTTGACGAAGAGGAAGCGTACGGGATAGCCAAGCTCAACAAACTGGCGAAAGCTCTCCGTGCGCAGGCGAAGCGCTTCGTTGTAGCAGGGCACAACGATGGTTGACCAGGTATTTGCTTCCACGTGCGTTCGGGCTCCGCGAGTCTAGAGCGGATCTCCTATAGCTATGCACCACCAAGGTGTGCGAAATGCGGCTTTTGTTGAGGGAAAAGCCGCATAGAATGTCGTAGCTTCGGGAGATACCTATAGAAGATCCGCTCTCGCTCATTCTACTCACGATGGAGCGGCCGCCGTCTTTCGCACGGAAGCGGTCAGGCGATTTGCAGCGCAGCAGCCGGAGCATTTTCGGTTTCCCGGGGGCGGGTGAGACCGCTTCTTGGCCGACCCTCAAGTTCCTGGTCCACCCCTCGGGCGAGCACGCTCTGCCGCCACTCTGCCGCTGTTTTCTCGCCCGCTCGATTGCCGCCCTACGCCTTCAACTCCGTTCCCGAACATCCGTTATGCATGCACTGACAGGTCAAGTCACTCACATTCTTCGCATCCCTACAGGCTTTGCTGCAAAACCCATCTTTTTCGGTCGCGGTGCAGGTGCAGGACGCGTGTTTGCATTTCTGGGCATTCATGGCTTTGCTCCCCGATGGAATCATCGAACCCATCTCTGTTTTCGAGCGAGGGATTTCGACTCGCTCGCTCGTTGCAAGTGCGATGCAGCACCTTCTCATAAGGTTGACGTGGTACTCCGCCCCGGTCCTCGTGCATCCAACCACCCGGAGGAAATGCCTATGCCTCGAATGAGGGGGGTCTTTGTAAGCTTGGTTTGCTGTTTCGCGGTGATTGCTTCGGGCTGTCATCGCGGGCAGCCGGACAATTCCGCTCTCAAGACGGCGATCAATCGCTACTACAGCGCGCATCCCGCCTGCGTCTGGGAAAATTCAGTCAAATTTCCTATTCAAGCCGATGCTTCAGGGATATGACGCTCTGACCGACGCCGGGCTGTTGACGCGCACGCCCGAAGAGAAGAAACGCTTCCTGATCGGCTCCAAGCAGGTCAACGACTACGACGTTTCGGACAAGGGCCGTTCCACGTGGACGCCGGATCCCTCTCAGCCAGGTTATGGAAACTTTTGCTTCGGCCATCGCGAAGTCACTTCCATCGACAGTGTGAGCTCCGGGTCTGCGAGTGGAGGAGCGGTCAACGGCGCATCCGCAGCGACCGTGAATTATCACTACGATTTGGCGGGCGTGCCGGACTGGGCAAAGTCCGCAGAGATGCAAGCCGCCTTCCAGAGAATCCAGACGGATCTCTCCGGCGCCAAAACCGCGACGGCCAACCTACTCAATAACGGAAATGGATGGCAAGTCATCTCAGGGAGCTGACGGTGGATGGTTCCGCCGTTCTTTCCCCGCGGAGAGGAAACCGCTCCCGCACTTGGTAGCGGGAGCCCGATGGGAGGGTGAAGCTTTCATAGAGGAGAAAGCTCTCCGCGACGAAAGACCACCGCGCAGGCTGGCGGCGCAGACGGGCCTTGAGATGGGCGAGTGCCTGGAGGCCGCTTTTGCCGTTTTTCGCGCGCGCCAGCGTAATGTGCGGGTGATACGGCCGGGTCTCCGGCACGAAACCGCACTTCGCCGTCGCGCCCGTCACGGCCAGATGCAAGCCATTGAGCTCCGGGGTGAGATCGACGCCAGCGAAAAAAATCCCTACTCGATCGAAGAAGCCCGTCTCGCCGATCGTGATCGAAAATTGCTCTTGCCGGAGCTCGCGCAGGCGCGCGGCAATGCAGTCGTATTTCTCCGGTCCGGTGTTTCCTAGAAACTGCAAGGTGATATGCCAGGATTCGGGCGCAGACCAACGCAGCCCATCTCCTGGCGATTGCAGCCGCAAAGAGAGGGCTAGAACTTCCTCGCTGACCGCAGCCGGAAGGGGGATGCCGACAAAGAGCCGCATACCTTGCCCAGTCTACGAGAAAGCTGGTCAGCGAGCCGGTAAGTTAGCGAGTCAGCGAAAAAGCAGGTCTCTCTGCCATGGCGGCGCCTGCGCGCTGCCCTGGGTCGAGACGACCGGAAGAAATGTCAGTAGTCAGCGAGTTGGCACGGGGCGAAAAGCAGATTCCCTCCTGGAATGACAGAAAGAAAAGCAAAGGCAAATGCCCCACTCAAGCCAAAACCGGGCTTGAATGGGCCACCGACGGTGGAGATAACAGTAAGAAGAGTTGCGGATCGGACACTTAGAGCGTCCACTTCCAGTGAGTAATCTCCTGCCGGTCGATGCCGTTCTGGTGAGCGTAATTGATGCTCTCGATGATCTGGTCCTTCAGCCACTCCTTGACATGCGCGCCCAAGGATTGCAGCCGCGGTACGCGATCAATGACATCGATGGCAAGGTTGAAGCGGTCGATCTGGTTCAAGATGGCCAGCTCCAACGGAGTATTGATGTTCCCCTTCTCCTTGTAACCGCGCACGTGCAGGTTGCCGTGGTTGGTACGGCGATAGGCGAGCTTATGAATCAGCGAAGCGTAGGCGTGGAAGTTGAAGATGATGGGCTTGTCGGGGGTGAAGATCGAGTCGAAGTCGCGATCTGACAGCCCATGGGGATGCTCCGTCGCGGGCTGGAGGCGGAAGAGATCGACGACATTGACGAAGCGGATGCGAAGATCGGGAAAACGCTCGCGCAGAATCGCGGTCGCGGCGAGGGATTCCATGGTCGGCACGTCACCGGCGCAGGCCATCACCACGTCCGGCTCATGACCCATGTCGCTGCTCGCCCAATCCCAAATGCCAATGCCTTTCGTGCAGTGCTCGACTGCCGACTCCATGTCGAGGTACTGCAGGTGCGATTGCTTGTCGGCCACAATCACGTTGACGTAGTCGCTACTGCGCAAGCAGTGATCGGCTACGCTCAGCAGGCAGTTGGCGTCGGGCGGCAGATAGATGCGGACGATCTCCGGACTTTTGTTGGTGACGATGTCCAGAAAGCCGGGATCTTGGTGGGTGAAGCCATTGTGATCCTGCCGCCAGACAAGAGAAGTGATGAGCAGGTTGAGCGAGGATATGGGAGCGCGCCATCGCAGCTCTCGCTTGCTGACCTCCAGCCATTTGGCGTGCTGGTTGAACATTGAGTCGATGATGTGCACGAAGGATTCGTAGCTTGAAAAGAAGCCGTGTCTGCCGGTGAGGAGATAGCCTTCGAGCCATCCTTCGAGCGTGTGCTCGCTCAGCATCTCCATCACGCGGCCATCGACCGCGAGCTCGCCTCCATCAGCATCCTCCGGCTTGTAACCGGCGAGCCAGGTCTTTTTGCTGGCCTCATAGATGGCCTCCAGCTTGTTCGAGGCGGTCTCATCCGGACCGAAGACGCGAAAGTTCGTCATGTTTTCTCGCATCGTGTCGCGAAGAAACCGGGCTAGCACCTCGGTCGGGAGGGCCTCGGAGGTTGCCGGCGAGGTGACAGTCACGGCGTATTCCCGAAAATCGGGCAACACCAGCGGTTTGCGCAGCAGCCCTCCATTGGCATGAGGATTGGCGCTCATTCGCCGCCGGCCTTCGGGGGCGAGCGCCTGAATTTCGGCGACGAGCTTGCCGCTTTCATCGAAGAGCTCTTCCGGTTTGTAGCTGCGCAGCCATGACTCCAGTAGCTTCAGGTGCTCGGGATTCTCGACCACGTTCAGAATCGGCACTTGATGGGCGCGCCAGAAACCTTCCACTTTGTGGCCGTCCACCTCCTTCGGACCGGTCCATCCCTTGGGAGTTCGCAGCACGATCATCGGCCAGCGCGGCCGGTCCGCCTGGCCGCTGGAACGGGCCTGGGCTTGAATTGCTCGTATCTCCGTGATCACCCGCTCGAGGGTTTCGGCCATCTTCTGGTGCATGGTGTGCGGCTCGTCTCCTTCGACGACGTAAGGCGTGTATCCGTAGCCGCGAATGAGCGCTTCGAGCTCTTCAGGGGTGATGCGAGCCAGCACCGTCGGATTGGCGATCTTGTAGCCGTTGAGATGAAGCACCGGCAGCACGGCGCCATCGCGAACGGGATTGAGGAACTTGTTCGCGTGCCAGGAAGTGGCGAGGGGACCGGTCTCCGACTCCCCGTCCCCGATGGCGACTGCGACGATCAAGTCGGGATTGTCGAAGGCCGCGCCGTAACCGTGGGAGAGGCTGTAGCCAAGCTCGCCACCCTCATGGATCGAGCCTGGCGTCTCCGGCGTGCAATGGCTGCCAATGCCGCCGGGGAAAGAGAACTGGCGGAAAAACTTTTCTAATCCCGCTTCATCCCGGCTTTTGTCGGGATAGATCTCCGAATAGGTTCCTTCAAGATATGCGTTGGCGAGAGTGGCCGGCGCGCCATGACCGGGGCCGGAGATATAGATCATGTTGAGATCGAGTTTTTTGATCAGTCGGTTGAGATGGACCCAAAGGAAGCTCTGCCCGGGGTCCGATCCCCAATGCCCCAGCAGCCGCCGCTTGATATGGTCGGGGGAAAGCGGTTCCCGCAACAGCGGGTTGGCCCACAGATAGATCATTCCCGCGCTCAGATAATTGCAGGCCCGCCAATAGGCGTGGATGAGCTCAATCTCGCGGTCGGAGATCGGCTCGATCGCCGGGCCGACGGTCGTCGCCGGCTTCACCGTATTTGCTGGAGTCGCAGCAATCGCAGGATAAGTAGACGTATTCATCGCAGACCTCGGCTTCTTTGAAATGGAAATGCGTGGTGGTGAAAAACTCAAACGCGGTCCCAGCGAGCGGAGATCGCATCCTTCAAAGTTGTTCGAGCAAGCGGCGGCTATGTTGGGCGATCTGGCGGTCTTCATCGGCGGCCACGATGCGGACCTGGCAAGCGGAACCAGGCGTGGAAACGATCGCGCGATTCTCCTGATTCGCTTCTCTGTCCAGTTGGATGCCCAAAAAGCCCAGATCTTTGACTGCCAGCGCGCGGACCGGCGCGCTATTTTCCCCAATCCCTCCGGTAAAGACCAGCAACTCGATTCCGCCCAAAACGGCGGCATATCCGCCGATGGTTTTGGCGATGGAGCGGCAAAAGACGTCGAGGGCCAAAGCCGCTTCCGCATCGCCCGCCTTGGCCGCCGACTGCAAATCGCGAAGATCGCTGCGGCCCCCCGATAGCGCCGCCAGGCCGGCCCGATGGTTGAGCAAGTCTTCCAGGCCGTCAGCATCCAGGCCGCGAGCCCGGAGCAGATAAAGCAAGACGCCGGGATCGAGATCGCCGCTGCGCGTGCTCATGGGAATGCCGCCGGTAGGGGTGAGGCCCATGCTGGTATCAACCGAAACCCCATCCTGCAAAGCGGCCAGGCTGCAGCCGTTGCCGAGGTGAGCGGCCACCGTGCGCGGCCGAAGCGCCGGTCCTAGATTGGAAACGATGGCCTCATAGGAGAGGCCATGGAAGCCGAAGCGGAGGATGCCTTCGCGCCATAGCTCTACCGGCAAAGGGAAATGGCTGGCCGGCTCAGGCAACGTGCGGTGAAAGGCCGTATCGAAGCAGGCAATCTGCGGCACGCCAGGAAATAACGCACTCGTCTCGCGCAGGAGCGCGAGAGCCGCAGGAATGTGCAGCGGCGCGAAGTGGATCGCCGCTTCGAGCAGGCGCATCGTCTCCGCGGTGACGCGCTGATGCTCGCGCAGCTTCGGACCACCATGAACAATCCGGTGCCCGACCGCCATGGGTTGAGGGCAGCCGGTCCGGCCCATCGCCGGGACGATTGCCCGAAGGGCCTCGCAGGCCGAAGGAAAGGTGTGCGCCTCGCGGGCGACGATTTTCCCGGCGCCGTCCCGGATTTCCAGCCTTCCGTCCGGCGCGGCGAGATTGCTTGCCGTGGCGCTGAGAGCCAGCTCTTCCCGGCCATTCTTCGCTTCGTAGATTCCCGCTTTGAGTGAGGACGAGCCGCTATTGACGACCAGGATGGGCCGGGACGGGGGTTCTGAAGTTGGCGCCGCGCTTTGGCCGGATTGGGATTCCGAAGCCATAGCTCACCATACACCGGCTCTTCCCCACTACATTCAAAACCGGGTGAAAGCTTCGCGCCCGATCGCAGACTCTCGACCCTCCGCAAAGGGCCGGCGCGCGCACAAATCGCTCAATCGATGCATTCGATCATGACGTCTGTCGATTTCACCAGCGCTGCGGCGGTGTCGCCCTTTTTGAGCTGAAGATCGCGCGCGGTATCGGCTGTGATCACAGCAGTAACGTGCTGGTCGCCGACCGCAAGCACCACCTGCGCCAGCAAACCTTCGATTCTGAGGCTCACTATTTTTCCGACCAATTGATTCCGGCCGCTCACGCGGCGATGGTGTTCGCGCAGAGGCGGAGCGCTCGGGGTTTTTTCGCGGGAGAGAAACGGCTTGAGAGCCGATTCCGAGATACGGTGATGTCCGCCCGGGGTGCGGACCGACCTCAGCTTTCCGGTAAGAATCCATTGCTTGATCGTGGGATAACTGACCCCGAGCAGGCGTGCGACTTCACGCGGCTTGAGAAGATCGGCTTCCGTAGACATCGCGGCGCACCCAAAATCAACAGTTGCGTCCTTCCAGCCACTACAGAATTTCCCGGCCCGGCATGGGCAAAATCCACATGCGGAAGAGGTGGAGGAACGTGCCTTGCTGCTGTCGCAACAACCGTGGGGAAATTCGTAGGGAGTACCAACAGGAAGAACGGCTTCCAGATACTCTACACCTGTTCTCTGAACCTGCAAGGGGAAGTGCCAGAATTCCTTCGAACGCACCCACAAAACGGAAGAAAAAAGATGAGTTGAGCGAGCGCTCTAGGATGTCGTGGCCTCGGGGTATAGCGATAGGAGATCCGCTCTATCCCACAAATCTGGTTCCGCGACTCTGGCCGGATACATGGTGGGTGGAACCAGTTCCACCGCGGGATTGAAGAGAACGGGCATGGCCAACACACACGTTTTCCAACTATGGAACGAAGCTCGGAAAAGAACTCCGATCTTCGTTCCCAACTCAACTGTCAGCGGATTGGCGGAATGACAGCGGCTCGGGTTGAGTCCGCGCCGTCGAGCATGGCGACAAGCTGCTGCATGACGGCCGTCTGGCCGGCAAACTCCAGGGCGAGGCGGGCCACCCGCAGCGGGGCTCCGAGCGCCTGCAGCAAGCCGGCATCGAGCTTGACGGCATCCTTTTCCGTTGTGAGGAAGGCCGCCACGCGATTGCGCGCGCCTAGCTCGCGGAGGGATTCCACATCGCTCGTGGTATAGCGATGATGATCGCGAAAGGTTATCTTCCCCGCGAGGCGAATGCCCCGCCCTTCCAGCATCTGAAAGAACTCTTCAGGCCGCGCGATCGCGCAAAAGGCAATCGCGGAAACGGGCTTCTCCGGCCAATCGCCGTCCAGCAAAAGCTTCCGGCGGATCTGCCAGAAGCAAGCGCCGGGCCTGGCATAGGGCATAAGGCGAGGCAAGAGCGATCCATCGTCTTCACGCACGACGATTGCATCTGCGCGGCGCAGCCCGGCGAGCGGCTCGCGCAGGCGGCCGGCGGGCAGCAGCCGGTCATCGACGTCGCAGCGATGGATTGCTACAACGTCCACTTTTCGCGCCAGCTCGCGGTGCTGAAATCCGTCGTCGAGCAGATGAACATGGCTGGAACCCGCAACCAGCGTGCGTTCCGCCAACAGTCCGGCCTGGTAGCGGCTGCTGGCGACGAAGACTGGGATGCCCGCTTGGGCGATCATGAGCGGCTCGTCGCCAAAACGATTCGCGGGCCCCCCCGGCTCCACGCGCTCCACCGTGCTCCCGTGCCGTCCGTAGCCGCGGGAGAGGACATCCGGAGTCCAACCGGCTGCGGCCAAAAGCTGTGCCAACAGAATCACCAACGGCGTTTTGCCTGAGCCGCCGACAGAGAGGTTGCCAACACTGATCACCGGCCAGCGCAGGCTCTTCGGGGCTTGCCGGTCAAAGCGCGCATTTCTGGCCCGCACTCCCACGGCGTAAAGCTTTTCAAGCCCGGCAAGCAGCGGCCTCACGCTTTGGCATCCGATCGCGCCGCGCTTGCTCTTTCCCGCGGGGGGTTCAGCAATCCCAGGATGGCTTCCGCCGCCCGGTCCGTCGCGCCAGTCTGATTGTCAAAAACCTCCATGCCGCGCACTCCCATCATCGCGGCCAGGTTCTGGTCTTGGAGCAGCAGCGCCAGCATGGGAACCAAATTCTCCGGTTGTGCGATCTTGAGAGCCTCCGCCTCGAGCAAACGGTTCACGATGGCGCGAAAGTTTTCATAATGGGGACCCATCACGACAGGGACACCGAATTGTGCGGGTTCGAGCGGGTTGTGTCCACCGTTGGGCGTAAGGCTTCCCCCAACAAAGGCCACGGAAGCCAGCGAGTAGACGCTGGCCAGCTCGCCGATCGAATCGAGCAGCACAACCGTTCCGAGCTTCAGTTTTGCCGGCTTTGCGATCCATTGCGACCGCCTTACGAAGCGTTGCTTGCGGCTTCGCAGCAACTCGGCAACCCGATCAAAACGCTCGGGATGGCGGGGGGCGAGAACCATGATCAGCTTGGGATTCGCTTGTGCAATCTCGCGGAAGGCCGCGAGCAGAAGCTCTTCTTCGCCCTCCATCGTGCTCCCGCACACCAGCACCCGCGCGCCCTTGGGCAGATTCGCACGAAGAGCCGAGGTGACGGGAGCGTCCTTGACCGCGCGGACGTCGAACTTGAGGTTCCCGCCGAAGAAAACGCGGTCCGGCGCGACGCCGATGGCCCTTAGCCTCTCAACATCCTGCTCGCTCTGGGCCAACACCAGCGTCAGATTCGCGAGGATGCGCTTCCACAGCTTCCGCAGGCGCAGATATCGATGGTAGGACCTGTCGGAGATGCGTCCGTTGACGACCACAACCGGGATCTTTGCCCGGCCGAACTGAGTAAGCGCGTTGGGCCAAAACTCGGTTTCTACAAGCACAATCATGCCCGGCCGCAATGCGGCGAGATACCGGCGGACAATCCAGGCGAAGTCCAACGGATAGTAGAAGGCGCAGTCTTCGCCCACACGCTCTCGCGCCAGCCGCTGGCCGGTACGGGTCGTGGTCGAAAGCACCACCCGCAGCTCTGGTGCGCGGGTATGAAGTTCCTTGATCAGGCTGGCGGCGGCAAGCACTTCTCCCACCGATACCGCGTGCATCCAGATTGTTTGTCCGGCCTTGGCGGGCGCCAGCAACCGCGGGGGAATCCGCCCCAGCCGTCCGCTCAGGCCTTCGCGATACTTGCCGCTCGAGGCCATGCGCAGAAGCCAGTAAGGCATTCCGAGCACCAGCACCAGAAACAGCGCGCAACTGTAAAGACCAAGCACCATTCGAGGATTCTGCAAGAGCCGCAGCCGCTCTCTTTCAACCAATCTACAGTCTCATCGCAACATTTCACCGGTGCTCGCTGTTTACGCGGACGGCACGCTAAGCCGATAATTCGTCTAAGCAATGCCGCGCTCTTTCGCTCATACCGCCGCTCTCGCCTTCTCTCTCTCGGCGCTGCCCTTTTGCGCGGCGGCAGCCGACCATGTCGCGCCGCCAGCCGGTGATGCGGCGAACTATCCCGCCGTAGACATTCATGCTGCCGAGCAAGTGGCGATCGCCGCCGACCCTTACGACAGCAAAGGGAAAGCGGACATCTTCCGCATCAACTACCTGAATTACGGCTTTCTGCCGGTCCGCGTCATTATCACCAACAACAGCGACCACCCTATTTCGCTTGCGGATGCGCGTATTGATTTCATCAGCGCGGCCGGAGACAAGATTCCGACTTCGGAAGCGGAAGACATCGAGCGCAGAGTCGATCGCATCAAGCGGCCCGATAGCGAGCCACGGCTGCCGCCTCCTCTTTCCCATATCGGCAGCAAGCCCGGGGCAAAGAGCAAGGAAATTCAGGACGACTTTCAGGCATTCGAGTACTCCTTCGTCGTCGTCGATCCCCATACGACCCGCTCCGGCTTTCTCTTCTATGACGTGAGCGGGCTCACGAACCCTTTGGCCGGCGCCAAGCTTAGCCTGACAACGCTCCGCGACGGCAACGGGAAGGAACTTTTTTACTTCGAAATCCCCTTCGACAAGTACCTATCGGCCCGCGCGGGTCCGCGCGCGGAGAACTAGCAAGGATCACAAAAGCCGTCAGGAGCTGAAGCCCGCCTTGATTTTGCGGCTTTTACGGCGCGACTCAAGCGGATACCGCAAGGGAGAAAGAATCCGCCGGGGTCGCGGTGACCGCAAAGTCGCGCCTTGATACAGAACTCACGACCCTTGGGGGGTTTTTCCGTAGCCTGTAAGCCCGTATTGACTTTGGGGCCTTGATGTACGGGATAAAGCCCGTACCTTTTAGACGCCCTTCGCCGCGGGCTCCCAAACATACTTGTGAATCTGCAGGCTCAACCGCCCCGGCAGGCCATCTTCGAGCATCCATTCGACCAACAGGCGCGGGTCGAGCATGCAGTTCTCAGAACTGCGCTCCCGGGAGGGAGTCTTGAGAAAAGCGGGAGAGAGCAGGATGTTCCCGGCGCGCTCCGCCAACTCATGCTTGCGGAGAAATTCGCGCGCATACTCGTAATCTGCGCGGCTCGAAATCACGAATTTCACCTCGTCGCGCGGGGTGAGCGCGGCCAGATTGGGCAGGTGAAAGCTGCCGCCCTCTCCCGATCCCGGACACTTCACGTCCACAATCTTATGCACCTCGGCAGGAACCGCAGCCAGCGGCCTTTCTCCGCTGGTCTCAATCATCAGGGTGTAGTTCTTGTTGAGGAGCGCGTCCATCAGCGGAATCAGCTCGCGCTCCTGCAAGAGCGGCTCTCCCCCGGTGAACTCAATCAGAGTCACCGGGCGCAAGGCCTCCACATCGGCCTCTACCTCGCCGATCGACCGCGGATAGCCCCCCTTGAAGGTGTATTCGGAGTCGCACCACTGGCAGCGCAGATTGCATCCGGCAAGGCGGACAAAAATGCAGGGCAGACCGGCAAAGCTCGACTCTCCCTGGACCGATTTGTAGATCTCAATCAGGCGCAAAGCTTACTCGTAATAAGTGGCGGTCGTGGTGTCGGTTTCATAGATGGTGCAATCCTTGACCGTAACCCGGCCAGCCGTCATCTCCAGGAGTTGCCGGTTGGTTTCGTCGAAAAAGAAGCGTGCGAGATTTTCGGCCGAAGGATTCAAGCGGGTGAAAGGCTCCAGATCGTTGAGCATCTGGTGGTCGATGCGCTCGATCACGGGGCGCATCACCTGTTTCAACAATTTGAAGTCGAGAAGAAGGCCGGCCGCATCCAGATCTTTCCCGCGCAAGGTGACGCGAACCTTGTAGTTGTGCCCGTGCGGATTTTCGCACTTTCCTCGATAGTTGCGCAGATAGTGGCCGGAGGAAAAGCCCGACTCAACCATGACTTCGTACATGTTTTTGGGATTCCTTTGCCGGACGGCCAAGAGGCCGCCTTCTCTTATTGTAGGGGGTTCAGAGCAGAATCCGCATAGGCGTACCCGGTCGACATTGGTGGAGATGGATTTTCCTTGATAGAAAATCCCGTCTGGAATCTTCGCCGCTGGATACATCTGTGCGGATTCTGTTCTAGCTTTTCCGCCGCCGCTCGCGCTCTTCGTTGCGCCGCTCCACCTGCTCGAACATTGCGGTCATTGCGCCCGCCAATGCGGAGATCAACGCCCCCAGCAGGAAAAAGAGCCCGATGGTCTTCCATAGGGAACCGTTGCCTGGCAGCCCGGGCTGCGAGCCGCTGGGCACCAGGCTCATCCCGCACGAAATCAGAGAAAAGAGCAACAGGGATGCGGCAAAGATGAAGAGATTTCGCGACATAAATCGGCTTTCATTATGGTAGAGCAAAAGCACATAAGATGATGTGGTGAGAGTTTGCCCTAAGGCAGATTTCCTGTTGCTATGAGGCGCCAAGACCTGCGAGGTGCGGCTTTTCGGGAATTCAGGGCAGCAGCATCTCTCTAAGCGGCGCTCTCTTTTTTGAGGAATTCGGTCACTCTTCGCAGGTCGGCGACAAACAGCCTGGTATTGCGTTCGCGATCCTCGTCCCTCGGGGAGCGGAGGATTGCCGAGGGGTGGAGCGTCGCAACGATGGGCGGCAGACCTTCCACCCGCTGCAGCCTTCCATGAAGCGCGGTGATTTTGAAATTGCGTCCCAGCAAGGACTGGGCAGCGACCGCGCCCAAACAGACAATCATCTCCGGCATCACCCCCTCGATCTCGGCATCGAGCCAGGGTCTGCACGCGTGGATCTGTTGCATGCTGGGCTTTTTGTGGATGCGGAGCTTGCCGCGCGGCTCCCAGCGGAAGTGTTTGACCGTGTTGGTGACATAGACGGCCCGGCGATCGATCCCGGCCTCGTCCAGGCACCTGTCGAGCAGCCTTCCGGCGGGACCGACGAAGGGGCGGCCCTCCATATCTTCCTGGTTGCCCGGCTGCTCCCCGATCATCATGATGGCGGCTTTCGATCTTGCGGGTCTTTCTCCGGATTCGAGCTCGCCGAAAACAGCCTGCGTGGCATGCTGGTAGAGGTCGCAACCACGGCAGCCTTGCACCGCCTGACGGAGGGCGACCAGCGTTCGCTCTTCAGGAACAAATGAGGCGGCGCCCGGAGCCACCGAGGGGCGCGCGGACCTGCTGGAAGTTCTGGCCATCCACGCATCCTCCACTCCTACGCTTAGATGCCGGCGCCAGGGATTGCATAGGATCCCTCGCAGCTTTTGAGGCTGCTCCAAACGCTTCGGCGCTTGGCGGAGGCGGAACCAGGGATCCCTTTCAAGAACAGCCAACCGGTCAGTTGCTGACTGGGTGGTCACCGGGCTTGAATTCGGGAAGGAATACGTCGAAGATCGTGCCGCGATGAAGGCCATCTGTGCGGGAGCGCACGCGAATGCGTCCGTCATGCTTGGCGATCACCTCCGAGGTCAGCCACAGACCGATTCCCGATCCATTCAGCTCTTTTGTGGTGTAGAAAGCGTCGAAGATGCGGGAGCGGGCAGAGGCAGGGATTCCTCCTCCGCTGTCGCTCACCACCACTCGGACTCCCTTAGCCAGTGTCAGCCATTCCGTCGAATCGTAGCAATGCACAAGCAGCCGGCCGCCGCCGGAGCCGATGGCGTCGATGGCATTGCCAATGAGATTTCCGAAGGCCTGGCGCATCTCGCCCGGATGGACGCAGACCAGCCGGGAGGCGCGGAAGCGGAGGCTGAGTTGCACTCCGCTGCCCAGCATCGCGGCACGAAACATCGACAGCACGCCATCGAGAAGATCATCGGTCCTCACCGGAACAGGCCTTTTCGAATCCCGATGGTAGGACAAGATCTGCTTGGTGATTTGGCTGATCCGGTCCAGCTCAATCGACGCCTGCTGGATATAGGACTGGGTTTCGAGCTCCAACGCGCTTTTCTGCTGCACAAGGTAGAGCAGATTGGCCAGCGCTTCGAGGGGATTGTTGATCTCGTGCGCAATGGTGTGCGCGAGCCGGCCGGTCGCCGCCAATCGCTCGCTCATCTTCAACGTTTCTTGCAGTTTCTTCTGGTTGGTGATGTCGGTGATCAGCAGGATGCCGCCGCCCACCTGATCGGGGGTGGGAGCGATCCGGTTGTACCTTATCCTGAACCAACTGCTGCGAAAGGCGAGCTCGCGCGATTCTCCCTTCGCGCCATTCTCCACAACATCCTCAATGTCAGCTCCAAACCGCGTCGCGAAGACCTGGGACAAGGTTTTGCCGAGCGTCTCGGAATGGACCAGCTGCAAAAAGCACAGAAAGGCGCGGTTGACCCGCACCAGATATCCCTCAGCATCGGTGACCGCCAAGCCGTCGGTAAGGGCGTCAAACGTCGACTGCCATTGCAAAGCCGAGAGATGCGAAAGCGCCTCGGCCCTTCTCAGCCGCAGCAAAGCCTGAACCTGCGCGATGAGCACCGGCGGCTCGACCGGTTGCACGAGATACGAATCGGCGCCGCCTTCGAGCGCCTGAACCATGCTTTCATCGCTGACGAAGGAGGCGGAGATCTGCAAGACCGGAATGCTCGCACTCCATGGATTGGCCTTCAATCGGCGGCATAAGTCATAGCCCAACATGTCGGGCAGATTCACGTCCGCGATGATGAGGTCGGGCGCGCCCTGAGCTTTCTCCAATCCCTCGGCGCCGGTCGAGGCCTCTTCCACCACATAGCCTGCCCGGACGAGAATCCGCCGAAAGACATAGCGGGTCGTCTCCTGGTCGTCGATCACAAGGATTCTTGTAGGCGTTTTGCGTTCAGGCGCTGGCACTTCGCTCTCCCGCTTGATGCGCTACCAGAGCGTCCATCAGTTCCTGCACTCGTTCCCCGGCATCGGGCAAGGTCAAAACCTGTTTGGGGAAGAGGACCACGGAATTTTCTTGAAAATAGCGCGTTTCTTGCTCGGTCAACTGTTTGGTCGTATGCAGCACAACCGGTATTCGCGACGTAGTGGAAGATGACTTCAGATCTTTGAGGACCTCTCCACCATTCAGATCGGGCATGAAAAAGTCCAAAAAGACGATCTCCGGCAGCATCTCGTGGGCGAGCCGAATCCCCTCACGGCCGTCCCGGGCTTCGATCACCTCGTAATCGCTCTCGGAGATGTTCCCGCGGAGCAGATAACGGGAAACCTCATTGTCGTCGATCATCAGGACGCGGACCCGAGGCGACTCGGAGACCAGCCGGACAATCTCGGAAACCATGCGGTCGGGCACAAAGGGCTTGGTGAGAAAGGCATCGGCGCCGAGCCCATAAACCTTGTGCGCATCATCAACGACGCTCATCACCAGGACGGGAATCGATCGCAGTGCGGGATCGCTTTTGAGCTCCCGCAGAAAATTCCAAGAGGTCTCGGAACGCAAGAGAATGTCGAGAATGACAGTGGCGGGACGATAGCGCCCGATCAATGCTTTGGCGTCGCTGCTCGATGCAACCGCATAGGTCTGAAAACCGGCATTCGAAAGGTACCGTGAATAGACGAAGGCCGTCTCCGGATTGTCTTCGACAATCAGGATCAGCTTTTTGTCCGGATCGAGTTCGGGGAACCTCAGCTCAGCCTGCACAACAGCGCCCGGATAGACGAGGGGGATTTTCAGGCTGAAGGTGGATCCCAGGCCAATCGCGCTTTGCACGTCGACCCGGCCGCCGAGGAGTTCGGCCAGCTTACGCGAGAGGGGCAGCCCCAAACCCGTTCCCTTGACCTTTCGCTGCATCGCGCTTTCGACCTGAGCGAACTCCTCGAAAATGATCTTCTGGTCGCCTGCCGAAATGCCGATGCCTGTGTCGGAGACCGCAAACTCCACCTGATCTCCCTTGAGCACGGCGGAAATTCGCACCTCGCCTCTGGGCGTGAATTTGATGGCGTTCGAGATGAAATTGCGCAGGATCTGCGAAACCTTTTGTTCGTCGGTGAAGAGGGTGGGCAGACCCTCGCCGGGTTCGAAAACGAGGTTAATCGAGCTATCGGCCAACAACGGCTTCAACATCCCGCGCAGAGCGCCGAAGAGCTCGGCAACCTCGAAGCTTTTGGCCTTCACTTCCAGCCGCCCCGCCTCGACCTTGGCCAAATCGAGCAAATCGTCGACCATCTCGGCCAATTCCTTGGCCGACTGCTGAATGAATTTAATCTGCTGCTCCTGCTCCGCGTTCAGATCCCCGTCCATCCGGTCCAACAGAAGCCGGGTAAGGGCCAGCATGGAGTTCAGAGGGGTTCGGAACTCATGCGACATGTTGGAGAGGAAGCTCGATTTCAGCTCCGAGGCGCGGCGGAGGTAGTCGGCCCGTTCGTCGAGCTCGGCATAAAGAGCCACCACGCCCCGGTTCGTGTCTTGCAGCTCGGAGTTGATGCGCGCCAGCTCTTCTCTTCGCTCTCTAAGCTCATCGAGCGTCTTCAGCAACTCCCGATTCTGGATTTCAAGCTCTTCGATGGGCGTGGCCGGGTGCTGCCGGATGAGCTCCGCCGAAACGCGGTCCAGGACTGCGGCATTGACCACGCCGCGATTCTGCGGGAGCAGCTTGCCAAAGCGTACGGAGGTGCCTTGCGGCCCGGTTTCGATCGAAAACTGATCCATCAACCGCTTGGTGCCGAGAATGCCCATTCCCATCCCGGTCTCGGAGCGATAGGAACCGCCAAGAACCTGCTTCAGATGAGGAATCCCAGCGCCGGTATCGATCACACTGATGAGAAAGAGACTGGAATCCGGATCGACATCGAAGGCGACGTTGCCGCCGCCGGCGTAGCGGAAGGCGTTGCGGGCAATCTCGGAAACTGCCGTGGCAATCCGTATTTGGTCGTGGTGCTCGAATCGAAGGGACTCGGCGATCGTGCGCGCTCTCTGGCGGGCGCTCACCACGTCGCGCTCGCTCGCCAACTTCAGCGTATGCAGTCGCAGGCTCAATTGCGAGCCCCCTTCAAAACGGCAGTCAGAACGGTGGCATCGTCGCGGCCCCGGCTAAAGTCCCGGTAGAGGACCCCCGCGACCAATCCCGGAGGCCGCGCGCCCAGCCCAGGATAGCCCGAAATGGAAGACCGCGAGCTCAACCCGTCGGAGTGCATCACCAGCAGCGACCCCGGCTCGAAGGGATAGGTGTATTCCCGCAGCGTCGGCAATACCATCCCTACAGTACCATTCTGCGAAACCATGCTGCGCATCGAGCCGGCGTGAAAGAGGAAAGCGGCAATGTTCCCCACCCCCGCATAGCTCACCGTTTGCCGGCCGTGATTGACAGCGGCCACCGACATCGCCGCTCCTCGCGTTTTCTTGAGCGCATCATGCGCGCGGGCCAAGATCTGTGCCGGAGAATCTTCTGGAGCTTCCCGGAGCGCTTGCACCGCCTCTTCCGCGGCCTCATGGGCATTGGCGCCGTGCCCCAGCCCATCGACCACCATATACAACGACCGCTCGCCGCCGGGCAGGGCTACATAGGAGTCGCCGCATAACGTCTCTCCACGCTGCGCAATGCTCACCACGCCCAAAGCCGCCGGGTCGACCGGCGGGCGTTGTTGGAACCGGCTGAACAGAGCCGTACCCAGACCGGGTGCCGAGTAGACCGACAGCAGATCGGAGAGCCGCTCCATGGCGCCGAGGCCATGTCCCGCCGTACCAGCGGTCGAGAATCCGTCTTCAAAAGCCCGGCTCATTTCTCGAATGCCGGGACCCCGGTCGAGCCCAATCAAGTCGAGAGCCGCGCCCGGCGCCGCCGCTTGGGGACAAACCAGCAGTTGGCCTTTCCCAGCATGGGTCAAGACATTGTTCGCCGCCTCGGTCGCCACAATGCCTATATCGCTGCGCCGATCGTCGTTAAACCCCAGGGACTCAGCCGCGGCCATGGCGATACGCCGGGCCTCGCCCACGGAACTGCGGTCGGTAATCTCAATCGAACGATGAGGACGGCGCAAGAGCTCTCTACTTCCAACGAATGACGGTCACGGTGGTACCTTGGCCCGCTTTGCTTTGAATATCGAATTCGTTGACCAGTCTCTTGCTGCCGCTCAATCCCAGGCCCAATCCGTTCCCGGTGGTATATCCATCGCGAAGAGCCAACTGGGCATCCGGAATGCCGGGACCCGAATCCTGAAAGATGAGCTTGATGCCGGTTCTATGGCCGTTCTGAACTAACTCGATTCGCATGGAACCGCCGCCGCCGTGCTCCAGGGTATTCCGTGCGAGCTCGCTGGTTGCGGTGACGAATTTGGTCTGATCTACCAGGCTGAACTTCAGATCAGCCGTCCACTGACGAACCGCCTGGCGCACGCGCACGACGTCATCGCCAGTGACGATCGGGTGGGTATCACTCTTGAGAACCATCAACCTTTTCAAGCTCCGTGCGCTGGGAGGAGAATTCTTTGAGCAGTTCCATTCCCCGCTCCACATTGAGCGCGGTCCTGATCCCAGGCAGAGACATTCCCAGCTCCACGAGGGTAATGGCAACCGCCGGCTGCATACCGGTCAAAACCGTTTGCGCGTCGAGCACGCGTGACATTGCCGCGATGTTGGCAAGCATACGCCCAATAAAGGAATCGACAATCTCCAGCGAGGAGATGTCGATCAGAACTCCCTTGGCCGCGTTCTTCGATATCTGATTGGTCAGGTCTTCTTGCAGGGTCAACGCCAATTGGTCGTGCATGTCGACCTGGATGGTCACAAGCAGATAGTCGCCCATCTTGAGGATAGGAATGCGCTCCATGGCTAGGACTCCTTGGGCTTGGCCGAGCCCGCCACTTTCAGGGTGACAACCGCTTTTCCCACTCGCTGCAGCGCCAATGCGAATGCGTCGGAGAGCTTCGCTTTGGTCTGCACGTCGGTCAGGCTGATTCCGAGATGCACGATCGTTTGGGCGATCGCTGGACGAATTCCGCTGAGATAGCAATCGGCGCCCATGAGCCGGGCGGCGGTGATGGTCTTGATCAGATGCTGGGCCACCAGAGTATCTACGGTGGGCACTCCGGTGATATCGATGATCGCGACCTGGCTGTTCGTCTCAACGATTGCCGACAACAGAGATTCCATCACCACCTGGGTTCGAGCGCTATCCAGCGTTCCAATCAGAGGAAGGGCAAGCACGCCATCCCAGAGCTTGACCACAGGAGTGGAGAGTTCCAGCATCTCTTCCTGCTGGCGGGAGATGGTCTGATCCCGAATCTGCAGCGCTCCATCCATGGTCACCAGCGCGAGCTTGTCGAGCAAATCGCCGGACTCCCAGACTTCGCTGACAAGCTTTGCCGGCTCCGACTTATACGCATCCTGCAGGCTCGTGAAAATCGGCTGCTTCAGCGACAGAACGAAGAGGGCGGTCTCGGTAGGGGTGAAGCCCTGCTCCAATCGAGACTTGGCGACCTCTCTCAAATGATCGCGAACCGGGACAAAGGTGTCCGACTGCACATCGGAACTAGCTTGCGATGCCTCGGTAATCAGCCGCAACAATTCAGCGGCTTGCTCTTTCAGCTGTTTGTCGCCGATGAGATCTGTACGCCTGGTGCTGCTCGCCATCACCCTGAGCCAGTCGTTGAGGATCGCCGCTTCATTCGTTTTGATCACTTGATGAAAGGAACTCATTTTGTAGAAAGTCCTAGCCGGGGAGTTTGGGGCGTTTGCGTCAGCCCAATGCTATCTCATTCGTGAAAGCCATGGGTGGAACGAAGGCTGGCGCCCCTTCCAGGAGGATGGAAGGATCGATAATCAAGAATTTTTACCGGAATCAACGTTCATCCGATTCCATCGGGCTGCGGGGGGTTGCCCGATGCCGCAGAGTTTCACGTATCCCCAATCACCCCTCCATCAGCACAGCAACGGAACACGGCGGAATGCGAATCGTTGCGGGCGCCGGACTGGCATCCGGCTCCTCCGGCGTGGCGACGACCGGCCGGCGCGGATTGGGCAACTCCACCCTAGCGGCCCGCGATATTCCTGCGATTGCACGTCCATGATCGCGCGGCGGCGATTGTTGATGCCGGCAAGCTGTGTTGGCGTGGTGTAGCTGTAACCGCTTGCCTGGTATGGGATGCCATAAGGATCGGTCGCGGCGTACTTGTAGAGCTCATCGTTATACCACTGCGTGGTCAGGTCAGCCCAATAGAGTTTTCCAAAAAGGATCATCTTGATGCCCTTGCTCCGGGCGTATGCGATGGCGTCGTGGAACTCCTGCCAAGTTCCGAGATTTGGGTTAGTACCAAAATCGGAAAGCGGTGCGAGCACGGCAATGACGCGACGCGGGAAAGAAGGCTCCAGACTTCCGCCCTCAAAAATTGGGATGCAAGGAAATGAGCAGGGGTCTGAGCCGGATCGACTCTGCCAGGTGAAAGAGATTTTCTGGACTCGCCTCGGGAAGCCGTTGCGGCGGCAAGACTTTGCCCCGGCAAACGCCGCGCTTACCGGGGCCCCAGCACTCTCAGCC
>DATAWF010000244.1:0-27442 GCA_036267335.1 Acidobacteriaceae bacterium
TTGAAAGCGATAAACAAAACATTCTCACCGACGCACAACTAAAGAACGCCTTTGAAAAGGTCTCTAAGGCACTAACCAAGAATGAAGGGCTTCGTGAGTTTCAGGCGTACCTTATGAATCACGAGGACTATTTGTCGCAAATAGGCAATGTGGATAAGTTTAAGGAGAATGTTCTCAAGTCATATTTGAAGACAAATTACGATCTCTATGAAGATTTGCTCGCCAAGCACGACAAGGTAGCTGAACGAGAGAGGACTATTAGGCAGGAGGCTATTGAGCAAAAGACACTCTGGAGCGAGCTTATCGACACCTTCAATTCGCGGTTCGTTGTCCCCTTCAGGTTGGTTATCCAAAATCCAGCGGAGGTACTGCTTGGAAGAGAAGGTATCAGGCTGGGATTTATATACAAAGATGCCGCCATGGAAGTTCCGATGGAAGAAGGAGCGCTTCTGAGATGTTTGTCGCAGGGTGAGAGGCGCGCCTACTATATCCTTCAGGTATTGTTCGAAGTTAGTATCAGGAAGAAGAAGAACCAAGAGACTCTTCTTGTCATAGACGACATCGCGGATTCCTTCGACTATCAGAACAAGTATGCCATTCTTCATTACCTCATCGAGGTAGGTGAAGACCATTTATTCAAGCAGATCATAATGACTCACAATTTCGATTTCTTTAGATCGATACTTGGTCGAGCCCGCGTTAGAGATAATTCATTCATCGCCACGAAGGGTAGTGACGGAATTACGCTAAAGGCTCCCGAGGGTATTAACAACCCATTCGTGAATGTCTGGAAGAGAGAGTTTTTTGGAGACGACCTTAAGAAGATAGCGAGTATCTGCTTTCTGCGGAATCTGATTGAATACACGAAGGGAGATACAGATACGAGTTTTAAGACGCTCACGTCTCTATTGCATTGTAAGCCAGATTCTGGAGCAATAACGATAGCTCAATTAGATGATATATTTACTGAGGTATGCGGCGTTTCAGGTACATCGCAAAATGCCGATCGCTTAGTTGTAGACGTGATTATGGCGACAGCTAAACATGTAGTCGCCATGAATGAGGCGGTTGGATTAGAGCATAAAATAGTGTTGTCCATCGCTTCCAGATTTGTGGCGGAGCGCTACATGATAGCTGAAATAAATGACCGATCGTTTACCAATGGAGTCAGGAGTTATCAAACTCAGGCTCTTCTGGCTGAGTATAGAAATCGGTTCCCGAGGAGTAACGCCTTGCGGGTATTGGATCGCGTCGCGCTAATGACCCCGGAAAACATCCATCTGAACTCATTTATGTTTGAGCCAATAATCGACATGGCGGATACACACCTGCGAGGGCTCTATAAGGATGTGTGTGCGCTGATGTAATACCAAGGTCCGCTTGGAAATCGTTGGTCCGTGTGAGCTCTTGCCGGCTGGCCCCGGGGCTGGCCGTGCGTATTAAGAGTTAGCCTCTGAAGATTTCAAGAAATGCCACCACCGCAACGGTGGTTTACGGTGACTGAAAGCTGAGTGAATAGACTGGAAAATTCAGACGAAGGAACCGAAGTGAACGAGCGATGTCGGAGAAAGTAAAGGCGGCCTCAACGATCGGCATCATCGCCATTTGCCAGATACTCGCCATCCTCGGGATATCCTTACACGTTCGCTACCATGGTCTGTTTTGGATCGATCTCGTTCTCCTCTTGGGCTTGGCGTTCGAGGGCGCTGTTCTGTTCCGGCTCTCGCGAAAGCTCAGAGCCTCCAAAAATTTGTCTGCTTCGAATCGCTAGCGCCAAGGCAGGATTTCTCGCACTCAATTCTGCAGTGTTGTCATCCCGGCCCACAGCAGGATAGCGCGGCCCTCATGCCAACCGAGAGATCTGCCTTTTACTCAAGGCCGCGGCCCCGCGAAAGCCACTTGAAACCGCCACTCCCGGGGAGCATAATTCCCCCGGGTCCTCTTCGTCTGCGGAGGTGGCTATGAATCGCATTGCTTCCTTGTTGTTGACGTTGCCCGTCCTCGCCGGGCTTCCACTTGCCGCGCAAACCGCGACGGCGCAAACCCCCACATCCCTCGCTGCGCATGCCGCAAGCCAGATGGCGCTTCTAAACCAATTGGCTCTCCTCAAGCGGTCGCTACCCGAAAACGCCTGCCCGTCAGGTATTCAGGTGCGTGAGGCGGGGATTCCCAGACTCCTTCTCATTCAGAACTCCGAAGGAAAAACCACGGGGATCCGGATTACGCTCGATGACACGCGCTCCGTGGGAATCACGGCCGCGCAAGTCACCGTTCACGGCTACACGTCTGCTCACGCCGTCACCATGGCAGGCGGCGAGGGAAGCCCCGGCGAAACACAGAAGAGCGTTTCGCTCGCCATGAAGGTTCCCGCGCATGGCTCGGCGACGAGCGTTCTTTGGGTGCCTGGATTTGTCTCGGTAACGGCGGTTGATCTGGAGATGCTGACTTATGCCGATGGCTCGATCTGGACGGCGCAGCAGCAGCGCCCATGCATGGCGAACTCCGGTTTTCGGGAGTTAACCGGCTCGACACGGTAGAGCAGTTCTTCTGATGGCGTGGAGGAAAAAACGGAGCCATGCCGGTCGAAGGAATGGCTGCACAGAGCAGACATAATCACTTGATCATGCCAGGAGAAATGGGATAGCCCTCGATCCGCAGCTGCCGCTTGAGAAGCAGGCTGCGGATGAGGAATCCCGGCGGCCAGCGCTCCTTACGACCGCGCGAACGACGCGACCGCGCTGGCTTCGTTTTCTCCCACGTCGAATACGGTGTAGAGCTTGGTGATCTGCAGTAGGTCGCTGATCTTCTTGTTGAGATTGAGCAGCTTGAGCTCTCCGCCCTGGTTGTGGACCGTGGTATATGCGCTTACCAGCTCGCCGATGCCCGAGCTATCGATATAGTTCACGTCCCCGAGGTTCAGCAGAATTTTGCGCGAGCCCTTCGAGAGAAGATCCTTGACCGCTTCGCGCAGCTGCACGCTGCCCTCGCCCAGAGTGATGCGGCCGTGGAGGTCGAGAATCGTGATACCGTCGACCTGACGAGTACTGAGTTTCATGCTCACTAGAAGTCCTCCTTATCGTCCGGCCTGTCGTGCCGGTCCTAACCTTTTAATAAGTGTAATTTCGGTGCCCGGATGAAGCAGGCGGAAGTGTACTTCGTCCATAAAAGATCGAATTAGAAAGATACCACGCCCCGAACCGCGCAGAAGGTTCTCTGGCGCTAAAGGATCGGGCAGCGTATCGGGGTCCAGTCCCTGTCCCTGGTCGGCGATCCGGATCGTAAGGTTGTTCTCGGAGGTTTCAAAGGAGGCGCTGACGCGTTTTGCTGGATCGTATGCGTTGCCGTGGAGAACGGCGTTGACCGCCGCCTCGCGCACCGCCATGCTGATGCGGAAAACCTCGTCCTCGTCCACCCCCGCTTTTTTGGCAATCTCTTCGGCGGTATGTTCCAGGCGGTTCACGCTCTCTAAGGATGACTCGAGCGTGTATGTGATTCGGCTTGCCTGTGATCCCGCCAATTGGCCATCCTCGCTCTGACGCATCGGAGCCCTTGCAAATAACAGAGAAAAACCCGTGTGCCATTCTGCTTGGCGCTCCTCCCTTATGTCAAGGCATCTGCGCGGTGCGATTGGCGCCGCGCGGCTGTTATCGAAGAGATGTGTCAAAGCCCCGCACTCGATCCTGCTCCGGTGTTCTCTCGCCGCGATTTCAGCAGCGAAAAACGAACCAGCAGGATCGTATCGGGCAGGGAGTGCAGAGCGGGCAGCTCATGGCCCATGAGACCGCGAATCTCGAACACTGCGAGACGTCGATCAACCATGAAGAGCGCAACATGCGCAACGCCGATGACGGTCATCTGCCAGCTGCGGACAAAGCCAAACTCAACCAGCGCCAGAATCGTGTCTCCCGCTCCATCTGCACGGAGAAGCCCAACGCCGCGAAACAATAAACCTCTGACGCGAGCTCCGCTTCCTGAAGAAAGTGCCTCCGGTTCCCGCTCGGGGGCATTTTCTTCTTTGCCTGAAGTGCTGGACGGCATCTAAGGCAAGGGCCGGCAGAGCATTTCTGCCATAGGGGTATCGCGGAGCTGCGACATCCTACGCGGCTTTTCATCGAGAAAAGCGGCACTTCTCAGACCTTGGTGGTGCATAGCAAATAGGAGAAATGCTCTAAAAACGGTATAGACTCGAACGGCGGAGAAATTGCATGCACGCCAAGTCCACCACCCGGGCCAGTCTTTCTTTGCTGCTTGGGACTCCCGTCACCGACAGCAAAGGGAACATGCGTGGCCGTCTCAAAGACGTTGCCGTGGCCACCGGTCCCGCCGCGGGGGCAGTCGCCGGGCTGGTGCTCAAAACGAAGGAGGGCTCGCGCGTGGTCGCCGCCGACCAGGTAGTGCAGACTCCGGCGGGAACTCTGGAGCTGCGCGACGATGCGGTTTTGCAGTCGCTCCGTGGAGACGAAAACTTCCTCCTGCTGCAGCAGGACTTGATGGACCGGCAGATCATCGACGTGCATGGACGCAAGGTCGTGCGCGTCAACGATGTTGACCTGAACTGGCATCAGGACGAGCGCCTCCGAGTGATGGAGGTGGAAGTTGGGCTGCGCGGAGCGGTACGGAGGATGTTCAAAGGAGTCGTTCCGAAAACGTCGCTCGAAGGTTTCGCCCGGCGATTTACTCCCAGGGTGATCCCCTGGGAGTTCGTGGATGTGATCGAGGTCGATCCTGCGCGGCAGGTGCGGCTCAAGATCGAGCACGAGCGCCTGGCTCAGATGCATCCATCCGATATTGCCGACATTCTCGAAGAGCTCGCGCCCGCCGAGCGGGAAGCCGTCTTCGGCTCTCTCGACGAAGAGGTCGCCGCCGAAGCGCTTGAGGAGGTCGAGCCGCGTCTGCAAAAATCGCTGATCGAGTCTCTCGACTCCGGCCGCGTTGCCGACATTGTCGAGGAGATGGATCCGGGCGCCGCTGCCGATCTGCTGGCGGAGCTGACCGATGAGCGTTCGGAGGCGATTCTCGAGAAGATGGAGCCGGCTGAGCGGCAAGAGGTCGAGGAGCTGCTCGAATTTCACGAGGATTCCGCTGCCGGCCGCATGACGACGGAATTTGTGCGCGTCGGCGCCGACGCTTTGGTGGGAGATGCAGTTCGCGCCTTGCGCGAGTTCGAGGGTGATCTTGAAAACGTTACCGAGGTCTATCTCACCGGGGACAAAAACGCCTTGGCTGGAGTCGTCCCGGTTGCCCGCTTGGCGGTTTCCATGCCGGAGACGCGCATCGCGGTTCTCGCCGAGCCGCGCATGATCTTCTGCCCCGTCGATGCCCACCAGAACTATGTCGCGGAGCTTTTCGACAAATACAACCTCCACGCCCTGCCTGTTGTGGACAGTGCCGGCCGCATGGTTGGCGTTGTTCAGGCCGATCACGTCATCGCCTTCCTGCGGGAAAGATAGTGAAAGGCCTTACGGCCCCGCGCGAAAGTGAATAACAGGCTCTAGCCCGGCGCCCGCGTTTTGAGCGAGTGCCGTAAGATGAAAAGCGGTTCAGGCAGTTCTCCCGGTGTGTGCCGCCTTCCACCGGACCAACGCTTCGAAAGATTGAACGCTATTGCGGCCAAGACGACTGCATGCTGAAGAACTGGAAAACCCGCATTTTGCTCTTTCTCGCCGTGCTCGGCCCGGGTTTCATTACCGCCAATGTCGACAATGACGCCGGTGGCATCCTCACCTATTCGAACGCCGGCGCGCAGTACGGCTATTCGCTGTTATGGACGATGATTCCCGTGACCATCGCCCTGCTCGTCGTCCAGGAAATGTGCGCCCGTATGGGCGCCGTGACCGGCAAGGGCCTCAGCGACCTGATCCGCGAGGAGTTCGGCCTCCGCATCACCTTTTTCATGATGGCGCTGCTGGTTATCGTGAACTTCGGCAACATCATGGCCGAGTTCGCCGGCATCGCCGGAAGCTTGCAGCTCTTTCACCTGAGCAAATTCATCTCCGTGCCGGTCTGTGCTCTTCTCGTCTGGATGCTGCTGGTGAAAGGCGACTACAAGAGCGTCGAGAAAGTCTTTCTTATCGCGTCGGTCTTTTATATCGCCTACATCGCCACCGGCGTTCTCTCCGGACCGAGTTGGCATGATGCCCTGCTGGCGACTGTTCACCTGCCTCCGTCCCAGGTCTGGCATAACCGGAGCTACCTTTATATGACCGTTGGGGTCATCGGGACCACAATTTCACCGTGGATGCAGTTCTATCTGCAATCGTCCGTGGTCGAGAAGGGTGTCAACGTCAAAAGCTACAAGGCTTCCCGGCTGGACGTGATCGTCGGCACGATGTTCACCAACATCGTGGCTTGGTTTATTGTCGTCGCCTGCGCCGCCACTCTCTTTGTCCATGGGATGGGAGCAATTCAGGAGGCTTCCGACGCCGCCGAGGCGATGAAGCCGCTTGCGGGCCAATACGCCTTCTTGCTTTTCGCCGCGGGACTCTTCAATGCCTCGCTTTTTGCCGCTTCGATCCTGCCCCTTTCGACCGCCTACACCGTTTGCGAGGGCCTCGGCTTCGAATCGGGTGTGGACCGCAGCTTCAAGGAGGCTCCGTTCTTCTATTGGCTGTATACGCTGCTGATCGCAGGCGGCGCGCTGGCCGTGTTGCTGATCCCCAATCTTGAGCTGATCAAGATGGTCATCCTCTCGCAGGTGCTGAACGGCGTGCTTCTACCTTTGGTGATCATCTTTATGCTGCTGCTGATCAATCGGACCGATTTGATGGGAGATTACGTCAACTCCCGCTGGTTCAACGCGGCGGCATGGATCACGGCCATTGTCGTGATTGGGCTTTCGACCTTCATGCTCTTTACCGGCGGAGGATAGAGCCTCATGCCGGCGGTAACTCGGAAGGCCCTCGCCCCTCGACATTCTTGCGTTCGCCTTTCGCGCTGATACCCTGGAGAAGGCCGCGCCGGAGGGGAATCGTTCCCTCGCGCATGGCGCATTTCTCCTGATGGTGTGGACCCAGAGAACGGAGCCCAACGCAGCCATTCCATCAAAGAATGGCTGCATATAGCAGCCATAACCACTCCATAGTGTCAGGAGAAATGCTATATCGCTCCCAGAGGCTGATTTGGAAACGGAAACACCCCCAAGCTTTGCTCCCGAAACCCCCATGCCGGAGCAGGCGCCCAACCGCGGGCACGCCGCGGTCTGGGTGTGGACGGTAGGGCTTTTTCTGGCGCTCTGGGTGGTTTTGTACTGCCTCAATGTGGGTCTTCCGTACCTGAAGAACGGCTCCGATATCGTCTTCAACGCGAAGCTGCAATTTGAGCAGACCTCGCAGCTATTTCCCGCCGACCGGTCCATTTCCCGGGTGCTGATCTTCGGCAACAGCAAGGTGCTGGCGGGATTTTTACCTTCGCTCTTTGACCAGATGGCGGCATCGCACGGCCTCCGCGTTTCGTCCTACAACTCCGGCTTTCCCGGCAGCGACGTCTTTCTGCCCCAGTTGAAAACCTTGTGTGAGCGCGGCCAGGCGCCGGATGTGTTACTGCTCACCCTGCCCTGGGACACGGTTCCGCCGCGCGATGTCTTCCATCTCGTTGCCGACGACCATGCCGTCATTCAGGACATCTTTCCCTTCCGCTTCTTTGTGCGCGACGCGGTCAGCTTTGGAATGAGCGCGGCCGGCCACGGAGGGTTCCGTAGCTTCTACCGCGAATCCAAAGAGAACGAGCGGCAAATGATCGCCGACCGGGGCTATTTTGAGATCTCCGAGCAGAGCAGGTTCGCCGGCGGTCGGCTCCCCGACGACTTCCATCTGGCATCGGACCGTCCCGACAAGCGCGACCCGCGCATCGCGCCCCCGCAGAGCCCCGAGATCGGCGAGCTGAACAGCCTTCTTCGCCAGTACCGCATTCGTTGCTATTACGTTCCCTATTACTTGCGCATTGGGGAAGCTGCTCCAGCGGCCGCGCGCGATCTGGACTTTGCTGCTGTGGTCGAAAAGGTCACCCCTTGCAAGGTCCTCGGCGGCGACTATTTCCTTTATCCCAACAGGCTTTTTTCCGATCAAACCCACCTGAATACCGACGGCGCGCGGGTCTACACCGCCGCCCTCTTCGGCGTCGTCCAGAACGAGCTCGCGCAAGGGAACTCGAGTGCTCTTCAATAGCTTTCAGTTCTTTTTCTTTTTCATCGTCGTCTGGCTGCTCATGCTGGTCACGCGAGGCACGCCGCGGCGTGTCATTCTGCTTCTCGCCAGCTACTACTTCTATATGTGCTGGAGCACGAAGTACATCTTCGTGATCTGGGGCATTACCCTCATCGACTATTTCGCCGGTCTCAAGATCGAAGAATCTTCCGGATCCCGCCGCCGCCTGTATCTGGCGTTGAGTCTCTTCTGCAACATCGGCCTGCTGGTCTTTTTCAAGTACTTCAACTTCCTGGTGGGCTCGGCTTCAGAAGCGGCCCATCTCTTTGGGCTGGCCTACAATCCGCCTCTGCTGTCGATCATTCTTCCCGTAGGTCTCTCGTTTCACACCTTTCAGGCTATGAGCTACACCATCGAGGTCTATCGCGGAAAGGCGCCGGCCGAGAGGAGCCTGCTGCGATATGCCCTCTATGTCGCCTTTTTCCCGCAGATGGTGGCCGGGCCCATCGAGCGTCCCAACCAGCTTCTGCCCCAGTTCCACCATGAGCCCCGCATTACGCTCGAAGCCGTCTCCTCCGGCCTGGTGCAGGCTCTTTGGGGACTCTTCAAGAAGATCGTCATCGCCGACAACGTTTCCGATTTCGTCAAGCTCATTTATGGGGCGCCTCGGCACTTCAACGGGGCTGAGCTTCTGTTGGCCACCACTCTCTTTTCCTTGCAGATCTACGGCGATTTTTCCGGATACACCGACATCGCTCTGGGCCTGGCGCGCACCATGGGTTTCGAGTTGGTCGTCAATTTTCGCCAGCCCTATTTCAGCTCCTCGGTAGGAGAATTCTGGCACCGCTGGCATATTTCGCTTTCGACCTGGTTTCGCGACTACGTCTACATCCCCATGGGCGGCAGCCGCGTAAGCCTGCTGCGGAACTGGTTCAATCTGATGGTCACCTTTGTCGTCAGCGGATTGTGGCACGGAGCGAACTGGACCTTTGTCGCCTGGGGGTTCCTTCATGGCCTGTATCTGATCGTGGCCCGAACCGTGGGACCGTATGCCCAGCGCGTGGGCCGCGCCCTCGGTCTGGAGCGCACGCCCCGCCTGGTGGCTGCGGCGAAAATTCTCTTCACCTTCTGTCTGGTCACTCTTGCCTGGATTTACTTCCGCGCCCGCACGGTCGGCGATGCCTGGTACATCACCTGGCATCTTCTGCCCTTGGGACGTCTCGATCCCTTTGTGCTGAAGGTCGGCGGCTTTACTCGCGCCACCGCACCCTTTTTGGCGTTCTCGATTCTCGCGATGCTGGTCGTAGAGTGGTGGATTGCGCATCCTCTTGAAGCGCCGTCGGCATGGAAGTCCCCGGTGATTCGCGCGCTTTGCTACAACCTGTGCATCTACGCCATCGTCTTTTTCGGCTTCTTCGGCCACCGCGACTTTATCTACTTCCAATTCTGATCCGGCCGGCTCGCGGGATTCGCGGACACCGCGAGCGGTCCCCGGCGAAGAACCGGGGTCACCAGGAAGCGAAGCTTCCTGGGGTGTGAAGTACGGCCGCTCGCAGCCGACCCCACCTGTTCACAGTGAAAGCGGAATTCGTTTAGAGGAGCTTTCCTGCGGCCAGGTTCTGAACGAGATTCCGGTCGGCGGCAAGAAAGTCGTAGCTGGTCAGCTCCGGCAGCGGGCACCAGCGGAGATCTTTGTAGATGCGATTGGTGACTTCCCCTTCAAAGGAATGAACGCGGAAGAACTGCAGGTCGATCACCCCTCCGCTGCGATAGACATGGCGCAGGCGCGTGATGCGGTCGCCGATCTCCGCCATGATGCCCAGCTCCTCTTCGAGCTCGCGGCGTAGAGCCTGCTCGGCGCTTTCGCCGATTTCCACTTTGCCCCCGGGGAACTCCCACTTCAGTCCCATCGGTTGGTCTTGACGGCGCTGGCCGATCAGAACCGAGTTGTCGCGCAAGATCAGCGCGGCGACCACAAGGCGTACTGTTGGGTTCTTTCCCGATCCGTTGGGTTGGGCTTTTCCTTGCACGCTCACACCGTTCTTAGATGTTGCCGGACTGAGGGAAGGTCCAGGAGAGCACTTTACCCGAGATGGTGGTTTTCCGTGGGAAAGAAGACCGGCCAGCCGCGCTTCGCTGCCAGCGCCTGCAACTGCTGTGTGGGGTTCACGGCAAAGGGATTCTGGGCAATTTCAAGCATCGCGGCATCGTGGATGGAGTTGCCGAAGACTATGGCCGGTGCGGAAATACCGGCCTTGTTGAGCGCCAAAGCCTTCCCTTCGTCGGACGGCACGTCGATCAACTTGCTGGTCACTGTGCCTTCCACCACCTCCACCCGGGTTGCGAGAATCCGGTCAGCGGGAATATTGAACCCGCGAAGTCCCTCTTCGATGACCCAGTTGTTGGTCGAACTGACCGCCCAAACATTCGCACCGCCTGTGCGCAGCTCGTCTACCAGCCGCAGCATCTCGGGGAAGATGCTGGCAAGAACGCGGGTGCGGAAGAAGACTGCCGCCGCGTGGCGTATCTCGGTCTCCCGCACTCCTTCGTAAAGCTGTACCATCTCGCCGCAGATGCCGATCTCGGAGACCTTGCCGGCACGGTAAAGGCGATAACGTGAATCGATCCAATCGCTGGCTCCGCGGGAAACGATCCCTTCGGCGATCGACCAGAGCATGAATTCATAGCCTGTGTCTTCGCCCCACAGAGTACCGTCGCAGTCGAAAACGGCGATCGGCGGGCGCAGGCCCAAAACCGTCGAAAAAAAGGCTTCAGTCGATAAGGGAGTGGCGAGGCTGGAATGCATGGTGATCAAAGGACGCGAAGAACCTGTAGCTTTCGGTTGGACTTCCTATTCGCTCGTCGTTCTGGACGGGGATGCTTTTGCTGCTGCCTGAGAACATTGTCGGCGATTCGGGACGATTTTGCACCCGTTTGGCCGCAGTCTCTTGCCGGTTCTTTCTGTCAGTCTCGCATGTCATTGAACCCATGGGGACTTTGGATGGCTGATTGTCTTGGTTCCAGACTCCTTCCTTCGCTCGCCGACTGCGATAGCAAGGCGATAATCGGAGAGATGGCGGCAGACTCCAAGGGACGGACGGGGATCTTTCACGAGTACCTGACCTACCTGCGCATCGAAAAGGGCCTGCGGCCCCTGACCTGTGAAGCGTATGAGCGGGACCTGCTGATGTTTTCCGAATATCTGGAAGCGGAGAATGCCCTCCCCGAGAAAGCGCAGCAGCGTCAGATCGCAGGCTTCATGCAGCACCTTCAGAAGCACGGTGTGGAATCCCGTTCGCGAGCCCGCAAGCTTTCCTGCTTGCGCGGCTTCTACAAATGGCTGCTGCTCGACAAGAGGATCGTCCACGATCCAACCTTGAACCTCGAATCGCCCGCGAGCTGGAAGGTGATGCCGAAGGCTCTGGCCCAGAGTGAGGTTGAGAGCATGTTGGAGCGCGCGGGCGTTGCGGCCGCACATCCCGCGGCGGACGCGCTGGCCCTTCGCGACCGCGCCATTCTCGAGCTGCTCTACGCCGGAGGATTGAGAGTTTCAGAGTTAACCGGGCTCGGCGCCGAAGATCTCTCCTTGAGCGAGGACCGGGTGCTGGTGCGCGGCAAAGGCGACAAGGAAAGGCTGGTGCCGTTGGGACGCACGGCCATCGAAGCACTGGAGACGTATCTTAAGACCGGCCGCCCGGCCATCGCCCGGCCCGGAAGCGGCAGCCGTCTCTTTCTCTCCGCGCGGGGCGAGCCTCTCAGCAGGGAATGGGTATGGCGTCTTGTGAAGCGCGCGGGGGCCAATGCCAGCCCCCACGTGCTGCGGCATAGCTGCGCAACCCACATGGTGGAGAATGGCGCTGATTTGAGAACCGTGCAGACCTTTCTCGGCCACGCGGACATCGCAACCACCCAGGTCTACACCCATGTGGCCCTCGATCGATTGAAGGCCGTCTACCGGAGCCATCATCCGCGCGCCAAGAGGACTCCGGAGGCGGTCTCGTGAACCGGCGCCGGGGCGCGAAGTATCCCGGTCGCGAGCAGCAGCCGCGGCAAAGCCCGCTCCCGGAATCCGCAAGCGAGCCTTTTCGCCTGGCCGAAGAGTTTCTCTCCATGCTGGCCTATGAGCGCGCCGCGTCGCCGCACACGCTGCGGGCCTATCGGCGCGAGGTCCACAATTTCGCGGAATACCTGCTACGCCAGCGCGGCGGAAACGTAACCATGAAAGCCGTGGAGCACCAGCAGGTAAGGGCGTATCTGGGTGAACTCTACGCCGGTGGACTGTCGAAGGCTGCGGCGGCACGCGCGCTCGCCGCGATTCGCTCCTGGTTCCGCTGGCTCGCGAAGGCGGGGCATGTCGAGCGAAATCCTGCCGCGCTGGTAAGCACGCCCAAGCTGCCGAAGCATCTTCCGCGGGTGCCCTCGATCGAGCAGATGAACGGCCTGGTCGGATCGGCCGCCGCTTCTACTGAGGCCGCGTGGCCGGAGCGGGACCTGGTCATCTTCGAGCTGCTCTACGGCTGCGGCATCCGCAATGCCGAGCTGGTCGGGCTCAATCTCGCCGACCTGCATTGGGCCCGGGAAGCGGTTCTGGTGCGCGGCAAGGGACGCAAGGAGCGGTACGTTCCGTTGGGAGATGAGGCGGCCGCGGCGATTCAAGCCTATCTTCCCAGCCGTGACGCGAAGCTTGCCTCGCATGCCAAGACGCCGGCCGCGGGCGGTGCTTCCGGAGCGCTGCTTCTGAACCTCCAAGGCAAGGGAAGCGGAAGGCTGACTACGCGAAGCGTCGGCCGCATCGTCAAGCGGATCGCGCTCTCCCGTGGGCTGCCCGCCGAGATTCATCCTCACACCCTGCGCCATGCCTTCGGCACTCACATGTTGGAGGAGGGGGCGGACCTTCGCGCCATCCAGGAGCTGCTTGGCCACCAGCGGCTTTCGACCACCCAGCGCTACACCCAGCTCACCGTCGGCCAAGTGGCGCAGGTCTACGACCGCACCCACCCCCGGGCGAAATAGCCGCAGCGGGACTGTATACTGAACAGTGGAGCCTGCTTCCACGCGAGTCGCACCCGCGTATTTCACAGCGAAGGAGCGGTCTCCGGGGCCAGGCCCGCGTCATAGCATTTTCACTTTGGTGTGTCCAGGCAAGCTGCTCGGAATGCGGGCGTTCAAAGAACGGCCGTATAGGGCGGATCTCGCAAGCACATCGTAAAAGTGAAAATGCTGGAGTTCACCAGCGAGTCGAGTCCAATGGATACCAAAGTCGATCTTCCGCTCCCGGTCCAGTCTTCCGACGAAATCTCAGAATGGATCGAAGCCTTCGACGACGTCGTCGTCGGAGAGGGTCCGCAACAAGGCGCGGCCATCCTCGAAAGCCTGCGAACTCGCGCCCGCGAAGCCGGCATTCCGCTTCCGACCGCCCTTATCACCCCGTACCGGAACACCATTCCCAAGCACGAGGAAGAGCCTTACCCCGGCGACCAGCAGGTCGAACGGCGGATCGAAAGCCTCGTCCGCTGGAACGCCATGGCCATGGTCCACGCGCAGAATAAGAAAGATGCCGGTATCGGTGGACACATCTCGACCTATTCCTCGCTGGCCACGCTGCTCGAGGTGGGTTTCAACCATTTTTTCCGGGCGCATTACGGAGATCAGCCTGGCGACTTCATCTACTTCCAAGGCCATGCCTCTCCGGGAGTCTATGCGCGTTCGTATCTCGAGGGCCGTCTTGACGACAGCCGCCTGCTCAACTTCCGCCATGAGCTGCGTGAAACTCCGGGCCTGTCGTCCTATCCGCACCCCTGGCTCATGCCCGAGTTTTGGCGCTTTCCGACCGTCTCCATGGGCATCGGCCCCATCAATGCCATCTATCAGGCACGCTTCATGCGCTATCTCGAGAATCGCAACCTCCTCAAGCCCACTCCGCGCAAGGTATGGGCCTTCATGGGGGATGGCGAGTCCGATGAGGTCGAGTCGCTCGGCGCGCTCGGCGTGGCATCGCGGGAGCAGCTGGACAACCTCGTCTTTGTCGTCAACTGCAACCTGCAGCGCCTCGATGGGCCGGTTCGCGGAAACAAGAGAATCATCGATGAGCTTGAAGGCGTCTTTCACGGCGCCGGCTGGAACGTCATCAAGGTCATCTGGGGCTCGGATTGGGATCCGCTCTTCGAGCGCGATCACACCGGCCTTCTGCTCAAGCGCATGGAAGAGTGCGTCGACGGCGACTTCCAAACCTTCAAGGCCAAGGGCGGCAGCTACCTGCGCAAGGAATTCTTCGGCAAGTATCCCGAGCTTCTTGAGCTGGTCAAGGACCTCTCCGACGAGCAATTGATTACGCTCCACCGCGGCGGGCATGATCGGAAAAAAATCTTCAATGCCTACAAGCGCGCGGTCGCGCACCGCGGCGGTCCTACTGTCATCCTCGCCAAGACGGTCAAAGGCTATGGGATGGGCAGCACTCAGGCGCGGAATGCTTCGCACCAGGAGAAGAAGCTGACCGATGAGGCCTTGGCCGAGTTCGTGCGCACGTTCAATATTCCCGTGCCCGAAGAATCGGCCCACGCGGGCAAGCCCTACCGTCCGCCGCAGGATGCCCCGGAGATCCGGTATCTCCACTCGCGGCGGCAGGAGCTCGGCGGCTACATGCCACACCGTGAGTCTCCCAAGCTCGAATTTCAGGCGCCGGAGCTCGACTCCTTCAGCGAATGGACGGTCGGCTCCAAGGGCCGTGCTGTCTCGACCACCATGGGCTTCGTGAGCATCCTGCGCCACCTGATGAAAGACCCTGCGATTGGCAAGCTGATCGTGCCGATCGTGCCCGATGAAGGGCGCACGTTCGGTCTCGAATCGGCGATTCGCCAAGTGGGCATTTACGCAAACGAGGGTCAGAAATACCAGCCTCACGACGCCGACATGCTGCTGTATTACCGGGAAGAACGCGACGGGCAGATTCTCGAAGAGGGAATCACCGAGGCCGGTTCCATGGCTTCTTTCACCGCCGCCGGCACCGCGTATTCGAATTACGGCGTTCCCACAGTCCCGTTCTACATGTACTACTCGATGTTCGGCTTTCAGCGCGTGGGAGATATGATCTGGGCCTTTGCCGACTCCCGCGGCCGCGGCTTTCTGATGGCCGGAACCGCGGGCCGCACCACGATGCTGGGCGAGGGACTGCAGCATCAGGATGGCCACAGTCATCTTCTGCTGAGCACGGTGCCGACCTGCGTTACCTATGACCCGGCCTACGTTTACGAGCTGGCGGTCATTCTGCAGGATGGCATCCGCCGCATGTACGTCGAGGGTGAGCCCGTCTTCTACCACATCACGATGTACAACGAGGACTATGCGATGCCGGCCATGCCGGAGGGCGCGCGCGAAGGAATCCTACGCGGCATCTACCGCTTCAAGGCGGCGGAGAAGAAGGCCACCCTCCAGCTCTTCGGCAGCGGCCCGATCTTGAATGAAGCTCTCAAGGCGCAGCAAATCCTGGCGGAGAAATACAGCGTTCACGCCGACGTTTGGAGCGTGACCAGCTACGTGGAGCTGCGGCGCGATGCGCTTGCCATCGAGCGCTGGAACCGCCTCCATCCGGCAAAGCCGGAGAAGCTTCCCTATCTGCTCCAGGCTCTCAACGGAGCGGAGGGTCCCATCGTTGCCGCCAGCGATTACATGAAGGCTCTGCCCGATGCCTTGGCTCCCTGGCTGCCGGGTCGTCTCGTCTCCCTGGGCACCGATGGATTTGGCCGCAGCGACAATCGCGAGTACCTTCGCCGTCATTTCGAGATCAGTGCGGAATCGATCGCCGCGGCGGCGCTCTCGCGCCTGGCCCGCGATGGCAAATTCGACCCCAAGCGTGCCGAGAAGGCGTTCAAGGAGCTTGGCGTGGATGTCGAAAAAGGCGATGCCGCAAAGCTGTAGATAGCTCAGTGGCCAGTCAGCGGGTCAGCAAGCGTGACTCCTCCGCTTTGCCGGGTGGCCCATTCAAGCCTGGTTTTGGCTTGGAGTGGGGCATCTGCATTTCGCCAATTTCGCTAACCCGCCAACTCGCTGACTCGCTAGCTTATTTCCCCAACGGCCACAGATTACGAAGCGTGTGCTTGACCGGCGCATCGAAGCGGGTGAATGGCTTGATGCTGCAATTCCACGCGTTCGAAACACTGGAAGGCCACCGGCACTCCGGCGCCGAATCGGTCCGCGACTGGGACGGAGCCACAAGGTTCATGGTGGGATGCGGGCCGGTATTCGAGATTGCATCCTGAGCTGTCCAGAGAGCGGGCTGGGCCGCCCAATGGTTAACCCCGGCGGACGGCGCGGAAACCGCGATCATGGGAGCGAAATGCGCACCACTTCCCGCGTTCCACGATGCGGGTGTGAGGCGTGGGGTAAGAATCAGTTGTTGTGTCGTTGGCAGGCTTTCGGCCGCGCCGGCGGCCAAAGGAAGGGAAATCAACGCACAGCCCAGCAGGGCCGGCCATTTTGTTCTCACAGGGGACCTCCTCGTTCACGCATTCGCCCAGCGGAGCGGAGAACTCTCGACCGGTATAGCTCTGTGCTGGTGGCTGCGTCGAGTTACAGAAGTTGCATGAAGGACCCAAAAAGCTGTATTCAGCGAGATGGCCTGCATCCGCTTTCCGGATGTCTGGCTTTTTGCCCATTTCTCAACTGGGCAGATTCCTTGAAATTTCCCCCTGGCTGGTCCTGGCCTCCTCCGGCTCGGAGCCCATGCAGCAGGCGAGTGGGGCCCGGAAACGCTCGCCTCCGGAGCCTTAGGACCGCAATCACGATAAACTAGATGGATACGCCTCGATTCAGGCAGAACCCACGACTCTTGCCCGTCCAAGCGGGAGAAGAATCAGCAAAAGGAACCAGCATTGATCGGCACTACTCTCCTCACCAAGGTCTTCGGAACCAGCAACGAACGCGCCGTCAAAAAGCTCTTGCCGCGGGTCGAGACAATCTCTGCGCTCGAGCCTGCGATGCAGGCCCTTTCCGACGAGCAATTGCGCGCCAAAACGGAAGAGTTCCGGTCTCGCCTGACGACCAGCCTCGAAGGTATCGAAGATCCCGAAGAGCGCCGGGAGGCGGAAAAGGCCTTTCTCGACGAGACTCTTCCCGAAGCCTTTGCGGTGGTGCGCGAGGCGGGGCTGCGGGTCCTCCGTATGCGGCACTTTGACGTGCAGCTCATCGGCGGAATGGTTCTTCACCAGGGCAAGATTGCGGAGATGAAGACCGGCGAAGGCAAGACGCTGGTGGCGACTCTGCCCTGTTATCTGAATGCCTTGACCGGCCACGGCGTTCACGTGATCACGGTCAACGACTATCTTGCCAAGCGCGACGCCGAATGGATGGGCAAGATCTACGAGTTCCTGGGGCTGACCGTTGGCGTCATCGTCCACGATCTCGATGACAAGCACCGCCGCCAAGCATATTCCGCCGACATCACCTACGGCACCAACAACGAGTTCGGTTTTGATTACCTGCGCGACAACATGAAGTTCGAGCTTGCCGATTGCGTACAGCGCGGGCACTACTTCGGCATCGTCGACGAAGTCGACTCCATTTTGATCGACGAAGCGCGCACCCCGCTGATTATCAGTGGGCCTACCGACCAGACCACCGACAAATATGCGCGCGTGAACCGCATCATCCCGTCACTCGAACTGGGCGAGGAGATCGAGCACGGTGAGACGAAGATCCTCACCGGCGACTACACCGTCGACGAAAAAAACCGCACCATCAGCGTTACCGATGAAGGCTGGGAAAAGATCGAGCAGCTCTTGGGCATTGGCAACATCGCCGACGTCGACAACTGGGAGCTGAAGCATCACGTCGAAGTCGCCATCAAGGCTCACTCGCTCTACAAGCGCGATGTGCAGTACGTGGTCAAGGATGGGGAAGTCATCATTGTCGATGAGTTCACCGGCCGGCTGATGCCCGGCCGCCGCTGGAGTGATGGTCTGCACCAGGCGGTCGAGGCCAAGGAGGGCGTCAACATCCGCCGCGAAGACCAGACGCTGGCGACGATCACCTTCCAGAACTACTTCCGCCTCTACAAGAAGTTGGCGGGCATGACCGGAACGGCCGAAACCGAGGCTGCCGAGTTTGAAAGCATTTACAAACTCGATATCGTGGTGATTCCTACCAACAAGCCGCTGCTGCGCAAGGAAAATCAGGACGTCGTCTTCCGCACGTCCAAAGAGAAGTACTTTGCCGTGGCCGATGAGATCGCCCACATCCATACAGAGAGCCAGCCGGTCCTGGTAGGCACGACTTCGATTGAAAAATCGGAGCTGCTCTCTTCGATCCTGCAGCGCAAAGCTGTCAAGCACGTCGTGCTGAACGCCAAGTACCACGAGCGCGAAGCCGAAATTGTCGCCCAGGCGGGCCGGTTGGGCATGGTCACGATCGCCACCAACATGGCCGGCCGCGGCACCGACATTTTGCTCGGCGGCAACGCGGAGTTCGTTGCCAAGCAGGAGCTGCTCAAGCGCGGCGCCGCCCGGCCCGTCAGCGCCGCCGAAGGGACCATCAATCCGACTGCCGCTCCCGGCATGCTCCGCTTCTATTACCAGAGCCAGGAATTTGAAACCGCGCAGCAGGAGTGGGACAAGGCCTACGCCAAGCACGCGGGAACCGCCGAGCAGGAGCGCGAGCAGGTAATCGCCGCTGGCGGATTGATGATTATCGGCACCGAGCGCCACGAATCGCGCCGGGTAGACAACCAGTTGCGCGGCCGTGCCGGCCGCCAGGGCGACCCCGGGGCCTCCCGTTTTTATCTCTCGCTTGAAGACGATCTGATGCGCATCTTTGCCAAGGATTGGGTCTCCGGTCTCTTGCAGAAACTAGGCATGGAAGAAGGCGTGCCGATCGAGTCGCGCATGATCACCAACCGTATCGAGAAGGCCCAGGAGCAGGTCGAGGCCCGCAACTTCGACTCCCGCAAGCACCTCCTCGAATACGACGACGTGATGAACAAGCAGCGCGAGGCCGTCTATGGCCTGCGGCATCAGCTTCTGGAGGGCCTCGACCAGAAAGAGCTGATTTTCGAGAATTACGTGAGCACGCTCCTCAGCAAGCTTTTGGAGGAGTATGCGCCTGAAACCAAGCATCCCGACGAGTGGGACGTCGCCGGCCTCAAGAGCAAACTGATTTCCCATTTCGGGTTGGACATCGACGCGGAAGGCATCAATCCCGACGAGCTTACCCGCCATGAGCTGGGCGAGGCTCTCTTCGATCGCTTGAAAGACAAGTATGAGCGCAAGGAGGCGATCATCGGCGGCCAGGCCATGCGTTTCCACGAGCGCATGGTGATGCTCAGCGTTCTCGATGGGCTATGGAAGGACCACCTGCTCAGCATGGATCACCTCAAAGAGGGAATCGGGCTGCGCGGCTATGGCCAGCAAGATCCTCTTGTGGCCTACAAGAAAGAGTCCTTCGATATGTTCGAGAGCATGATGGGACTCTTTCAGGAAGAGACCGTCCGGTACCTGTTCCTGATGCAGATCGTCGGTCCTGATGGAAAGCCAATCACGGAACTGCCCACCCAAGGCCTTGAGCCTTCCGGGGGCGGAGGACCGCTGGAGCCGACCGGTCCACCGTCTGGTTTGCCGGGATCTGCTCCGCAACGCCGTCCGGCAGCCGTTCTCGAGGGCAATGGCTCCGCCGCCGCTTCGTCCCAGGCCCCGGCCATCGCGGTGCCGGTCCGAACGCCTACGACCACCATCGACGAGCTGGAGCAGGAGTTTCAGCGCAAGAAGAAGAAAGAGCTCGAACAGGCCCGCATGGCGGGATCGAACGGCAGTGCCGAGGCTCCGGCGCGCCGCCGCACCGGAGATAAGGTCGGGCGCAATGACCCCTGTCCTTGCGGCTCAGGCAAAAAATACAAGAAGTGCCACGGAGTGGAATCCTAGGCCGGCAAATCCGCCTCCAGGCGAGCCCATCTTCAGCTACGGCAGATTTCCTGTAAGTGCGTCCCGAAACAACTTCGGCAAACGAGGCTTTTTAACAAGAAAAGCCGCACCTCGCGGATCTTGGCGCTTCATAGCAACAGGAAATCCGCCTTAGCTCGTCACCGATTTGTTCCCTTGAGCCGAAGGTTGATCCGGGCGAGAATTCCCGTCCAGGTCTGGGCATCCTCGGAGTTCAGCGTCATTCGGCGGACGAGCCTCCGCGTCTTTTCGAGCGAGCTTTCTTCTGCCCCGCGCTTGGTATATCCGCTCGCCCGTTGAGCGGCAAACAGAGCTTGCGTCAAGCGCTCCAGCTCCTCGGCTTCCGCCATCGGGGGACCGCCGGAGCAGGAAGCAGCCTCAGCCAGCCGCGCCAGCTCATAGAGGCACACTGCGACTGCTTGCCCCAGATTCATCGAACGGTGCGAGTCGAGTGTCGGAATGCGGAGCAGCCAGTGGCAATGGCTCAGATCGTCATTGGAAAGGCCGCGTTTCTCCGACCCGAAAAGTAGCGCGGCTCTGCCGGTTTCGAGTCCTTCGCGGATTAGCGCTCCGCCCTCTTCCAGCCGCTTCAGAGGATGAAGAAGTTCGCGGGTTCCCACGGCGGTCGTTCCGACGACCAGCGAACAATCCCCCACCGCCTCAGCCACCGAGGAAAATTCTGCGGCGTTTTCGAGGAGCTCGGATGCGCCAACCGCGGAGCGCGCTTCGCGAAATCCGGCATCGTAGGGAGCCACGACGCGCAGCTCCGCAAAACCAAAGTTGCCCATCGCGCGCGCCGCCGCTCCGATGTTGAGCGGGTTGCGCGTCGCTACTAGCACGACAGCCAGGCGGTCGTGCGCGGCCATCAGGAGGCCCGGGAGCCGGGCGGAATCTCCGAGAAGCTAAGGTTTTGCGCCTTCGACTTGCTTTGTTCGCGCCATGCCTCGAACAGCCGTCCGTAGCTGAGCTTGATGAATTCGCTCTCTTTCAGTTGCATCTTGCGGGCGGTCGAATCGATCCAATCCCCCGGTCCCTCGATCTCGGCGTACGGGCCAAGCGGAGTCTCGTCGATCACGCAATGTCCGGTGCCGTCCGTCCACTCCGTGCGCCATTTTTCGTAGACGAAGACCGGCTCCAGACCCAGGCTCTCGAAGATCTTGCTCAGGGCTCGGCCATCCTCGACCACAGTCTCGGTTTCGATGCGGCGCTTGTGCCGATCCGAGGGATCGTCATCCTCAGGGACGGTCTTGTGCGTCACCGTCCATTTGCCGCCGTAATCGCGTACACGCAAAATCTGCCGCGACTGGCGTAACTTGCGGTCGGCCGTGTCGTAGAGAGTATTGCGTTCGAAGGTGCGGGTTGTCTCCTGTGTGAAGCCGAGCCCGCACAGGCTCTGCTCGAAGAGTTCGCAATCTACTAAACGGATCTTGATCTCGGTCTCGATGACCTGCATATGTCGGGAGTCTATACCCGAAAAGCCGACATTGAAAAACGTCAATAGAGAGTCGCGCCTAGGTTGGATTTGTCATGGGACGGCGCGGCTTCGCGGTTGAAAAAGGGGTCAGGTCTTGACAAATTCGCATTTTGCGAATTCAATGAGTTTGAGGGAACGTTGCACGTTATCAGCAGGAAGAAGCTCTTAGAGGCCGCAGCCCGGTGTGGCGATCTTTCGGTGTCCCTCGACGCTTGGTATCGGATCGTGAAACAGGCCTCCTGGAAAGACATCGTCGAATTGCGACGGCAATTTCCTTCGGCGGACGCGGTGGGCAGGTATACGGTCTTCAACACCAAGGGCAACGCCTACCGTCTGATCGGCGAGATCTATTACAAATCGCAAGTAGTCTTGATTCGCGCTGTGCTCTCGCATGCCGAATACGACAAGGAGGGATGGAAACGATGAATGCTCAACCAATTCCGATGGCAAGCCAGCGGGAGTATGCCCGGTTGCTGTCGCGAGCCCTTCCTGCTGTCGTTCAGAACGAAGAGCAGCACGATCTTTATCTGGAGCAGCTTGAGTCGCTCCTCGAGCGGGAGGAAACGCTTACCCCGGCAGAGAGGGAATTGGCCGGTCTATTGACCTTGCTCATCGAAGATTTCGAAGACAAACATTACCGGCTTCCGCCTGCATCCTCCTCGGAGATCCTGGAATTTCTTATCGGCCAACACAACTTGAAGCAGAAAGATCTGACCGACGTCTTCCGGACTCCGAGCATCGTTTCAGAAGTCCTGAGTGGAAAGCGCGAGTTGAACAAAGGACAAATCGAGAGGCTGAGCAGACGCTTTCACGTGTCGCCTGGAGTCTTCTTTCCGCCTCGTCCAGAGATGGACAAGGAAGGAGCTGATTTTGTATCCCGTCAGCCCAATCGACGAAAAAGGAAAAAAGCGGCTCCGGTCGTAAAGGGTCCGGCCGGTGCGCAAAGAACGCGATAGTATCGCCCGAATGCGCTGGTAGCTGTACCAATTGCGATTCGAGCGAAAGCACCGACGGCGTAAAGTGACCCTGCGGCCCGTCGGGACGAAGCACCACAAAAAGTAAGGATCGCCATCAGCGGTCCACATCTTTCGCCGAACAAACAAGAGAATTCCAACGCAAACCCTCCTCCTCAAAGTCGATCGAAATGTCCTGGACTCGCCTGAGTCGGAGAAGTCTTTGCGTCGCGCCGCGGAGATTCTCCATGCAGGAGGTCTCGTCGCTTTTCCCACCGAGACGGTCTACGGCTTGGGTGCGAATGCGCTCGATGCCCGGGCGGTAACCAAGATCTTCACCGCCAAAGGGCGCCCAACCTGGGACCCCCTGATCGTTCATATAGCGAATGAGCAGCAGCTCCAGCAGGTTGTGGAGCGCGTGCCCGCCAAGGCGCAGCAGATGATCGGTGCCTTCTGGCCTGGGCCGTTGACGCTCCTGTTGCCCCGGCACCGCCAATTGCCGGATGCAGTGACCGCCGGCCGGCCCAAAGTCGCAGTGCGTATGCCCGCCGATCCGCTGGCGCTCAGGCTTCTTGAGCTTGCGGCAGTGCCGATTGCCGCGCCCAGCGCAAACTCCTTCGGCAGAACCAGCCCCACCCGCGCCGAGTATGTGCTCGAAGATCTCGCCGGCCGCATCGATGCCATCATCGACTGCGGACAGACAGCTCTCGGCCTCGAATCGACGGTGGTGGATGTCGGCGAGACCCCGCCCATCCTTTATCGTCCGGGAATGGTAACGTTGGAGCGTCTGAAGGCAATCTGCCCGGACATGGTCCGCTACCGTGTTCCGGAAACACCTGCCGTGGCTCAAGACTCGGAGCCCTCTCCCGGCGTCGGCCTCAAGCACTACGCGCCTCGGGCCAAGCTCACGTTGATCGAGCCGGCATCGGCCGCAGCCATCGCCGCCCTCGTCGCGGAGCTTGCAAGCGCCGGCCGGCAGGCCGGGATCATGCTCTTCGAAGAGTGGGCTCCTGCGGCGCAGGAATTCTCTTCCGCTCGTATTTTTTCTTGGGGAAAGCGGGATGATCAGGAGCAGTTGGCGCACCGGCTTTTTTCCGGATTGCGCGAGCTCGACTCCGCGGGGGTCGACGTGATTCTCTGTCCCTTGCCATCCACAGACGGCTTGGGCGAAGCCTTGCGCGACCGGTTGATCAAGGCTGCTTGCCCTGATGAATCGCCCCGCTAGAGTATTTCTCCTATGGGTATGCCCCGAAGCTGCGACATGCTACGCGGCTTTTCACCAAGAAATGCCGCACTTCTCAGACGTTGGTGGTACACAGCAGTAGGAGAAATGCTTCAGTGCTAAGGACGGAAACTCTCTCCCGCCTTGTACATGTATTTGATGCTGGATTTGTAGATCAACGTGCGGCAGGAGCCTTGAACCTTGATGGCGTGGCTGTCGTACCATTCGATATATCCTTCGATCCGGTCGTTGCCTTCCAGAACAAAAACCATCCTTGTGCGCTGCTGCACCTGCTTCTGCAGATAAAAGATCTCCGCCCGTGAAGCTTGTGACGAAAAACTCTCCACGCGTTCCTCGCGGACCGGCACTGGAAAAAATTTCGCCGCAGAGGCGCGATGCGAAAAGCCCCGTGCAGCCAGACTTGGCCGGATGAGCTTACGCGGCCCTTCCGAAGTTACCGGGGAGATTTTTGCAGCCTTTGCAGATAGGCTTGTGGATAAGTTATGAGAACGGTCGGCCGCTGCGACGGGCGCCGGAGGTGGAGCCTCCATCGGAGTGTCAGCCGGGAGTACATTCCCGGAACCGCGAGCCGCAACTGAAGAGAACTTGGCCATCGCAAGAAAGGAACGCTGATCGGTTGGATGCAAACCGTCCGCATCCCGGCTCATTGAAATTGGAATCCTTTGCCAGGACTTCGGAGAATACACCCTAAGACGGTTCCAGACCAAGAGCAAAGGAATCAAGAGAAAGAGAACGCAGCAAATTGCGCCGCATGCCCTGTTCCACCTGGACCGCGCCGCGGGCCGCGGCTTCGATCCAGCCCGGGCTTACGCTCTGGACAACCTTTGTGAGTTCGCTTGCGAGATCGATGTTGCGAATCAGCTCGGGGGCGCCGGCCTGCAGCAGGAGAAGATCCTCGAGCAGTCCGTGAAAGGCGCGCAACAGCCCCAGGGTTTTTTCTTGCCCATCCGCTCCCGCGCGATAAGTTTCCGTAATGCGGAAAAGCGAGCTGTGGTCGGCGCCCGCGCTCCGCACGCCGGCTCCGCTGCCGGTGAGCTCTTGCGTCGCATTGCGCAGAAGAAGCAGAGCATCCTGGCGGCTCGCCAGATAGCCTTCGAGGTCGAAGCTGAATGCCTGTCCGATCGCGCCATTGGAGAGGCGAGCCACCAGCGATCGCTCGCGCGGCTTCCAGTCCGGCCGGCGGCTGGCCAGCAGGCTCTCGATTTCCGCCGCCGGGACTGCGCTCAGGCGGAAGAAACTCGAGCGCGAACGGATGGTCGGCAGCAGCTCGCCGGGATTTTCCGTCAGGATGAAAATGTGGGCGTATTCCGGCGGCTCTTCGAGAATCTTCAGGAGAGAATTGGCCGCCTCTTTGATAAACGCGCTGCTGGTGAAGATATAGATGGATCGGGGCGCCTCAGCGGGAAAACGGTAAATGCGGCTGATGACGGCCCGCACCTGGTCGATCTTGATGAGCAGTTGCGGCGGGTCGGGAGGAATGATCAGCACGTCCGGATGTGTCTGAATGAGGATCCGGGTCTCTCTCTTGTCGGCCTCGCGCATCTCTTCCCGGGCGGCGACTGCCTCGTTGACTCGCTCGGCGAGCGGCTGGGAGCCTGCAATCCGGGTACAGTTAGAGCAGTGGCCGCAGAAGTCCGGGAGCCCGTCCGTGACCGGATGCTCCGTGCAGGCCATCGTCTGGGCCAGCATGACGGCAAGGGTGTATTTGCCCGCGCCGCGCGGCCCGGAGAGGACGATGGCCGGCGGAACCCGGCCCTCCGCTATGCTTTCGCGCAGCCGGCGAACGGTTGTGACATTGCCGAGGAAGCTTTCGAAGCCCACATAAGAGAGACTACTGCATTTTCCTCCGGAGCCGGGCTACCGCGAGCCGAAGCCGCCCTCGTCCTGGATGCAAACCCGTCTCCGGTACGGAGCCGCCGGCGGCAGGCATCGCAAACGTCCCGTGGTTATCGCTTGATGGTGTGGGTCACTATGATCTTGGTCTTACTCGAGTCGGAAGCATCGGGCACAATCGTAACCATTGTGGTTTCCTGTCCATGCTCTCCCGCCGTCAGCACCGCTCCTGATCCCGTTTGCATCACCGAAACGTTGCCTCCCAGCTCGCTCTTGTAATAATCCATAACCTTGCTCACTGGATCGGGAGTGCTGTAGATCGCAGACACCACAGAGGCATTGGGGGTCTTGATCTGCATGCCGCCCTTTTCATGCACCGCATCGGGATACGAAGCGATACCCAGATCGGCATCGCTCACGGCGGCATTGCCGGCAACGACCGTTCCGCCGCCGGGGGTCGAAAACGTTACCCCATTCGCCGTTGTGTGAACCGTGCGCGAAATGCGCCATACTCCAAACCCAATCACCAACGCCACCAGTACGACGATCCCCACCAGAACCCCGGCGATGATGAGAACGATCTTGACGCCGCTGTTGCCCGACGGCGGTGAAACCGCGGCGGGTTGAGCATAGGCTCCAGGAGTTTGATAGGCCGGAGCCGGATACGCCGATTGATACGCGGGCGTCTGCGGCTGCGCTACCGAAGAGGGTTGCGCTGCCTCGGCCTGAGAAGTGCCGCAGGACGAGCAGAATTTTGTGTCTGGCGAAAGCGCAGCTCCGCATTTTGCGCAAAAGCTTGCCATGAGAGTCTCCTTGAAGGCCATTGGCGGACACACAAAGTGATTGGCTCTCGCCAATTGGGAGTCCGCCCACAACAAAGACCCGGCTCGGTGCAGGCGCCGGCAATCCCGGCCGGCCCCAGCTTACAAATGGAACTAAATCTGCTTTGCGATCTTCTTCGCAATTCCGGCCGCGATTGGGACCTCAAAGAGTTTGCCCTGGTAGGCGAAGACCATGAGGGCAATCCAGGCCACCAGTGTGACGATGCTCAACAGAAGAGAAAGCATTCCCCACAAGGCGGTCATGCCGATAAATCCGCTTCCGATAATCCCAAAGATGAAAATGAGCCGCAGAATGAAAAGAAATCCGAAGACAACGATCGATTGCGCCGCATGAAAACGCACAAAAGGCCGCTTGTCGATGAGCAGGAAGATAATGCCGGTTATAAAGCCCAAAATATAGCTCAACATTCCAGCGACATTCTCCTGCATGCCGGAGCCTGCTGCTGGAACAATAACGGCGGGAGGTACTGCTTGAGCCGCACTCAGCGGCGCGCCGCATTGAGGGCAGAAAGCGACTCCGTCCGCCACGGCGGATCCACATTTGCTGCAAAACGCCATAAGGCTACCTCCACGCGACGGCAACTCTGTGGAACTTCCTGGGGCCCGAGCTTCCGCCGGGAACATGGAAAAAGATTTGCGGAAGCGTACGTGAAGGAGATGCCGGTGTCAATAGATGTCTCCAGCCGGTTCGTGACTTACTCTCCCTCACGGCCTGCATCGTAGACTGGCCCGGACTCCTGGCGGCCCATCCGCGCTGCGGATCGTAGGCCGGTTCGATTCCGGCCACCGGGAGCAACGCATCATTAGAACACCACCCTCCAGCCCCTCGCAGAGAAGCTGCTATAAGCTGGGCCTAGGCTCCTTATGAATCCAGACAGGCAACGGGTCGCGCTGGTGACAGGCGCGTCATCGGGAATCGGCCACGCGTGCGCCCTCGACCTGGCGCAGCGCGGGCTCCGTGTTTATGGCGTTTCGCGCCGGGTTGCGCCCACTGACGGCGCCCCAGCGGCTGTTTCGATGCTTGCCATGGAC
>DATAWF010000245.1:0-5683 GCA_036267335.1 Acidobacteriaceae bacterium
GGCTAAGGAAACGGTCACGAACGCAGGCCTGGCTCAACACGCACATCTTGCTCTGGTGAACGGGGCCGTCGGGCTCATCGTGGTCCTGCGGCGTCAACTGCGAATGGCGCTGAGTCTCACAATCGAGAATGACGCGATCACGCAGATTGACGTGATCGCGGACCCGGGCCGGCTTCGCCGCACCAAAGTAGCTGTCTTCGATGGTGCTCGGCTCGTGGGGGATTCTGCGGAGTGACCGGGTATCCGAAAGGGCTTCGGATATGGATTGAACTGAGCAAACCATCGCCGGATTGCATTCATCCGGATCCCCTAGGCGGCGCGCGTGAGCCAGCTCTTCATCGTGTCCGCATCCACCAAGCCGGCCTGCTGAAAACGAAGACTGCCGTGCGCGAAGACCGCGAAGTTCGGAATTCCCCGCACGTTGTACCGCGCGGCAATCTCTGGATGCCGCTCTGTGTCAACCTTCAACACGACGGCCTGGCCCGCAAGGTCGCGCGCGACTTGCGCAACATGCGGCGCCGCCATCCGGCATGGACCGCACCACGATGCCCAGAAATCGACAAAGACGGGGACTTTGCTTTCGCGCACAATCTCGTCGAACTCCGCAGCACCGACCTCGACGGGCTCGGCGATCGCAGGGAGCCGCGCTTTGCACGCGCCGCATCGTCCCGCGTCGGCAAGGTGCCTGGCCGGAATTCGGTTTGGTTTCCCGCAAGCTGAGCAATTTCGGATGATCGCCATTGGCAAGGTCCTCTGTTCGATTGCGCCTCAGCCCGGAGCCAGAACGGTTCGTTCCGCGAGCCAATCAACGCCGCCTGCCGCTGCGATCGCTTTCGAACATCGAGAGCGTCGCTTTGCGGCGACTGCGCCTTCGCACGCTCCGCTCGAGCTCGCGCTCTGCCGCGATGAGAATCGAGGTCCGCGACGGTAGGCTATTTTCTCGATCGCTCTCTGCGGTGATAGCGGTCATGGCGAGGAGTATAAATCACCTCGAGCAATTATCTCGGCGGCTACTCCGTGAGCCGCCTCGATCGGCAGAGCTCGGTCAGGCGACGGTGATGGCGGCGACCTCGTAGTCTTCGACACGGGGAATCGTGAACTGCAGCGTCTGATTTTCGAGAGGTGGTTCTGCGGAGTGACCGGGCACTGGGAAACGCGTACCCTTTTCGCCTGGAGCGGATGCTATTCCTCGCGGAGGACGCAGGTGGGCTCAAGCCGAACGGCGCGGAGTGCGGGAATCAACGCCGCAAGGGTTGTGACTGTCAGAATCAGCCCCAGGACGCCCAGATAGGTCGCCGCATCGATGCTGGAAACTCCATAAAGCGTTCCTGCGAGCAGGCGGCTCATGCCGAAGCCGAGCACAACACCGGCAGCGCACCCGAACCCTGCGACACGAATGCTTTGGCCAACAAAGCGGGTGACGATCTGGGAGGGTATGGCGCCGAGCGCCAGTCTCAGCCCCAATTCGCGGCGGCGCACGCGGCCGAGATAGCTGATCGTTCCATAGATTCCAATGCTGACGAGGGCCACGGCCGTGCATGCAAAGAAGGACAGAAGCAGCGTGCGCAAGCGGTTTTCGGCATAAGCGTCGGTGAGGTGCTGTTCAAGCGGCATGACATCGTAAACGGAGCGCGAGGGTTCCACACCGTGGATGACGCGGCGCAAAGTATCAGCCATCGCCATGGGGTCGCCGTGCACGCGAATGAGATAGTACGGATCGGGCGAGGGTGCGCTGAGACACCAGTACACCGTGGGAACCGGTGCAACGTTCAGCCCTTCATCGCGGGCGTCGCCGGCGATGCCGCGAATCTCGGCTGCGGGAGCGATGGAAACGGCAGACGCGCTCGCGAGATGATGGCCGACGGCTTCCGTATCGGCAAAATAACTATTTTGAAAACTGCGATTCACAAGCGCCGTTCCATAAGGCGAACCACCAGGGCACGGTTGGCCGTGAAGCACGGGGATTTTCATGGTGGAGAAATAGCCGGTCGAGACGAAGCGGACCTCGGCCGTCATTTTGCGGTTGGGGTCTCGAGGGCCCTCGGCAGTCTTCAATTCGGTTTGATAGCGGGCTGGCACGCCGGGGAGGAAGGCCGCGGTCGCCGCGTCCTCGACGCCGGGCACAGCGCGGAGCGCAGCGAGGGTGCGGTCGATGCGTTGGGTGACCTTCTTCATGTCGGCGGTTTCCGCCCAGGAGGCGCTGATGCGGAGGGTGAGAATGTGCGCCGCTTCAAAACCGGGATCGACGCGCCCCATGGCCTGAAAGCTGCGCAGCAGCAGGCCCGCTCCGATGAGCAAGGTTACGGCAAGGGCAATCTGTATGCCGATCAAGGTCCAGTGGAGCGGGTTTCGTCCGGCGACCTGGGTGTAGCTGGAGCGGCTGAGCGAGTGCCGCAAACCGCGCCGGGTGGCGCGCAGCGCGGGAAAGAGTCCGCTGGCCAGAGTGGTGACAAGCGCGCAAGCGAGCGCATAGACCACGATGCGCCAGTTGAGCGTGATCTCTTCGACGCGGGGCAGATCTTTCGTAAACAACGCGAAGAAGCGCGAAGCTTCGGCGGCGAGGATGAGACCCAGGATGGAGCCTGCCAAGGCGAGGACGAAGGTTTCCGTCAACAGTTGGGAAAGGATGGCGGAGCGCGATGCGCCCAGCGAGAAACGGATGCCGATTTCCTGTTCACGGCTGGTAGCGCGAGCCAGAAGCAGCGCTGCGATGTTCATACAGGCAATGAGCAGCAACAGCGAGACGGAGCCGAAGAGCAGCCGGAGCGACCTGCCGGAATCGCCGACGATTTCCTGCTTCAGCGGTTGAATTTCGGCCGCCAGGTCGGCATCGGTTTTGGGGTACTGCTGCCCAAGCTGTTTTTGCACGAGCGCGAGGTCGGCGCGCGCCTCGGCCAGAGTGACTCCGGGCTTGAGCCTTCCTTGCGTGTGGAACCAGGTGGACTCGCGGCTCTGGGCCTGCGGAGCATCGGCGGGGCTCGGCACCCACAGGTCGACGTCTCTATCAGGAAAGGCGAAGGATTGCGGCATGACTCCCACGATCGTGTACGACAAGGCATCGATCCGCAGGGTTTTTCCAACTGCGGCCGGATCGGCGTGGAAACGGCGGCGCCAGAAACGGTTGCTGATGAGCATGGCGTGCGGGCCTGCGAAGCGCTCTTCCTCCGGGGCAAAGCCACGGCCCAGCTCCGGCCCCACGCCCCACACCTCCAGAAAGCGCGGCGCCGTCATGGCGACTGTCAGCTTTTCGGGCAGGACACCCGAGGATTCGGAGACGTCTGCGGTGAAATATCCGGTGATCGCCTGGAAGGAGGAGTTGAGCCGGTTCCAGTCCTCGAGGCGAACCGGAGCCAGTTCCGATTCAGGGCTTTTGTCCTTGAAGTTGTACTGATGCAGGCTTACAAGCTGTGCACTCTGAGGAAATGGCAGCGGCCGCAGGAGGACGGCGTCCATTGCGGAAAAAACGGCGCTGTTGGCGCCGATGCCAAGCGCCAGGGTTAGGGTGACGGCCAGCGCGAAGGAGGGTGAGCGCCGCATGAGACGGAAGGCCGCGCGAAGATTTGTCTTTGTGGTATGGAGAAAAGCAGGGGTATGCACGTCGCGCAGTTGTTGCTTCACTTGCTCTTGCCCGCCGAATTCGAGCAATGCCTGACGGCGGGCGTCTTCGGGAGACATTCCCGCGGCAAGATGAGTATCGATCAGTTCCTGCAGGTGGAAGCGAATCTCGCTCTCGAATCCGCGATCATCGAATTTTTTCTTGCGGGCGTTTCTGTCGAAGAACATCGCGGCTCCTTAATGAGCAGCCTGGAGGATGAGGGCGACGGCTTTGGACAAGCGCTGCCAGCTTGCTTGCTCTTCAGCCAACTGACGGCGGCCTTTGTCGGAAAGCCGGTAAAACTTCGCTTGCCGGCCTTTGTCGGACTCGCCCCAGTCCGCGGCGAGCCAGCCGCGCTGCTCGAGCCGGTGCAGCGCCGGATAGAGCGAGCCCTGCTGGACCTGCAATGTTTCCTTGGAGATTTGGCGGATTCGCTGCGAGATTCCATACCCGTGAACGGGACCCAGCGCGACAATCTTGAGAATCAGCATGTCGAGCGTGCCTTGCAGCAGATCGCTCTTTCCGATGGGTGGCATCGGTCTCTCCTTGACAATCTACATATCGCTCAATGATGTGTAGATTGTCAAGGAGAGAATGATTCGGCTCGGCGAGGGAGCGTTTGTGGGGTTTCGCGAGACGTCAATGAGCACATTGGACTGTTCCCAACAGTTGACGGAAGCCTTGGCTTGGCCAGGCAACGGTCATCTAGATCGCTTCCTATAAGCCGACTTCACGGTACTAATGCAATGAGAAGAAGGTTTCCGAAGAGTTGTCGTGCCGCAACGGTGTGGTCCTTGCAACAGCACACACGAGCTTTTGCTCACTTTATTCGGCCGACATCCTGACTTTGGTTTCACCCGATGCAAGATCCCGGTGCAGAGATAACCTCACCTTTTCCTGCAACATCCACTCGGCCGTTTGTACCAAAGCTGAGTTCGGGGCAGAGTACTCGGTAAGCTTCGATACAGGGACAAGTTTTTTGGAACGGCACAATAACAAGGAAATATGAATAATCCGTATGTCGAAGTTGCCGTTGGGTGTCTCAATGTGCATAAGGTTCCGTTCCAGTGGCTGGTGCAGATTTTGTTGTACCTTACTTCCGTCGGTCGGGAGATCAGACGGGAAAAAGGTGCCCTTGTGCTTGCACCATTCGATAAGAATGTTCTCGATATGAAACCTCTTACCATCAGAGTTGCGAATGAGAATAGGGGCCAGATGACCTTTATCCCGGAGCGATTGCTGAGCGTCTGAGGATAGCGTTGTATCTGGCGGTGGTGGACCTTTAGGTCCGTCATAAAGGTCGAACGCAAGGTCGGCCACCGACCATTCGCTGAGATCGAGTACGACGTTCTGGAACCTCAACCATTGAACGAACTCGTTCGGAGATGCTTCCGCTAGAGCTCGGATTTCGATACCAGAAGCAGCGGCTTTCTTGATAGCTGGCCCGCTGAAGGTGGAGGAAGTGACCGCTACTGTCATCGCTGCCCCGAGGCTGCGCTTTTTCTCCACAAGCTGCTCGATCCATGTCACATCTTCGATGCTGCTACGATCTCGGCACTCGATAGTGATCAGAATCGGGCAAGTTCCGACCTTGTACCGAATTGAGGCATCGACTTCGCGGAGCTGCCCCGTTACATTGTCGGGAATGTAACCAGGCGACTTAACAGTGGCGCCCGAAGGGGCCATAGCCTGCTCTATTCGAGCGATTAGCTTTTCAAACTCCCGCCAAGCGGTTGTCATTATCCATGCACCTAAACCATCAAGGATTTCTTGGAAACAGCCAAGTGTGAGTGTCTGCCTTGGCGAAATGATACGCCCGCTGGCATGTATTGCCACAGAGTGGACTCGTACTGAGTCGGTACTCATAAACGGACTTCTCGGAAGGAATCCAATTGGGAAACCGAATGTTCCGTGAGTGCCAAATCGCCGATTCACTCAGGGAATGGCGAATGCTCCACGGTTTTTCGCGCTTCAAGTTGGCAGGCGGCGCCTTGCACGACCAGTGCGAAGCCTTCTTTATAGCGCCGCTCAAATCGTTCAAAGAGGATCGGTCCTGCCTGGCGCATCAGGGGAAGCGCCTCGCCTACG
>DATAWF010000246.1:0-27006 GCA_036267335.1 Acidobacteriaceae bacterium
ATTGAAGCGCGGCGGCGGCTCGGTGAAGTGCTCCTCTGGCAACAGCTCCTTGAGGGCTAGCGCCTCTCCGCTTTCAAGCGAAGGCAACTGATTCTTAAGGTCGTCGTCGTCGGTATCCCGCCGCTCCTTCGACTCCTCGTAAATCTTGAGGAAGCCGTCGAACTTGAGGACCGACCCGGTCACGCGGAAGTCGTAGCGGCGGTCCGACTGCGCGGCGATGTCGACGGTGGTCTGGTCATAAACCGCAGGGGTCATCTGCGAAGCCACAAAGCGCAGGTAGATCAGCCGGTAGAGCCGGTACTGCTCGTCGCTCAGATAATGGCGAATGCTGTCGGGATGGCGCTCCACGCCGGTGGGCCGGATCGCCTCGTGCGCGTCCTGCGCATCCTTCTTGCTTTTGAAGGTGTTGGGGGCCGCGGGAAGGTACGCTTTGCCATGTTTCTGATCAATCCAGCTCCGTACTTCCTCGATCGCGTCGGGTGAGACCCGGGTGGAGTCGGTACGCATGTAGGTGATCAGTCCAGTCGAGCCCTCACTGCCAAGCTCGATCCCTTCATACAGGCGCTGGGCCACGCCCATGGTGCGCCGGACGCTGAAGCCAAGCTGCCGCGAGGCATCCTGCTGCAGCTTGCTGGTAGTGAAGGGCGCGGTGGGGTTGCGGCGGCGCTCCTTTTTCTCAACGTTTCTGACCGACCATTTTGCCGTCTTGAGCGCGGCCAAGACCGCGTCCGCTTCCGCTCTGTTGGGCAGGGAAGGAGCATCCACCGTCTCGACGCTGGCTTTGCTGCCGTCAATGCCGACAAAGCGCGCTGTGAATTCCGAATCTGCTTTTGCCGGCCGCAGCCGGGCATCGATCGTCCAATACTCCACCGGAACAAAGGCCTGAATTTCTTGTTCCCGCTCGACGATGAGCCGCAGGGCGACGGTCTGCACGCGGCCCGCGGAGAGGCCGCGGCGGACTTTGTCCCAGAGCAAGGGCGATATCTGATAGCCGACGATGCGATCCAGCACGCGGCGAGTCTGCTGCGCATCGACCAGGTGCCGGTCGACTTTGCCGGCGTGCTCGAATGCGGCCCGCACCGCCTTCGGCGTAATTTCGTTGAAGGTCACGCGATGGATTACATTCTTGTCCGCAACGTGCGAGAGCTCGTCCTCGAGATGCGCCGCGATCGCTTCCCCCTCACGGTCCGGATCGGGCGCGAGATAGACAGCAGCTGCGCCTTTGGCCTGCTTCTTTAGCCGGTCGACGATCTTTTCCTTCCCGGGGATGACGATCAGCTCCGGCTCGAAACTGCCATCTTCCAAATCCACGCCGATCTTGTTTTTGGGTAGATCCTTGATATGGCCGAGCGAAGCCTCGACGATGAAATCTTTTCCGAGATATTTGTTGATCGTCTTGGCCTTGGCGGGGGATTCGACGATCACAAGTGATTTAGCCATTGTTTTCCTTAAAAACCCGGCAAACGTTTCCTGGTGCCTCACATTTGCCGATATTTCTGCAAACTACCATGTTGGGACCTGCAAACCCTAATTTAAGAAGTCGTCCACGAAGAATCTTCCGATAAAATCCGGTGACTTCGGCAAGGAGTTTCCCTAAAAAAGCGCCGAGGGAACGCGCCGCAGATATCGCTTCCGGGCCTACTCAAAAGCGAAGAACGTAATTCTTTCCGGGAAGCTGTTTGATCTTGCCGGCCAACTCAAGCTCGAAAAGCGCGGTGAAGATCTCGGACGAAGAGAGCTGCGATTCGAGCTTCTCAAGCAATTCGTCCATCTGCACGGCTTCGTCGTGCCGCAAAGCCTGCATGACCAGCCTCTCGTGTTCCTGGAGGGGCGTTTGCTCTACGAGGGATGCACCTGGGTTCCCCGGCGATGCAAAACCGAGCTCTTCTTCGAGTTGAAGACGCACCTGGGAAGGGAGATCTTCCCACACGTCCTCCCACGTAGCCGTGAGCTTGGCGCCCTGCTTAATCAAGGTGTTAGGCCCCCAGGCGTTCTTGTTGGTCACGTTGCCGGGGACAGCAAAAACATCCCTGTTTTGTTCGAGGGCGCAGCGCGCGGTCACCCGCGTACCGCTCTGCTCTCCTGCCTCGACGACCAGAACGGCAATGCTCATGCCGCTCAAAATGCGATTGCGGCGAGGGAAGTTCTGAGGCGCGGGAAAGGTGCCGAGGCGATGTTCGGAAAGGATGGCGCCGCCGCCGAGAAGAATGTTTTCGGCCAGAGATTTGTTCTCTTTGGGGTAAATGACATCGATGCCCGTGCCCCAGGCGGCAACGGTTTTTCCTTTCGCCTCGAGCGCCCCGCGATGGGCATGCGAGTCGATGCCGCGAGCCATGCCGCTCAGGATGACCAGCCCGCGGGTAGCGAGGTCGCGTGCCAGCATGTGGGCCATACCCGAACCGTAAGGGGTCGGGTGCCGGGTGCCCACGACTGCGATTGCCGGACGGGCGAGCAAGCTGAGATCTCCCCGGCACCAGAGCACCGGCGGCGGATCGAAGATTTCGCGCAGACGCTCCGGATACTCGGCATCGGAATAGGTGAGGATCGCGGCTCCCTCGTCCTGGACGCGAGCCAGCTCAGTCTCGGCTTCGAGCCGTGCTTTGCCGTCGAAGAGGAATTGCACGGCGGTTACCGGAAATTGCAGCCCCTCCAGTTCGGTGAGAGAGAGGTCGAAAATTCTTCTGATTTCGCCCAGGGTTTCGTAGGCCTGAAGAATTCGCCGCGGGCCCAGGCCCGGGGTAAGCGCCAGAGCCAGCCACGCCAAGCGATCGTCGGCCGCAGACTGGGAGTCGATTGCCGGGGCTGCCGGAGGGCCGGATTGTTTCGAACCTGTCATGGCCAGGGGAGAATTGCGGACTGCATGCTGCAACAAAAAATTTGGGACCGGTATTGGGGCCGAGACTAAAGGGAGAGCCTTCGGCTGTCAAGAAATTGCGGGCTACACTAATGGGTGACCCAGCCACTCAAACGCCCCCTGCGCATGGCCGCGATCGACTTTTTGAACCCTGCTCCTTTGATGTGGGACTTTGAGCATGAGCCAGGACGCACCGCGCTCGCAGAACGTTACTCCATCGGTTACACAACGCCGGCAAACTGTGCCTACCAGCTCGATCGAGGCCAGGCGGATCTCGGACTGGTTCCTGTGGCTGCGTTCGCCGCCAATCCCTCGCTCGCGGTCGTGCCCGGGTGCGCGATCGCGTCGCTTGGACAAATCCGCTCGATTCTTCTGGTGGTGCGCTCGAAAGATGGAATCGCCGGAGTGCGACGGGTCGCGGCTGACACTTCATCGCTCGCCTCGGTGGCCTACGCCAAGATACTTTTCGAGCGTTATTGGAAGACCCCGGCTGAATTTCTTCCCCATCCCCCAGGGCTCGAGGCTATGCTGGCCGCCGCCGATGCCGCGATGCTGATCGGCGATCCCGCTCTTTTGGCTCTCGAAGACCGGCAGGGCCGGGAAGAGCGCACGGGGGAAAAGCTGTTGTATCTGGACCTTGGGGAGGCGTGGAAGGCATTTACAGGCCTGCCATGGGTTTCGGCTTTTTGGGCATTGCGTCCTGACGCACTCACCGAGACCGGCATCTCAGCTACAAGGTTGATCGAGGATCTGCAATTGTCCCGAGATCATGGGCTGATGCACACCGAGGAACTGGTTGCCGAGTGGTCGGGACGTATCGGGGTACCGCCCGCTACGATCCGCGCCTATCTCACCACCAACATTCATTATGTGCTGGACCGCGATTGCCTGGCTGGACTGAACGTCTTTTACCGGTATGCGGCGGAGTGCGGAGCGCTGCCTCACGCGCCTCCCTTGAGGCTGCTATGAAGGGAGCAATCCGTCCGGCCTGACGACGCCGGCCCTATCTATGTGCGCGCGGACTTTCCTCGAAGCCAAGCATGAAGGTTTTCTCGCCATGGCTGCCCCGCCGCGCCATCATTCCCACTCGGCGGTGCTGCGGTGGGCAATGCGCCTCGGTGGCGTGGGGATCTTCTTCGTCTCCGTACTCGATGCTTCGATCATTCCGCTGCCCATCCCCGGCAGCACGGATCTTCTGTTGCTCGCGATGACTGCTCGTGGCGCCAATCCATGGATTCTGGGCTTTGCCGCCAGCGCAGGATCGCTGGTGGGCGGATACCTGACTTGGAGAACAGGCGCCAAAGGTGGGGAAGTCGCGATCAAACGGTACATCCGCCAACGGTATATCGCGCGGACCAACCGCTGGGTCAGCGATCACGGAATGCTGGCCGTGACCGTCGCTTCGCTGCTGCCTCCGCCGGTCCCGCTTTTGCCCTTCGTGCTGGCAGCGGGAGCTCTCGGGGTTCGGCAGCGCGACTTTCTGGTCTCCTTCGGCCTTGCGCGAACCGGCCGCTATGCCTTGGTGGCGTGGCTGGGGGCGACCTATGGCCCGGCAATCGTGCGTCTCTGGTCGCACTATTTGTCGAACTGGGGCGGCACAATCGCCTGGGTTGTCGCGGGAGTTTTCGTGGCGGGTATCGCGTTTGCCATATGGAAATGGCGCCAGATGCGGAGCAGCCCGGTTCCGGCCCGGTGATTCCTCGTCGCCGGTCTTCGGTCAGCCTTCCCACCAAATCAGCTTTGGAAGCAGAGGGTAGTAGAGCGCGAGCCGCAACGGCAGCGCCGGTCCATGAGCCAGTCCATCAGCCAGTCCATGAGCCAGCCGCATCATCTGGCCGTAGCGGGCGAGCTGCGGCTCGTACTTTGCACGCTCCGCCGCCAGAAATTCGTCGAGCCCCGCTCCACTATGTTGTGCGGTTTTGTAATCCACAATCCAAACATGGGTTTCGCCGGCAGACTCCGGGAGCGCTCCGGCGCGAAAGATGCGGTCCGCACGCAATGTGGCGAGAGTATCCTCCGCGGAGACTTCTCTCCATGACGACCAGGAGCTCTCGGTTTCCGCTTCAGGCTGCGCGGAAAGGATCCATCGCCCGACGGGATCCTCCAGCGCGTTTTTGAGCGCCTGGACTACTTTGGCTGATTCCGCATCCGCCGCCGGGCGCGCCAGCCCCGCCTGGCGCAGCATGACCGCCGCGCGGGCGCGCCAACGGTCCATGCCGCCGGCAACTTCCGCGGCGCCGCCGGAAAGGCGGGCGAGCTCTTCAAAAAGAGCGTGCACCACGGAGCCGACGGCGCGGGCTTTGAGCGATCCTCCCGGACGCTCGAAGATCTCGCCGTCTTCCGCAGCGCGGACCGCTTGCGGCATTTCCACCTGCTCGATTTCGCCCGCCGGCGAGGATCGCCAGTCCACCGGCAGCCTCCGCAGCAGGTTGGGCGTGGGAGCCGCTTCGACGAGTTGCGGAGGAGGCGTGGAGGACGCAGGCGCGCCCGGCTGCCGCGGGGTCCGGGATTTTTCGTATTCTTCTTCGAAACGGTCGTCGAAACGGTCTTGGAAACGGTCTGCGATTCCCGGCCACGCGGTCGCTAGCAGACTGTACTTGGGCCCGGGTTTGAGGCTGGTGTTGCCGGCGGCATCAAGTGAAACCGTTGCTGTTCCAAAAAGGTAAAGCTCGCGGCTGGCGCGAGTGCAGGCGACGTAAAAGAGCCGTTTGGCCTCTTCCTGTTGGCGCAGCCTCCTCTGACGGCTGATCCAGTCATAGAGCGGCTCAGACTCCTTCTTGCGGCCGATCGGCGCTACCAGAAACTCGTGGCGCTCGATCTCCTCTGGTCCTTCAAGCGTGGTGCGCTCAAGCCAGGTCAGCAGCGGCGCATCGCCCGAGTCGGTCTTCTCGTGCAGGCCGGGGACGAGCACAACCTCGAACTCCAATCCTTTCGCCTTGTGGATGGTCATCAACTGTACGCCGCTTTTCTCGCCGGCGCGGGGATCGGGCGCGGCAAAGAGCCGGCTGAGACGCCGCTCAAACTCCATCGTCTCTTTGCCCAAGGCATCGAACATGTCAAAGAAAGAGCGCACGTTGTCGTATCCCGCGCGGTCCACACACGCAGGGCCGCCGAGCGTCTGCCATGTCCGCTCGACCCATTGGGCAAACGATGCCTCGCGATGCTTGCCGCGGAGCGCCGCTTGGAGGGCAGCCAGGGTTTTGGCCGCGCGCTCTTTGCCGTCATTGCTGAGCAACCCGGTACGCATGCGCAGCAGCTCGAGGATTGGCCGCTTCGCCAACTGCGGGTCGTCCGCTCCGGTGAGCGTATGCAGGTCGGTCAGCGTGAGGCCGCACCATGGAGCACGCAAGACGCTTAGCCAGGCGATGCGGTCCATGGGATGCATGAGCGAGCGCGCCAAGGAGGCGGCATCCAATACTTCCTGACGCTCTCCCAGCTCCTCGATTTCAACCGCGCGGTAAGGAATGCCCGCTTCGCGCAGGGCTTTTGCGATTGTCCACAGATGCCGTTTCGCGCGCGCCAGAATTGCTATGCGGAAGGTTCCACCCTCCGCGGCTTCCATCTGCGGCCGATACGATTGCACAATCCCGGCTACCTCGGCAGCTTCTGCTTGCCGGGCCGCCATCGCCTCTTGGGGCGTTGCGCCGGAAGGCAGAAACTGCGCCGCGACGTGGATGGCGGGCGCGGAGGAGGCGGCAGGCTTCAAGGATTCCGACGGCGCAAAGGCGACGTGATATCCCACGCCGCCGGGCGCGGCGCCAAAAATAGGGGCGAAGATGTTGTTGAGAGGCTCGACCAGACCGGCATGCGAGCGAAAGTTCATGGTGAGCCCCAGCGGGGTGAGGGGAAACTTTACCCCGCCCTCGCCCAGTCCATGCCTGCGCGTGCCCTCGAAGAGCTCTACTTCGGCTTGGCGGAATCCATAGATGGATTGCATTGGATCGCCCACGAAAAAGCAGGTTCCATCCTGCTCTCGCGCCTCGACCAGCAGCGAGAAGAGATCGTATTGCGCGCGGGAGGTGTCCTGGAACTCATCGACCAGCAGATGAGGCCATCGCGCGGCAAGGTCGGCGGGCAAGCGCTCCGTTTCGTCGCGCAGAACCTGCGCGGCAGCCAGCCCTAACTCCACGAAATCGAGTTGGTTCTGCCCGGCGAAGATTACCCGCAGCTCGGCGGCCGCATGATAAAGCAGGATCAGAATCTGACGCAGCAACTGCCATTGTTCGGAGCTATAGGAAAGGGGCGGCAGATTCCTGACCGCGCACAGTTCGCGAAGAAGCTCCGGTTTTTCCCGCAGAATTTCGATCAGCGCGCCGAACCGTTCTTTCATTGCCCGCGCTTCGGCTTTTTTGCCTCCTGCTCCCGCGGGAAAGCCCGTCGTTTTGGTGACCTTGACCCGCCAGTCTCCCGATTTCTTCAGCAAAAACTCGGAGAGGCCGATCCAGTGGCGGTGTTCGACCATCTGCTCGATTGCAGTCATGCCCGACAGAGAAAGCACCGGCGAGCCCAAGCCCGTCTCTTCGAGGTTCTCGCAGGCATAGCAGAGCAGCGAGATCAGCTCCCCGGCCGCCGCTGTCTCTTCGGCGAGGATCGTCTTTGCGCGCGCGATCACGCGGCGGTGTTCTTCGAGGAAAGGCGTTTCGAGGGCGGTGCGGATCTGCTCCCAGTCCTGCTTTGGACCGAGCGGAAGCACCCGTCCCCATTGGTCGCGCTGCGCCAGCATCCCGGCGATCAGGTTTTCGCAATCGCTCAGGCTGGTGTCACGCAACTCGAGCAGAGATTGAATGGCGGAGGAAAGCTCGGCATCCTGGCCTCCGAGCCGCGCCAGGGTTTGGCGCGCTGCGGCGCGATAGAGCGGCTCGGCATCTTCGACCGGGGTAAGCGAGCCCCCCAGGCGCGAGAGCAGGGGCGTCTCTTGCGCGATCATCAGGCAGAGGGAGTCGATGGTCTGGATGTTGAGCCTGTGTGGCTGTTCCAGCAGCCTCCAACCCCGCCGTGCATCGGCTTCGAGAGCGGCCCGTGCCGCGACTGTGATCCGGCGTTCCACTTCGGGGCCGTCCTCTTTGGCTGCTCGATCTCGCGCCTGCTTGAGCGCGCAAAGGACGCGCTCCCGCATCTCCGCCGTTGCAGCGCGGGTGAAGGTGATCGCGAGGATCTGTTCCGGCTCCTCAACGCGCGCCAGCAGCTCCAGAAAGCGATGGGTGAGCAGCTCGGTCTTGCCCGAGCCCGCGGGAGCTTGGACGATGAAGGAGCCGCGCGGATCGAGCGCCTGGGCCCGCGCGTCCGCATCGGCGAGCGCCGGCTCAATCGGCTTGGTCGCCATTGTCGTTTCCGTTGCTTTGGTTGTTTTGATAGCTTTGATCGCTTGAGCCGGCGCCATCGCTGCCGTCGCTCTCTTCCGGTTCTGTTGCCCAATCGCGATCCAACTCCGCCACCCGGCAAAGGCCGGGCAGAGGGCAGAAGGCGCAGGTCTTCCTCTGTTTGGGATCGACCTGAGCCGCGCCTTGCAAAAACCGGGCTGCCAGGGCCAGCAACACTTGCTGCCAGCGCTGCCGCAGCTCCTCGGAAAACGGCGCAACATCGGATCGTCGCAGGCGATTGAATCCCGCGCGTTCCGCTTCCTCTACGCGACCCATGAACTTGAATTCGCGTGACTGAAGCTGTGCCAGAAGGACTCCACGCAGCTCCGGCACATTCCCGAAGGCCGCATAGAGAGGGAGTTGAGGCTCATCTGGCCGCTGGCCCTCCCACGCGTTGGGAGATGCCTTGCCGCTCTTGTAGTCGATGAGCAGCCGCCCATCGTCGATCCTGTCGATGCGATCGGCGCGCAGCTTCAGCTTGAGCCCGCCTACATTCGCGGCGATGGGCGTCTCGCGCTGCTCCACAGAGAAGGGCGGGCGTTCCGCTTCATAAGCCAGCCATTCTTCGAGCAGCCGAATCACCCGCTGCCGTTCGCCTTCAAGGTATGCCTCGCTCCAGCGCTCGAGTTCTTGCCCGGCCGGAGTGGTTTGTCCGCCGCCATAACGGGCGAGGGCCTCGTTCACGTGCTTTTCGACAATTTTCCGCAGACGATTTTCGCCAGCGGCGGCGATCAATGCATCGCGATCGGCAAATTCGCTCCAAATCCCCTCAAGCGCCCGGTGCAGCAGCGTTCCGCGGTCGCGAGGATCGAGGCCCCAGTCGGCGCGGTCAAGTTCGCGTGCCTGGAGCCGGAATCCAGCGAAGGCTTGGAAGGGGCAGGCGGCCTGCGATTTGAGGACCGCATAGCCTCCGGCCTCCCGCTCCTGGGGCCAGGGATTCGGGCTGGTGTGCTCTTCTTCGAGGACGGTGAGAGGACTTCTCATTTCCGTCAGTCTGGGAAGCGCGAGGGTTTCGCGCATCCGCGCGGAAGAAACGGTCGTCGCGCGGAGCCCGAGGATGGTGGATGGGCGCACCTGGCCATCTTTTTCCTGGAGGGGATAGCTGAAGATTGTGCGAGAGGCGCTGTGTTGGATTCTGGCCGTCACCTGCCGCGCCAACTCCCAATCCGCACTGCGCTCGGCGTGCGGCATGCCGCGCTCCCGCTGCAATGCCGCGGGAAGAAAGGGATGCGGATGCCCCGGCGCTGGCCAACCGTCCTCGCTTGCGCCGAGAAACCAGATCGCGTTGAACTCCAGGCCAGCCGCTTCAAATGGCCCCAGGATCTGGATTGGCGCATCGCGGGATTCGGGAGAAAAGATCGTCTGCTCCGCTTGCCGCTGAAGGATGCGGCGGAATTGCTGATAATCCGCGCTTCGCCCATCGAAGCTGAGAGTCGAGACGCTGTCGAGCAACTGTTCCCATTTCGTCTTCCGCTGGAAATCCAGGCTGTTCATGCGGTGCGGGCCCGGCCAGCCGGCGGCGGACAAAATACGGCGCGCGGCTTCGGCCCAATCGGCAAAGCTGCGCGCCTCTTCGCCCGCCGCGCGCCATTCGCGCCGGGCTGTATAGAGGCGGTCACGCAGACTGGCCAACGCCGGGCTCGCATTCCAACCCCGCTGCCGCAGGTAGGTCTCAAGCGGATACTCCGGCGGCAGAACTCCGCTTCGCCGCAGGTCGGCGTCGAAGATGGCGACCGGGAGCCAGTCCTCTTCCGCGGCCCACAGAAAGCCGGATAGCACGAGCCAGCCAAGGTCATCGCGGCTGAGCGGCTCGGTCATCCACCGAAGAAGCAAAAGCGCGGCGCGGGCCATGGGCGCCTGGTCCAAGGGAAGCCCTAGAGAAAATTCGAAGGGAAGAGATCTCTCCGGAGCGTCGACCGGCAGCGATGCGGGAGCAAGCACCTGGCGAAAGACGCGCTCGATCGCAGCGCGCTGCCGGGTGAGCTGGGGCACGATGACGGCGATGCGCGCCTGGCGATTTTCCGTAGCGGCCAATTCCATCTCGCGCCGCGCCCACCAGGCGCAGAGAGTGAGCTCATCCTCGGCGTCGTTCGCCGCAACCAATTCCTCGACCGGCTGCAATTCCGCGGGAGTTTGCAGGCTCCGCTCGAGCTCGATGCGTGTTCCTGCCTCTTCGATCGCTGCCAGCAGGCGCCGTTGCGCGGGCAAGATGCGATCGAAGCCGGCCAATATCAAGACCGGCGGAAGGCGCAGAGCGGGTTCCAACTGAGCGAACAGGGGAAGGGAAGCTGCGGGCCGGGCGGCAATCGATTGGGCGAGCGCCAGAGAGAGCCGGGAGCGGCTGAGCCACCCCTTGTCGCGGCACTCCGCTTCAAACGCGCGCGCCCACTCACGAAAGCTTCTTGCGTCGGAGCCGGACCATTCGCTGCGAAGAGCTTCCAGGCAGTCGTAGCTCGAAAGGAGCGAATATGCCTGCTGTGCCAGCTCCGCGACACCATCGATGGAAATGAGAGCGCGGGTTTCGATTTCCGGTCGAATGAGCCGGGCCCAGAGCTGGTGCTCTTGCACGGCGGAGAGCACGATTCGGGATTCTTCTCCGCTGCGGAGCCGCTGCTGCCAAAGACTGTCGAGCCAGCCTTCCCAGTGGAAAATCGCCGGGCTGCGCCACGCGGCGAGCGCTTTCTTTCGCTGCTCTTCCGCGTACAAACGGCGTAGAAACCGTGCCGCGCGCGGGCTGGCAGCGGCCGCAACGCCGCCGGCCGCGAGCGCTGCGGAAAGGCCTGGCGGGAAAGGCATGGAATGTTTATAGAGCATTTCCCCGCGGCTTGCCGGAGCTGCGCAGGAGCCGCTCGATGTTGATTCACGGAAACACTTGCGTCGGGCACACACTGTTTCTCAAAAAGAAACGAAAATGCTTTAAACTTCTTGCCATGCGGCGGATTGCAGCGGCAATTTTGCTATGCGTGTTTGGAGCGATGTTGCCCACGGCAACCGTCGTTTCCCTGGCCGCGCCCGATCTGTTGATCCCGGTCTGCTGCCGCACGCATGGCGCTCATCACTGCATGATGATGGCCATGATGGGCGGAGTGGCTGCCGCCGCTTCCGGTCCGCAGTTGCGCCCGCCCGGCTGCCCCTATCGCTACGGCTTCCATCCCTTCACCCAAAGCCCCGTCACGGCGGCAGAACGGTCACGCTCCGGAACGGCCCTGGCTGTCGCGCTCTTCTCGCAGGCGTCAACTTACAGAGCTGTCCTGTCTCTCCGCTTCGCTCGCGCCGTCCCGCGAGGTCCTCCCGCTCCGATCCTTCACGCCTGAGTTCTCGTCTCATTCCAATTCGGCTACGCCGGAGCGCTCATGTCTCTGGCAGACGCCCATGTCCGGGAGACCGGTGAAGGGAAGCGTGTTTGTGTATCGGTCAGTGTGTCGTTTGTTGCGGCTCAGCGCCGTTGCTTGCTGCTTTGCTGCGCCCATGGGGATAGCAGCGGTGCTTGCCTCCCTCCACGGAATTGTGCACGACTCTCAGCATCGGCCGATTCCGAATGCCACCGTTTCCGTGAAGGCCGCAAGCTCCGATTTTTCCCAAACCGTCCAAAGCGATGGGGACGGCGCATTTCACTTTTCCCCTTTTCCTCTTGGCGTCTATGTGGTGACCGTATCCGCTCCCGGCTTCGACAGCACGCGGCAAGAGGTCACGGTGGAGTCGAACCCTTCGCCGGTCCTGCATGTTCAACTGGACGTTGCTGCGGTTCGCCAGTCGGTGACGGTCTCGGCGCAGCAGAACCCGGTGAATCCCGATACGTTCACCACGACTACTCTCGTAAGCCGTCTCGATATTGCGCAAACGCCGGGCGCGGACCGCACCAATAGTCTGGCGATGATCACGGATTATGTGCCGGGCGCCTACATGACCCACGACATGCTGCACATGCGCGGCGGACACCAACTCGGCTGGCAGATCGATGGAGTCATGATTCCCAACACCAACATCGCAAGCAACATCGGCCCGCAGATCGATCCCAAGGATATCGACTACCTCGAAGTTGAGCGCGGCAGTTACAACGCCGAGCTGGGCGACCGCACCTATGGCATCTTCAATGTAGTTCCCCGCAGCGGTTTCGAGCGCGATCGCGAGGGAGAACTCGTGCTTTCCGCCGGGAATTTCGCCCAGACCAACGACCAGCTCAGCCTGGGCAATCATTCGGAGAAATTTGCATGGTTCACCAGCGTGAACGGCAACCGCAGCAATTACGGTCTGATGCCACCGATCGAGCAGCCGGTTCACGATGCCGAGAACGGCTATGGAGGTTTTGTCTCGCTGATCGACAATCCAGACGCGCAAAACCAGATCCGGTTTGTTGGACAAGCGCGGCGGGACTATTACCAGATTCCTTACGATCCCGATCCCAATAGCTGGCAGAACCAGCTCTACGATTCCAGCGGCCTGCGTGACGGCCAGCACGAGAGCGACGCCTACGGCGCTCTGACATGGGCTCACAACTTCAACGCGTCCACCTTGCTGCAGCTATCGCCCTTCTACCACGTCAACAGCGCTCAGTATCAGCCGAACCCGAACGACTTGCCAACGGCGACGACGTCGGGTCAGACCGGCAACTATGCGGGGCTGCAGGGATCGATCAGGACCACGCTCGGGAAGCATTCTTTAAGCGCCGGGCTATACAGTTACGGCCAGCATGAGAACGATCTCTTTGGGGTTCTCTTCAACGACGGCAGCTTCTCGAACTTCTCGGAGCGCGAGGTCTCCGCGGGTGGAGTCGAGGAGATCTTTTTCGGAGATACCTACAAGCCAATCTCGTGGCTTACCTTGATCGGGGGCATGCGGCAGAGTCACTTTCAGGCGGCGATCACGGAGAACGCGTTCTATCCCCGCATCGGCGCAACAATTTTGATTCCCAAACTGAATTGGGTCTTCCGCGGCTTCTACGGCCACTTCTATCAGCCGCCGCCGCTGACCAGCATTGCCGGGCCGCTGCTCGCCTATGCCAACGGGACCAACACCAGCTTCGTTCCCTTGCGCGGGGAGAGGGACGAAGAGCATCAATTCGGCGTCCAGATTCCCTATCGCGGCTGGCTGCTCGACGCCGATACCTTCCAGACCGAGGCCAGCAACTTTCTCGACCACTCGAATATCGGCGAGTCGGATGTGTTCATCCCCGTCACCGTGCAAGGAGCCCTCATCCAAGGTTGGGAACTGACGCTACGCTCACCCCAGCTTTGGAGCCACGGTCAATTGCATCTGTCGTATTCGAACCAGATAGCCCAGCAGATCGGGCCAGTCACAGGAGGGCTGATCTGTTATCCGCCGGGATCGAGCGCATGCGCGGTTGCGCCCGGCTACAGCGCGCTCGATCACGACCAGCGCAATACTCTCAATTTCGGGTTCAATGGACGCATGCCATATCGCATCGATGGCTCATTCAACGTCTATTACGGGTCAGGCTTCTCCAACGGATACCCCGATCCGCCATCGCCCTATAGCGGGCCTTATCTGCCACAGCACACGACCGCCGACCTGTCTGTAGGCAAAGCCATCGGTGACAGCTGGACGGTTTCCGCCGACCTGCTGAATGTGGCCAATTCACGGGTGCTGTTGGACAACAGCCTGACTTTTGGAGGATTCCACTACAACGACCCGCGCCAGATCTATGGAGAGCTCCGTTACCGTTTTCACTATTGACCGATAATGAAAGAGATGGAGGTTCAAATGCAGCGCAATGCTCCCGCCGGCCGCTCTTCTGCGAAACCGGTTCCTCGCAGTCTTGGGATCGTGCTCGCGTGCACGCTGGCCGCGTTGGCGACAGCCGGATGCCGTTCCAAGCCCCCCGCAGAAGCTTCCGCGACTCTCACCGGAAATGTTCAGACCTACCAGGTCAAGGGCATCGTGGTGAGCTCCGATCCGGCCGCGGGCGAGGTCACGGTCGACTCCGAAGCGATTCCCGGCTTTATGGCGGCGATGACCATGCCTTACAAACTGGCGCAGCCGAATATCGCCAGCGAGCTGCACCCGGGCGATCACATCACCGGCAGGCTTCGGGTTTCTGACACAGCGAGCCAGCTCGATCAGATCGTCGTGACCTCCCAGGCCCGGCCTGACTACAAGCCCAGCGTGACGTACAACGTTCCCCAGCCGGGTCAACAGGCGCCGGACTTCAAGTTTGTCAACCAGAGCGGCAAGACAATCCATCTTGATCAGTTCCGCGGCAAAGTGCTGCTGGTCACCTTTATCTATACCCGCTGTCCTCTGCCCGAATACTGCATCCGGATGACCCGCAACTTTGCCCAGATCAACCAGGAGCTGGCGGCCGATCCGGCGCTGTACGCGAAGACTCACTTGCTGAGCATCAGCTTCGATCCCGGGTACGACACGCCAAAGGTCTTGCGCAGCTATGGCGAGACCTATACGGGAAATCACACCCCAGCGGCCTTTGCCCATTGGGATTTCGCTGTGCCTCCGGCTGCGGAGCTCCAGAAGGTGGATGAGTTTTTCGATGTAGGCGTGACCCCGGGAAAAGACGGAACAATCACGCACTCGCTTTCGACGGCGGTGATTGGTCCGGATGGAAAGATCGTGAGCTGGTATCCGACGAATGAATGGCAGCCTTCAGCACTGATTCAGGATGCGAAGCGCGCCATCACGGGATAGGTGAGTTGTCCGGGCGCTTACGCGCCGCCGGACCGGAGAGATCTGCTTTTAGCGAACTCGCTTTTTGTTTTATCTCTGGATGCGCGCCGAGCCTCCGGAGGCAAAGGCCTTGACCTGGTCGAGCGTCGCCATGGTCGTATCTCCAGGGAAAGTAGTGAGCAACGCGCCATGGGCCCAGCCCAATTTGACCGCCTCTTCCGGGGTCTGGCCGTTCAGCAGTCCATAAATGAAGCCGGAGGCGAAGCCGTCTCCTCCGCCTACGCGGTCGTAGACGTCGAGCTCGGCGGTAGGCGCCTGCACAGCCTTTCCGTTGACCCAAGCGACGGCGCTCCAACTGTGCCGATTGGTCGAGTGCACCTCGCGCAGAGTGGTGGCGACGATCTTCGTCTTGGGGTAGCGCTTGACCACTTCTCCGATGGTGGCGAGAAAAGCGCTGGAATCGAGCTTGGATTTCGCGGCGACTTCCGGCCCCGCAAAGCCCAGCCCTTTCTGAAGATCTTCCTCGTTGCCCACCAGCACGTCGACATTTTCAACGATCGCGCCCAGCACCTGGTGCGCGCGCTCCGCGCCGCCCTGTGTTTTCCAGAGCTTTTCGCGGTAGTTCAAGTCGAAGGAGGTGATCGCTCCGGAGTCGCGTGCGGCCTTCATCGCCTCGATGACCAGGGCCGAGGTCGACTCCGAAAGCGAGGCGAAAATGCCGCCGCTGTGGAACCAGCGCACGCCCTGCCCGAAGAGTGCTTTCCAGTCAAAGTCACCGGGCTTGAGCAGCGCTCCGGCCTCATTTGCGCGATTGTAGAAGACTACCGGAGGCCGCACACCAAAGCCCCTGTCGCTATACACGGTGGCCATATTCGGCCCGCGCGTCCCGTCATGGTCGAACCGTTTGTAGAAGGGCTTGACGCCCATGGCCCGCACCCGCTCCGCGATCATGTCCCCGATGGGATAGTCGACCATCGCTGTCGCGATCCCCGTCTTGAGGCCAAAGCAATCCGACAGATTGGCGGCGACATTGAACTCCCCCCCGCTCACGTGCACCGCGAATTCGGTTGCTTTGCGGAAGGGGATGATTCCAGGATCGAGCCGGTGCACCAAGGCTCCGAGAGAGAGCAGATCGAGGGAAGCCTTTTCCGGGATTTTGAAGCCGAGACTCATTTGGGTTGTTTCTCCTTTGGCGCCAGCCATGCGGGAATTTGTCTCTTTCGCGAATTTATCTATTTTAGGGCAACGGCAGATGCGGGCACATTGGAGCGGATTGGAAGGAACACGCTATTCTGGTTCAAGAAAGCGGCGGAGCGGCGCGAATGCCCGCAAGACCGCAATCGAGGAGGGTTTCGGCTCGCGATGGCAAAGCTGACGGTCGGCTTCGGCGTGATTCTTATTATTCTTGGCGGTGCAAGCTTCTTTCTCACCGGGCATCGGTATCCCACCTCATTGATCCCCGCGGCGTTTGGGATTCTGCTGGCGGTTTTTGGCTCGCTTGCGGAGAGTCCGGACCAGAAGCGCCGGATGCTGATGATGCACATTGCGGTGACCCTCGGCCTGCTGGGGTTTCTCGGAACCGTAACTTCATTGATCTCGATCGTCCAGCTTTGGCAGGGGAAGGCCTTCCCATATCCGGCCGCGATTGAAGAAAAAGCAGCCATGGCCCTGCTCATGCTCATCTTTGTAATACTCTGCGTGCGGTCGTTCATCGCTGCGCGGCGCGCCAGAGCATAAAGAACCCAGAGCATAAAGAAGAAGGAGACAGACCGCCTTATGAGTCTACGATCCAACGCGGGCGCCGGCATGGGCATGCGGGCCGAACGCAGCTCGACGCGCGCCAGCGCCCATGCCACGGCCACGGACCGCCCCGCGCCCAAGCCAGAGCTGCGCAAGGTGCTCCCCGAGATCTGGGTCCTGGTGAAGCCGCGTAAGAAGTTGCTGGCCATCAGTTTTTTTCTGATGGTCATCAACCGGGTCTGCGGGCTGGTGCTGCCGTTCTATAGCAAGCCCCTGGTGGATGTGGTGATGATCCGGCACCAGTTGAACCGGCTGCCGTTTTTTGTGGGGGTTGTCCTCGCGGCCACCGCGGTCCAGGCTGTGACGTCTTACATTCTCACGCAATGGCTCTCGAAGGCAGCGCAGCGACTGATTGCCGACCTGCGCATGCAGGTACAGCAGCACATCGGATTGCTCTCGGTGCGCTTCTACGATGAGAACCGGACTGGCTCGCTAGTCTCCCGCATCATGACCGATGTGGAGGGGGTGCGAAACCTGATCGGGACGGGGCTGGTCGATTTTACCGGCGGCGTGCTAACCGCTCTGATCGCCTTCGTTTGGCTGATACACATTAGCGTCAAGATCACGTTGATCTCGTTTTCGTTGATTCTGATCTTCGTGCTGGTTCTGCAGAAGGCCTTCCGAGTGATCCGCCCGATCTTTCGCGAGCGCGGGCGCATCAGCGCCGAGGTCACAGGGCGCCTGACCGAGACCCTCGGGGGAGTGCGCGTCATCAAGGGCTACCACGCGGAAGAGCGGGAGGCGGGGGTCTTTGCCGGGGGGGTGGAACGGCTTTATCAGAATGTGGCCCGCTCTCTCACCGCGACCTCGTTGATGTCTCTGGCCGCCACTGGCATCCTAGGAATCGTCGGCGTAACGGTAATGTATTTTGGCGCGACGGCGCTCACGCCGGGCGGCTACGTCAGCTACAACATGTTTCTCGCGTTCATGATCGCGCCGGTCTTTCAGGTGGTGAACATCGGAACGCAGCTTACGGAAGCAGTCGCCGGCCTGGACCGCACGAGCGAAGTCATGGCGGAGATTCAGGAAGACGCCGACCCCAAGCGGACGATTTCCATGGGACCGATCGAGGGAGACGTGCGCTTCGAGGATGTGCGCTTTTCCTACGAGCAAGACAAGCCGGTGCTGTTAGGAGTCTCGTTCCACGCGCGGCCGGGTACGGTCACCGCCCTGGTCGGTTCGTCCGGATCGGGAAAATCCACCATCATCAGCTTGGTCTGCGCCTTTCATACGCCCGACTCCGGACAGGTGCTGGTGGATGGAACCGACCTTTCGACCGTCCGTCTCAATACCTATCGCAGCCAATTAGGAGTCGTTCTGCAGGAGTCGTTCCTCTTCGATGGCACGATTCGCGAAAATATCGTCTTCTCCAAACCCGAGGCCTCCGAAGAGGAATTTCTTTCCGCCTGCCGGATCGCCCGAGTCGATGAGTTCGCCGAGCGCTTTCCCGACGGCTACGACACGATTGTGGGCGAGCGCGGTGTCAAGCTCTCAGGCGGCCAGCGCCAAAGGCTCTCGATCGCGCGCGCCATTCTGGCCGATCCGCGAATCCTGATTCTCGACGAGGCCACCTCCTCGCTCGATTCCGAATCAGAGGCCATGATCCAGCAGGGGCTCAGCTACCTGATGCAGGGCCGCACTACGTTTGTGATCGCGCATCGCCTCTCGACCATTCGCCGGGCGGACCAGATCCTGGTCGTCGAGGCCGGCTCGATTGTCGAACACGGCACCCATGAGGCTCTTTACGCCTTGGGGGGACGGTATTACGATCTCTATACGCGTCAACATGGGGTTGAGTCGAATCGCTTTCTCGCACCGGGCGAGGGCGAAAAGCTCTTTGAAGAAATGGAATAGGCCTGCCTTGGTGCGGAGAGAAGCCGCGCGGCAAACGAGAAGAATTGGATGGGCGTGAGCTTTACGGAAGTGAAAACGTGCGGACTCGATCCGTCGCGTGCTCGTAGACGTTCCTGGTTTCTGAGCCGGCTCTCAAATCGGAGATTTCTGCAGATCGCGGCCTGGGCTCTTCTGCCCGGCATTTGCGCTGGCGCGCAGCAAACCCCTGTGCTGCCGCCGTCTGCCGCCGCGGGCAGCCAGCAGGCCATGACCCACGGCGCCGTCGTCGATGCCAGGGGACAGGCGATCGCCGGCGCACAAATTCTCGACAATAGCGGCCGGGTGCTTGCGACCAGCGGGAGCGACGGCAGCTTCGCAATCCCCGCGCAATCCGGTTCAATCGAGGTCGACGCCGCTCATTTCGCTCCCATGCAGGTGGCAAATGCCGGCGGGGAGAATTTGCGGATCGTACTGCAACGCCCGCTTGAAACCATAGTCGTCACGGCATATCGCTCGCCGTTGGCCTCTTCCGACAGCCCTGTCAGCACGCGCATTATGAACACCGCGGCATTGCGGGAGGCGGCGGCGCCGGCTCTCGACGACAAGCTGCGCCAAGTGCCGGGCTTCGAGCAGTTTCGCCGCTCGAGCTCACTCGTCGCCAACCCCACGACCGAGGGGATCTCGCTGCGCGGGTTGGGATCGACGGCGGCCAGCCGCTCGCTGGTGATTTTCGATGGCGTGCCGATGAACGACCCATTCGGCGGCTGGATTCATTGGGAGGAGCTGCCTTCGCTCGCGATCCGCTCGGTCGAGGTGGTGCGCGGCGGCGGTTCCGACCTTTACGGCTCAAGCGCGATCGGCGGAGTGATCAGCATTCTTCCCGTTCGGCCTGAGGCCATGCATCTCGAGCTTTCGACCAGCTATGGATCGGAGGCGACCACCGAGAACTCGCTGTTGGGCACCGCGAAACTCGGGCGCTGGTCGGGATTGCTGAGCGCCGGCCTCGTCGCGACCGACGGCTACACTCTGATCGCTCCCAGCGTGCGCGGACCGATCGACCAGGCATCGAACGTCCATGCCCCAACCGCGCTGGTGGAGATCGATCACACGCTGGGTCAGAACGGCCGTATATTTTTGCGGAGCGACGTGCTCGATGAGAGCAGGCACAATGGAACCCCGCTGACGACCAATGGCAACAAGCTGTGGCGCTACGATGGCGGCGCGGATTGGAAGGGACTCGATCTGCGCCTTTTTGGCGACAATGAGCACTATCGCCAGACCTTTTCAAGCGTCAACGCCCCGCGCACGGCGGAGACATTGATTCGCGCCATTCAGGATCCCGCGGATGAATTGGGCGCGGCAGGCCACTGGACCCAGACCTTGAATCCCCGGCTGCTGGTTCTGGCGGGCGCGGATGTGCACGATGTGCGCGCTGCCGATTACGAGACTAACTTCGGGAAGAGCGCCGGCATTCTCGACACCTCCGCGCGACAGCGGCAGACCGGGGTCTATGGTGAAATTCTTTTCACCCCCAAGGGATGGACGCTCAGCGGCTCGGCCCGCGTCGATCACTTCGCGAACTTCGACGCGACCCAGGCCAAGGCTCCGGGCGTGCCGGCGCCTCTGCCCTCCTTCGACCAGACGGTTTTCGATCCGCGCATCGGCATCTCGCGCCGCATCATCAACCGGCTGGCTCTCAATGCAAACGCCTTTCGCGCCTTTCGCGCGCCGACCGAAAACGAGCTTTATCGAACCAGCACGGTAGGCCAGCAGACGACCCTGCCGAACAACAATCTGCGCTCGGAACGGGCCACCGGGTGGGAAGCCGGCTTCCAGAACGACTTCAACTCGCTCGGCTCCAGCCTTCGTGTGAGCTATTTCTGGACGCAGATCAATCGTCCGATCTCGGCGCTGACTCTCAGCACCACTCCGACGACCGAGACTCTCCAACGCGAGAATCTGGGCCAGATCGAAAGCCGCGGCATCTCGCTCGACTACGCGGCCCTGCCTGTTTCATGGATTCAGATCGAGGGCGGATACCAATATGCCGACGCCACAGTGACCAGCTATCGTCAGCAGCCAGAGCTCGTGGGGACCTGGATTCCTCAGGTAGCACGGAATATGGCGACGGCGCAGGTTCGCTTTTCGCGCCGGGGCCTGGGCCTGATCAGTTTTCAAGGACGGGAGAGCGGTCATCAGTTCGACGATGACTTGAATCAGTATCGGCTCCACGGCTATTTCCGTCTTGACGCCTACGGAGAGCACAGTTTCGGCCGGCATGTGGTCTTCTTTGCCGACGGAGAGAACCTTTTCAACCGCGCGATTGAAGTAGGCAAGACCCCGCAGCTCACGCTGGGAACACCACGCCTCGCCCGTTTCGGCATCCGATTCAGTCTCGGCGAATAATTCTGGCTGCCTTAGAGCGGATCTCCTGTTGCTATAACCCACGAAGGTCTGAGAAGTGCGACTTTTCTTGAGGAAAAGCCGCGTTGAATGTTGTCGCTTCGGGCTGCCCCTATAGGAGATCCGCGCTATCCCCCGGAGAGCTCGTTTGCGGATTCAAGCGGGCTGCCGCACACTCTGCAGATGACGGCGGAGCAATCGCCGCAGACGAGCGGATCGGCTACTGCGCGGGCGCAGACCGGGCACCACAGGTCGCCCGCTCCACCGGAAGACTCGGTGTCGCCCGGGTGGGGATTCTGCGGCGGAGGTGGCGAAGGATGGCTCATCGGGGACGGATCGTTGCCGGTTCGTTGTCAGTTCTCAGGATGATTGGCTGCTGGCGACGATCTTGGCGAAGGATTGGGGATCGAGGCTTGCGCCCCCGACCAACGCTCCGTCAATCTCCGGCTGGCTCATCAAAGCCGCGGCATTGTCAGGCTTGACGCTGCCGCCGTAGAGAATCCGCAATCCTTCGGCGAGCGGGGCGCCCTTCAAGCGCGCGACCTCGCCGCGGATCAACCGGTGGGCATCGGCAGCCATTTCCGGAGTCGCGGTCTTGCCCGTACCGATGGCCCACACGGGCTCATAGGCAACGATCATCGGGGTCAGTTCGGCGGCGGCAATCTCTCCGATCGCGGCCCCAATCTGGCGGGTAAGCACCTCTTCGGTTTTGCCGCCCTCCCGCTCCTCGAGGCGCTCTCCGATGCAAACGATGGGAATCAGGCGGTGCTTGAGCGCCGTTTTGAGCTTCTGGTGCACGGTTTGATCCGTTTCGGCGAAGTACTGCCGCCGTTCAGAGTGGCCGAGAATGACATGGGTGATGCCCAGGGCGGTCAGCATGGCCGCGGATGTCTCACCAGTGTAGGCACCCTCTTCGGCAAAATGCATGTTCTGCGCTCCCACATGGACGGCGCTGCCGGCCACCGCTTTGAGCACAAAGGTCAGGTCGGGGGTGGCGGGGCAGAGCACGATTTCTCCCTTGCTCTGCTTTTCAACCAGGGGCAGAAATGCAGTTACGAAGCTCTCCGCCTCGGCGGGCGTTTTGTACATCTTCCAATTGGCGGCAATGACGGGCGTACGCATTCTTGTTGGATTCTCCTGAGTGACGGTTCGAAGTTTCGTAGGGAAGGTCTCTAGAACTGGTCTCACAAAGTTCAGCGGCTTTGGGAGGCTGCATGAGCCCCGCTTCGGTGGCGGGTCTCACATGCTGTCACCCTAGGCACAACGGGTTTATGGGACTAGTTCTAGCTTGATCTTCGTTGATTTCGATCGCCAAGCTCAAGGGCCGCTTGGACCGAGTATGCCACCGCGGGCCTGTGGCGCCGCAGGCGGCGGGATCGTTTCGGGCGGTTGAGTTACTGGGTGTCCTGCTTTTTGCGGTCCTCGAGCAGGGAATAGAGGGTCGAAAGGGTATGCCGGCGGTCCAAAGGCCCTCCCAGGCGAACCGCGGTCCAGCAGCCGAGAAAGCCGAAGAATAGATAACCGATATAGGCGATGCCCATTGTCCATGACGGCGGCTGTGCCGCCAGCCAATCGGAGAGCACATTGATTTCCATCTTGAGCGTGCAGCAGAAGCCCATCAGCCCACTCACGGAAAACGCGGCCATTCCCAGCGCCACACGGTAGCGGCAATTCCTCAGCAGAGAGGTGAAAGTTCCGAGAAGCCAGATCAGCACAGCGCAGGCGAGTGCGATCATCACAATCAGGAGCGGCAACGCGATGTCGACGATCGCCATAAGGGGGCTTCTCTATGTAGAAAACACAACCGGCCCTAGTCTCTAGTTCATAGACACGCACCCAGCGCGGTTAGTTTCGGCCTGGGTGGGAATCTATGAAGACAAGTCTACCTGGCGGCAGGAACCGGCCTCGCTTTCCCTACAAAAAGGATTCCATCACCAGTTCAGTTTCGGTCTACAACTTCCGATACGGCAGAAAAAGTCTTTCAGAGCTTCTCAGTAAGGGCAGCGACACCGGGAAGCGTCTTGCCTTCTAAAAATTCAAGGGATGCGCCGCCGCCGGTGGAGATATGTTTGACGCTCTCCGCGACTCCAGCTTGATGGACGGCCGAGACCGAATCTCCTCCGCCAACGACGGTAAGGGCCGCGGCATTTTCGGCGACAGCTTCGGCAACCTTCATGGTGCCTTGGGCAAAGGCGGGCATTTCGAAGACGCCCATCGGGCCATTCCAGATAATCGTGCGAGCATCAGCAATCTCTTTGGCAAAGATCTCGACGGTCTCGGGCCCGATGTCGAGGCCCATCCACTCCGCGGGAAATGGCCCATCGCCGAGGAGGATCTGAGTCTTGGCGTCGGCTGCGAACTTATCGGCGAGCAGATGGTCCACGGGAAGCACCAGCCGCACTCCACTCGCCGCAGCCTTGCTCAGGGTGGAGAGCGCCACATCGAGCTTGCCCTCTTCAACCAGCGACTTGCCGACATGCTGGCCTTTGGCCTTGAGGAAGGTGTAGGCCATGCCGCCGCCGATCAGCAGCACATCCACCTTGGTCAAAAGATGATCGATTACCAGGATCTTGTCGGAAACCTTGGCGCCGCCCAAGATCGCAATGAAGGGGCGCTCCGGCGCGTGCATGGCCTTGCCCAGGAAATTCAGCTCTTTTTCCATCAATAGGCCGGCTGCCGATTGGGCGACATAGTGGGTGATGCCTTCGGTCGAAGCGTGGGCGCGATGGGCGCTGCCGAAGGCGTCGTTGACGTAGATCTCGCAGAGCAGGGCAAGCTGTTTGGCAAAGTCCGGATCGTTGGCCTCTTCGCCGGCGTGGAAGCGTAGGTTTTCGAGCAGCAGGACCTGGTGCGATTCCAATTTCTGCGCCAGCTCCAATGCGATTTCGCCCACGCAATCCGGCGAGAAGGCGACGTTGATCGATTCGCCGACCGACTGATCGAGCAGCATGCGCAGGCGATCGACGACCGGCCGCAGGCTGTATTTCGGGTTGGGCTTGCCCTTCGGCCGCCCGAGATGCGAGGCCAGAATCACCTTGGCATGGTGACGGAGAGCGTGCTCGATGGTCGGGAGCGTCTCCTTGATGCGGGTGTGGTCCAGAATCTCCTGCGTATCGGCATCGAGAGGCACGTTGAAGTCCACACGAATCAGAACGCGCTTGTTGTTGAGGTCGAGATCGCGGATGGAGAGTTTGCTCATGGCGCCGTCCAAATTCTGGGGTTAGCTTGCTTTCGGGGTTGAGGTGCGGGTGCGGAGCTTTCGGAGGGCCTTCTCCTCAGTCTCGCGAATCCGCTTGTGGGCAATCTCCAGGGGAGGATCGACAGCCAGCACGTTCGCCTTTGGGAGCAAGGCGTCGGCTTCGATCTCGAGCCGCCAGTTGGGATTGAGGAGTTTGGCGACAACGACGATGGTCGCCGCGGGGCGAATCTCGCCGAAGAGACCGCCGTGGATACGGGCGACTTCTTCCCAATCCTCCACGTGCGTCAGATAGACCCGTGTCCGGACAATATGTTCTAGGCCTGCGCCGGCCTCTCGGAGCGCCGTGGCGATGATGTCAAAGATACGGGAGGCCTGGGTGGCGGCGTCCGCGGTGTCAGCCCCTACCGGTCCGGTGCCGGAAACAAAAATGTGGCGTCCGTCACGGATGGCGCGGGAGAAACCGATGATGGGCTCGTAAGGAGAGCCGCCGCTGATCTTCTGCCGCATGGACAGGCTCCTCAGGAAAATTTTCCTCCGCCGGAGCGGTCCGGCGGAGGCGATGTGCGGAATGGTGTACGGCAGCCTGGCTCTACAGGCCCTTTTTCGTGACGTAGAGAATCAGGTCGAGTACCCGGTTGGAGTAGCCCCACTCGTTGTCGTACCAGCTGATGACCTTGGCGAGGTTGCCGATCGCCTTGGTCGAAGGCGCGTCGACGATCGAGGACAGCGGATTGCCCTTGTAATCCATCGAGACCAGCTCCGCAGTCTCGTATCCGAGAATGCCCTTGAGCGGCCCGGCGTCGGCGGCGGCCTTGAGCGCTTCGTTGACGGAGGCGACGGAGACCGGTTTTTCCGTCTGTACGGTCAGATCGACGACCGAAACGACAGGGGTCGGCACGCGCAGCGAGAAGCCGTCCAGCTTGCCCTTCAGCTCCGGCAGCACCAGGTGCAGGGCCTTGGCCGCGCCGGTTGAGGTGGGAATGATGTTCAGGCTGGCAGCGCGGGCGCGGCGCAGATCCTTATGCGGAAAATCGAGCGTGACCTGGTCGTTGGTGAAGCTGTGAATCGTATTCATCAGGCCGGAGACGATGCCGAAGCTCTCATGCATGACCTTGGCGATCGGCGCCAAACAGTTGGTGGTGCAGGAGGCATTCGAGATGACATTGTGCTTGGCCGGATCGTAGGTCTTCTCGTTGACGCCCAGCACGAAAGTCGCATCCTCGTTGGTGGCCGGCGCGGAGATGATCACCTTCTTGACGGTGCCTTGCAGGTGGGCCTTGGCTTTGTGAGCGTCGGTGAAGTGGCCGGTGGACTCGACCACGATCTGGGCTCCGCTCGCCGACCAATCCAGCTTGGCGGGATCGCGCTCCGCATGTACCTTCAGCTTCTTTCCGTCGACGGAGATGAAATCGTCTCCAGCGGTGATGTTGTGGTGCAGATTGCCCAGGATGGAATCGTACTTCAGAAGGTGCGCCAGCGTGGCGGGGCTGGTGAGGTCGTTGACGGCGACAAATTCGATTTCGGGATTGCCCAAGGCGGCGCGAAATACGTTACGGCCGATACGGCCGAATCCGTTGATGCCCACTTTCACTGCCATATGACTTCCAATCTCCTTCGCGGTTGAAACGGTTTTCTACTGCTTCTTCTTGAGACGGGCGATGCGATTCGCCCATCGGAGAAATTAAGAGCGCTTCACGCGGCCCAGTGCGGGCCGAGGAGTGTTTGCGTAACTCGTTTTTATCGATCGGAGTTGAAAAATCAGTGTACCAAACCACGCCGCGGCTGCGCGGGCGTTTGCTGCGGCGGTCGAGTCTGTGTTACATCCTCATCATGCGCCAATGGATGCGCGAACGCATGAGAAGACGCAGCAAGCGTGGGCCGAACGATTCGGAATCCACCGGAAAAATTGGGCAGGAACTCCCCGCAGGCCAGCCTGCGCCTTTACGGCCGGCCTATCCCATGGATGCAGGCCGCCCGGCGAATCCGGAGATTGCGAACAGCGAATCCGTACCGGATGCGGAGGGAATCGAAAGCGAGCCGGCGTCGGCTGGGGCCGGCCCCAAACAAACTACCGAGCGCGCCGCTTCGGTGGAGGAAGGCAGCCGCGGCGCGAGCACGAAGGTGAGACCGCCGCGCTCACAGAAACCGGCCAGCCGGTCTGCATCGGAGACGCGCGGTGAAGCGGCGGGTTCCGATGCGCGTGAGGATTCCGGCCGGAAAGATGCCGGGCTGACGCCGCTTGCCGTGCCGGCCAGCGAAGGGAAATTGGTGGTCGAGACGCAGCCCGAGTCTCCTTCGGTAGCTCCGCCCGAGCCCGCCGCTGTCGGGCCGAGAAGCCCCAAAGGGTATGTCGTGCTGGCCATCGGCCTGCCGGGCTCAGGGAAAACCACGTGGTTCAAGCGCCGCGGCGTGATGCCGCTCTCAAGCGACATGCTGCGCAGCATTCTCTTCGACGACATCAGCGAGCAGCGCTACCAGGGACTCGTCTTTTCGACGCTGCGCTCGCTCTTGCGCGCCCGCCTGATCGCGAAGATGCCCTGGAACTACGTTGACGCCACGAATCTTTCGCCGCACGAGCGCCGCCAATGGATCAAGATGTCCCGCAGCTTCGGCTATGACGTGCATGCCGTCTTCTTCGACGTTCCCTTCGAGGTTTGCATGGAGCGCAATAGCCGCCGGGACCGCCTGGTAAGCGAAGAGGTCATGCGTAAAATGGCCGAGCGCCTGCGTCCGCCCAGCTTCAAGGAAGGATTCAGCAAGATCACGATGGTACGAGTGAAGGGCGCTGCGCCCACCCAGCTCGAAGCGGGCGGCGAGGTTGAAAGCGCCGCCGAGTGAGCAGGTGATCCTCTTCGACCAGGTTGCGCTGCGCGCCCCGGACGGAAGGACGATTCTCGAAAACATCCACCTGGAAATTC
>DATAWF010000247.1:0-14628 GCA_036267335.1 Acidobacteriaceae bacterium
AGCTAACTGCTCTCGACTATGGATGGTCAGTCGGGCATTCTGGTGATAGTCCATTCGATCTCTCCGATCTCGCTGATTCTTCGCAAAACCAGCTTCTCGCGTTCAGATCGAATGGACAACCTATTGAAACTTCACATCTAGATAACTCGGAATCCATTGCAGGCCTTTGAGTTGCCACCCTGGTGGAAGTCATTGGAAATAATTCCGTGCCAAAGGTTGCGGAACGGGACTATTATCTCTGGCGAACGGCCCTCCCTACCGTGCCGAGCCCGCCAACTACGGACCCGCCCAAAGTATCCAGGGCTGTGTCAGACAGAACCCGAGGTGCATTATGCAAACGCCTCCAATGTGGATGCTTATCGCGTGGGCGGTATTCGCGGCAATGCTGTTGGCCTTGCTCGCTTATCAGGGAACTCTGACCCGGTATGAAGAGGATCAGCTCTTCCTGGACGACACGTCCGAGATGCAACACAAGGAAAACGACGCTCTATTGCTCAAAGTGGCGCAGATACGTCCGTTCGTGCGGATGGCCATCGGCGGCACCTGTGTTTTAACGGCCTCGATTATAGGACTGTATGTTTGGGAGGCGATCCGGCAGTTCTACACCTAAGCCGGAATCACACAACGAGTGGTTGCGGGGTGGCAGGAGCATCTGCCATGCGAGATGCGGGCCGCCCCGTAACAGGAATCGGCCAAACGGCTCCTCCCCCAGGTGCGCCGCGAGCATGTGGCGAAAAATCTCCGGTTCCCGGGAGAAAGCGGCTATCGTGCGGTCGCGCAGCCATGGAAAACGATCCATGCAAAGCATCCAACGCGCCATGGACTGGGACAGGCGCAGAATCGCGGTATGTCCCTCCGCGTATCGCGCGAGGTCACCGGCCCTCACCGCCTGTGCAAGCAACTCCGCTTGACGAAAGCACAATGCAATTCCCTGGCCTGTGACTGCGTCCGCAGAACCGGATGCGTCGCCTATCAAGGCCACTCCTTCCGCACACACACGTCGTAGCCTGCGCGTTGTGGTCAGCGCTCCGCGTACTGTGCTGAGAACCGCTGCGCGCTCTAGGCGGCGACGCAGAACAGGCAGGCCTGCCAAAACCGCGTCCATCCGGGCGAAAGAGGAACAGGAGACAGTCGCGACACAGACCTCGTTGGGAGCCACCGGCGTCACATAGGCCTGCCCCAAATCTCCCCAGTGAACCTCGACCATCTCGTTCCAGGGTGCAACGCGATAGTGCCGGCGGAGTCCAAATCTTCTGCTCCACATGCTTCCCTGCGCCAAGCCCGCCCAGCTTCGCACTCGCGAGGACTGTCCGTCGGCGCCGACGATGTAGGCATATCGGCATCTCTCGCCTGCCACTTGCACCGGCTCTCCGAGACGGATTGCGACGCTTTGGCCCCAGGCGAGACGTACTCCAATCTGGTGGCACCGTTCGGCCAGCAGGCTATGGAGCCGCGTGCGCCGGACCCCGATGCCAGCAGCCCCGGGAAACTGCGCATCGGCTCGATGGCGGGGAGAGCAAAACGAGATTCCTGTAAATCGATGTCCGTCCGCGGAACCCAGCGCGATTCCCAATTTTGCGAGGGCCGCATGCGCATCCGGCATCAGGCCTTCGCCGCATGCTTTGTCCGCAGGCGGCTGCAAAGCCTCCACCACCAGCACATCGAGCCCCTTCTGGCGCAGTGCAATGGCTGCCGCCAGACCGGCAGGCCCGCCTCCGGCGATCAGCGCATCGCAGCGGATCATAGTCGCCTTTCCTTCTACTACACGGTGCTACCACGCAAGCAGCAGCATCTCGGAACAAAATCCCGGTCCCATTGCGGCCAGAACACTCAAGCTTCCCGCTTGTGGACGATGGTGCTTCATTCTTGCGTCGAGCACGGTGAGCACCGACGCCGAAGAAAGATTGCCGACGCGCCGCAGCGTTTCCCAGGAGAGGTCGAGCTCACCGTTGCTCAATCCCAAGGCTTCGGCTGTCGCTTCGAGAACCTTCGGGCCGCCGGGGTGCATGATCCAGGAGCCGATCTCGGAACGGGAGAGGCCATGTTGCAGCAGAAAATGATCCAGGTCGCGCCCCAGGTGTTCGCGGACCACCGCAGGCACATCGGGAGAGAGCACAATGGTGAACCCCAGCTCCGAAATTCGCCAACCCATCACATCTTCCGTATCGGGATAAAAAGCGCGAGAAGAGCCCAGAATCCGCGGACCGGGCAGATCGACCTGATCGCCTGCCACCACAACGGCAGCGGCGCCATCGCCAAAAAGTCCGGAGGAGATCAAATTCGCCGCCGTTCGATCCTCACGCTGCCAAGTGAGGGAACAGAGCTCGACCGCCACCAACACCGCAACATGCCGGGGATAGGCGGCAACATAGTCCGCGGCGCGAGCGAGCCCTGCGGCCCCCGCAACACAGCCAAGCCCGAAGATGGGATTTCTTTTGATGCGAGAGGGCAGCCCCAAGCGATTGACCAGGCGTGCGTCGATCGATGGGCTCGCAATCCCAGTGACGGAAACGAAGAAGATCGCGTCGACCTGGTCAGGCTTCAGTCCCACTTCATCGAGAGCCGATTGAATCGCCTGCGCGCCTAGCTCCTCAGCCGATTCAATCCAGACATCGTTGGCTTTGCCCCAGGTGTCGAGCTCGAGATAGTCCTCAAGCCGACGGACAAAGTGTCTGCCCTCGACGCGCGTTCTGGAGTGCAGCCGTTCGAGCACAGCTTCGTTTTCGAGGCGTCCTCCCCAATAGACCTTCAGCGCTTCCATCACTTCTTGCTGTAGAAAATAATGCGGCGGATACGCAGTAGCGGTAGCGACGATTCGCATGCACTCTCAAATTTGCCCGGGATCTCCCGTGGCGCGGGATCGTATTCCACGGTAGCAGCAGAGATGCGCAAAGAAGGCCCTCGGCGCCAATTCCGCGTTGATACCATCACAGCCGTGGCGGCGGCACACCGATTGCGCGAGGGAGCGTGGGGAGCAGCAGACGGGCCTATTCGTTCATGGCATCGACGATCGAGGCGAGCTGCTCCAAAATTGTGCGCTGCTCCAGAATCGTGCCCTGCTCCAGAATCGTGCGCTGCGTAGGGATGGTGGGGCGCTCAGGCGCGTTTTGCTTCGGCACGCCTTGCGCAAGATCACGCTCCCGGAGCATCGCGCGATCAAGAACAGACTCGAAAACTCTGCCTGCCAGCAGAAGGCGCGCGCTGGTCGAGGGCGCGAGCTCCTTCATTTCTCTCAGACGGAAGGCGGCGAACCCGGCCGTTGGACGTGAGGCGTCGCTGACAACAATGCAGGGTGTATCGGGCGCAAGGCCGCCCGCGAGAAGCGCCGCGCCGATCCGTGCAAGATCGCTGCCCGGCATGTAGATCGCGAGGGTTGCGTCCTCTGGAATCGCAAACTCGCCAAAGATAGGCTCCGGCAGCTCCCCCGCGGCGTGATGCCCGCTTAGCACGATGAGCTTCGAAGCCACGCGGCGGTCGGTCAGCGAGGCGCCCAGCTCGGCAGCCGCGGAGAAAGCGGCAGTAACCCCGGGCACGACTTCAAAGGGTATTTGGGCAGCCCGCAAGGCATCGATCTCTTCTCCCGCGCGGCCAAAGATCAAGGGATCACCGGCCTTCAGGCGGACGACGACGAGTCCGCGGCGCGCCGAAGAGACCATGGTCTCGTGGATCGCGGCCTGCGTAATCTTTTTTTTGCCACAGCGCTTGCCCACGCTCACCAGCAGAGTCTGCTTTCCCGCGCACTCGAGAACGGCCGGCGGCACCAGATCGTCGTGGAGCACCACATCCGCCTCAGCCAGCAGCCGAGCAGCTTTCAGGGTGAGCAGCTCCGGATCTCCGGGACCGGCTCCGACGAGATAAACCGTGCCTGCAATCGCCCTTTTCATCTCGACGTCTCCTCTCGCCTTTCCGTCAGCCCGCTTCGCTCCCGCGCCGCTTGCGCTCTCGCCTTCGCATCCTGGCGCGCCGGACAATCCGGAGCGGCGCAAAGCTCCCGGCCGGCGAGCTCATGCAGCAGCATCTTGCGTTCCTCCCCGGCCGGCATCGCGCGGAGAACCTCGCCGCGCAGCTCCCCCAAGTCCTCAAGCCAACGCCCCAGGTCCGGGGCCAACAACGCGTCAAGCTCTCGCCTGAGCCGCTGCGCCAAGGCTGGACTTTTCCCCCCGGTCGAAATAGCAATCTGCAACGCTCCGCGCTCGACAATGGAAGCGCAAAAGAAATCGCAGAGGGGAGGATCGTCAACCGCATTCGCCAAAATCGAGCGGCGCGAGGCTTCCTCAAAGAGCAGGCGATTCACCTCGCGGTCGCTGGTTGCGGCAATCGCCAGATGCGCGCCATCCAGATCTTCAGGGCGGAAAGGGCGCGGCACCCACTCGACCCGTTCAGTCTCACTCAATCGCCTCACGGCGGAAACGGCCTCCGGAGCGACAACCACCACCCGTGCTCCGCAGCGCAAAAGGCTTTCGATTTTCTCCAGAGCGACGGCGCCCGCGCCGGCCACCACGCACCTTTTCCCATCGAGTTTGAGAAACAAGGGAAAAAGGTTCACCGCATCTCCGCCGCTACACCACTTCCGAAGCGCTGTTGACCATGGATACGGCGGATTCATCGCTCAATGCGCCCGCCAGCTGTCCCCGCAGTTCTTCGTCGCTGTGCCGCGAAAAGTACGCGCGAAGGTTTTCACCTGCGTTGCGTGTCTCAAGATAAGCGCGCAGCAGCCGGTCGATAGCCTCGGGCACCTCGGTTGCCGGGCAGCGATATGCCAAAGGCCTGGCCGTCGCCTCATGCAACCCGACCGCTCCACCCAAGTAGAAGTTGTAGGCGTCGATCAGCTTGCCTTCATGCTTGATCTTCTTGCCTTCCAGCCCAATGTCGGCGATCCAATGTTGTCCGCAGCTGTTGGGGCAGCCGGTCACATGCAACTTGATCTGCTGATCGAAATTGGGCAGCCGCTCCTCGAGCTCGCCAACCACCCAGCGCAAAAATCCCTTGGTTTCGGTGATGGCCAGCTTGCAAAACTCCGTGCCGGTGCAAGCAATTCCACCGCGCCAAAAGGACGACCCTTCGACGCGCAAGCCAATCGCATCCAGCTCTCGCACCAGTTCCTGGGTTTTAGCCTTGGGAACGCCAGTGAGAATCAGGTTCTGCATGATCGTCGTTCGTAACTGGCCGTCGCCGAAGCGCTCCGCCAATTCGGCGGCCTGGTGCAACTGCCCGGCGGTGAGCCTTCCGCGCAGCACGGACACTCCAACCGAGTACAGCCCCACCTGCTTCTGCGGATGGACTCCTACGTGGTCGCGCAGGATATCTTCGGGAATCGATTCTTCCACTCCGGAATCGAGACGATAGCCCAGGCGCGAGGTCAGCTCATCGAGAAAGCTCTCGGCTGTCCACCCTTGGCGGAGAAAGAGATATTTCATGCGCGCCCGATCACGATGTTCCCGCAAGGATTGCTGATCGCGGAAGAGCTCGGCGATGCGGAGCGCAACGTCCGCCACCTGATCCTGCCGGACAAACGCATCCAGCCGGGCGGCAAGGTATGGCTCCTTCGAAAGACCCCCTCCGACCCGGACGGAGAATCCCACTTCGCGGCGGCCGCCCAGCTCGCGCGTGGCCGCGGTAAACCCGATGTCGTTGATCTCGGGATACGAGCACCAGACCGGGCACCCGGTGACCGAAATCTTGAATTTTCGCGGCAGGTTGTAAAGCGCGGGCTGCACGCGCACCGCTTCCGCAATCTTCTCAGCAAAGGGCGAGGCGTCGATAATCTCATCGGCGGCAAGTCCGGCCAGAGGGCAGCCGGTCACATTGCGTACCACGTCGCCGCAGGCCCCGGCCGGCGAAAGCCCTATCGCTGTCAGGGTGTCGATAACCTCCGGCAGGGATTCGACCGTGAGCCAGTGGTATTGAATACTTTGCCTGACCGTGATGTCCGCCAGATTGTTGCCATGCCGGGCCGCGAGATCGGCGATTGTCCGCATCTGTCTCGAAGTAGCGATTCCATTGCTGAGAGGAATGCGCATCATGAAATACTCGGTCGCATTGCCTTCCCCGCCCTTGCCGCCTGTGGCTCCCAGCCCGTCTCCCTGGGTATAGATTCCCCACCAGCGGAAGTAGGAGTTCAGCCAATCGGAATCGACCGAGGCCCGTCCGCTCCGCGCGAAAGCGCGTATTTCGTCCAGCGCCTCCCATGGATTTTTCTCGCGCTTGAGCCGTTCGGCGCGCTGCGCCTTGGTTTCTTTCACCTCAGTCATCGCTTTCGTTCTCCAAAAACAACGGATATGCGTAGAAAAGCCTGCACCTAGTTGCCGGCGCTAGCAGATCCGAAGAGTGTATTTGCTGGTAATTACGCCCTAGGAACGGCCTGCGCGGCATGCTGGGAACATGCGACAACAAAAGCGCAGAGCGGCAGACAAGGACATGCTTTCACGATATGCCCTGCCGTAGGTCGAGTCAAGCGGAAGGGTAGGACATCCCGCGGGAGGAGGGACTCCGCTTTCAGTCGACGGCGGTGCTGAGCTGATGCCGCACATCGGCACCCCGCACCCAAAAGATGACGTCTTTGGCGAGATTGGTGGCGTGATCGGCGATCCGCTCCAGGTTACGGGAAATCACAATCGCGTTCAGCGCCTGCAGCGTAATCTCCGGATGTTCTTGCATCTGCTTCATCAAGTCCTGGTAGGCCACACGATTCATCCGGTCGATCTCATCATCCATCACGAGGACCGAATCGGCCACTTGCGCGTCGGCGTCAAGCAGAGCCTGGATGGCGGATCGAATCATGCGCGAGGCATGCTCGGCCATTCCGCCGATATCGACCGGGAGATCTACGGCCGGGTGCTCCAGAAGATCCAGAGTGCGGATGGCAATGCTCATCGATTGATCGCCGATCCGCTCCAGATCGCCGTTGATCTTGATGACCGCAAGGATAAAACGGAGATCGATAGCCATCGGCTGTTCCTTGGCCAATAGTTCGTAGGCCATCTCATCCACCTGCCGCTGCGCCGAATTGATCGCGGTCTCATTTTCCCGGACGTACTGGCAGAGCCGGGCGTCGCGCTGCAGATAGGCGTCGGCAGAGGCTTCGAGCGCCTGCTGGGCCAGCGCCGCCATGGCCAGCAATTTGTCCTTGAGTTCCGCAAGCTGCTGCTGGAAGTGGATGCGAGGCAAGAAACTTTCTCCTGGAGGTGTCGACTCGATTGAGCAGCGGCGTGGGCCGGCTCTATGTGAATTGTGCATCACTTCGATGACAATCAGAAGAAATTATGTCGCCGGTCCTTACTCCATCTGCATCGCGTACTGTTGCCTGGCATAAGCAGATGCCGGAAGAGGAGGGTCGCTCGCGAGCTCGAGAACAAGCCGTTCGAGCACCAGGCGCTTGTCGGGCGGAGAGGACCGGAGCTCGAGGTCGGCGCGGGCAATCAGACGCAAAGCGCGGCGCAGATCGCGGGTGGACTTGTACCGCCGGGCCTGGCGGATCAACTCCTCCGCGGCAAAAGGGGGAATGCGGAAGCCCTGCCAAAGCGCCTGCCAGATGGCGCGCGAGTCGCGCACATTTTTTTCAAGGATCACCAGCATCTGGCGGAAGGTCCGGGCCAGCATGTGGAGGTGCCCGATGGCCGACTCCTCGCCCCGATCTGAAGCATTGAGCAGCCCCTGCAACAGCGCAAGCGCGAGCGGTTTATTCTTGGCCGAGATCGCTCCCGTGAGATCGTAAAGCGATCGCTGCTTCGCGGCCAGCACCATCGTTTCCACGTCGCCGAGAGTGATGCGCTTTTTCTCGCCCGCGTAGAGCATGAGCTTCTCGATCTCCTGGGAGAGAAGCATCATATCCGCTCCGGAAGCGTCGGCCAGCTCGCGGGCGGCATCGGGGTCGAGCTTGACCCCGGATTGGCCGGACTTCCAGATCAGCCAGCGCATCGCATCTTCCTCATCCACGCGCGCCAGCTCCACCATGCCGCAATGCTCGCCGAGAGTTTCACGGATCCGCTCGTATTGCTCTTTGTGTTTCATGTCCATTCGCCGCAGATCCGCCGGCAGATGCAGATGGTCGGCCACAAACAAAAGCACCGCCTGGGGATTTGGCGAACGGAAGTAGGCATCGAGTTCGCGGAACTCCTCCTTTTTCGCTCCGCGCGAATAGAGGGTTCTCACGTTGCGGACAAAGATCGTTTGGAAAGGAGCCATCAGCGATGGGGTTCGGGCGCGGTCCAGAACCTCAAAAATGCTGGTTTCGGCCAGATCGATGTCGCTGAGCGAAAAGTCTCGCAGGGACGGATCGACCAACGCACCAACCACCGCCTGACGGCAGCGCTCGTAGAGGAAAATCTCATCGCCGGCAAGCACATAGCCCGGCCGCAGCGGGGCGCCCGAACGGGCTTCGCTCACCTCCGCCAAAAACCGGTCGGCGGAAGCGAAACTACGTAGCTTTGGCGGCGCTTCGACGGGCTGCACTTCTCTCCTCAAGTACCAACTTCCAAGCGGCGCAATCGAGACCGGCTCCCCGCACGCTCACCGCGGTTTCATCGATGCCGGGCGCAATGGTCTCAGAAGGACTCCAGAATATCTCCGACGAGCGCCTGCGCAAAGTCGCGAGACATGCGCTGGACCGCGGGGGAATCTTCCTGGATAAAGCTTGCCAGATCCGAGGTCGTCTCGTACTGTTCGTGAAAAACGTAGTTGGTGTGCTGATAAAGCACACGATTGTCGCGATCCGTAACAACGACGTTGGCATTGACCGTGATCAGGAAGCTTGAGGTGAAACTCGAGTTCGATCCGGCGACCGAGGTCGTTGTCTGGGTCTTATACGTCAGCGGTTGCACCGACTCCGAGACAATCACTCCGCGCAGCGTGGCGTCGGCCTGCCCGGCATCGCCGCCCGGCACTACCGAGAGCCGCGTACGGCCGTTGAACTCTCGAATCACAGCCTGGGTCATCGCGACTTCGGTGTGGTAGGACTGTGTCTCGTTTTTGAAGACAGGAATCGCGATCGTGTGCACGGCCGGAGGCAGATTCGCGGCCGAGCCCAACGTGTGGTAGCCGCAGCCGGAGAGAGAGAGCAGTGCGCCAGCAGCCGGCAGCAGCAATCGAATGCGCATGGGAACGATTGTATCTTCTGCAAATGCCAGAGCCGTCGGGGCGCGGCCCAAGATCTGGCCGCGCGCCGGCCGAATAAAAAAGGGGACACCCTCGCGGGTGCCCCTTTTTTTAAAGCGATCCAAATTATGCGGGAGAAGGCTGGCTTTCCCCTCCGAATCCGGGTGCACGCCCCGGTTCCGGCTTCATCACATGCTGGATGTCGCCCGTCGGGCTGCCTGGACCGTTCAATGGAGAGAGCGGCGGAAGATCCTTGCCCTCGATCACCAGCCGGATTTCCTCGGCGTCGAGCGTCTCCCGTTCCAGGAGCGCCTTCGCCAAGCGGTCCATCGTGGGCTTGTTTTCATCGAGAATCGAGTACGCCGAGCGGTATGCCTGGTCTACCAGGCTGCGAACCTCCGCATCGATCTGGCGCGCGGTTTCTTCTGAAAAGTCCCGGTGCTGGGCAATCTCGCGGCCCAGGAAGATCTGCTCTTCCTTCTTGCCGAAGGCCAAGGGACCGAGACGGCTCATGCCGTATTCGCACACCATCTTGCGGGCAAGGTCCGTACCGCGCTCGATGTCATTGCCGGCTCCGGTGGTCATGCGCGACATGAAGATCTCCTCGGCGCAGCGTCCGCCCATCAGGATGGCAAGCTGCGTTTCGAGATAGTCCTTGGTCACGGTGTACTTGTCTTCTTCCGGCAGCTGCATGGTGATGCCCAGGGCCATGCCGCGGGGAATGATCGTCACCTTGTGCAAAGGATCGGCATGATCGCGCTTGGCCGCAACGAGCACGTGGCCGGCCTCGTGATAGGCCGTATCGCGCTTGTCGTCCTCGGAAAGGAGCATAGACTTCCGTTCCGCGCCCATCATCACCTTGTCTTTGGCCAGCTCGAAGTCATACTGATGGACGGCTTTGCGGTTGGCGCGGGCGGCATTCAAAGCTGCCTCGTTGACCATGTTGGCAAGGTCCGCACCGGAAAATCCAGGTGTTCCGCGAGCCAGGACGCGCAGGTCGACATCCTCGGCCAACGGCACTTTTTTGGCGTGGACGCGCAAGACCTCTTCCCGGCCCCGAACATCGGGACGGCCCACCACGACGCGGCGGTCGAAACGGCCGGGACGCAGCAGCGCGGGATCGAGAACGTCGGGACGGTTGGTCGCCGCCACCAGGATGACCCCATCGTTGGACTCGAATCCGTCCATCTCGACCAGCAACTGATTCAAGGTCTGCTCCCGCTCGTCGTGACCACCGCCCAATCCGGCGCCACGATGACGGCCCACAGCGTCGATTTCATCGATGAAGATGATGCACGGAGCATTTTTCTTGCCCTGCTCAAACAGGTCGCGCACACGGCTCGCACCCACGCCGACAAACATCTCGACGAAATCGGAGCCGGAGATCGAGAAAAACGGCACATTGGCTTCGCCGGCTACCGCCCGGGCCAACAGGGTCTTGCCCGTGCCTGGAGGGCCTACGAGCAGCACTCCCTTGGGAATGCGCCCGCCGAGCTTTTGAAACTTCTGCGCCTCGCGCAAAAACTCGATGATCTCCTTCAGCTCTTCCTTGGCCTCATCCACGCCGGCGACGTCTTTAAACGTAATCTTCTTCTGCTGCATCGAAAGCAGCCGGGCCCGGCTCTTGCCAAAGGAAAGCGCTTTGTTGCCGCCGCTCTGCATCTGGCGGAGCATCACCACCCACAGCGCCGCAATGATGATGATCGGCGCAAAGTTGATCAGGATTGGCAGCCAGGAGTTCCCTTCCGTGGGCTTGACCGTGATGACGACATGGTTGTCTTGGAGAATTTTGAACATGTCGGGGTAATTCGCGGGCACGACGGTGTGGAAGGCTTCCTTGGTCGTGTACTGTCCATGGACCTCATCGTTGACCACGGTCACGTTCGCGACCTTGTTGGCCTGCGCGTCCTGCATGAACTGGGAAAATGAAACTTCCTTCTCGTGGTTCATACCGGAGCTTTTCTGCACAATCTGCCAAAGCAGAACCAGGCAAGCCAGGATGAAGACCCAGAAGATGATCGTTTTGACCGTCGAATTCACGAAAAACCCTCGCTTCCGTCCAGCCTCCCGGAAAGGAAAAAGAGACCGCTCGATGAGCCGCAAAGCGCTTCACCTGGAAAATGCTTTCGCATCTGACGAAGTATTAGACGCAGAAACTACTTCGGGGATGCGAGTGCTTCATTGTCCGGAGATGCGAAAAAATGCGTCAGACCGAAGACACCCATCAAGAGCCTTTATTCTACGCCGCGCAAGAGGTAAATGTGGGCGAATCGGGCCGAAAACGTCTCTGAAGGTACCTGAACCTCTCCCGCCAAGGTCACGCAAAGGCCTTCCAGAGGGCGGGCATCCTCTCTGACAGCCCTTTTCTCTGACAGCTCTTTTCGGGCAGCGGTCAATTGGGGAGATCGAGGGTGGATGGCAAAAAGGCAAAGCCTTCGCTCTCCGCCTCGACTCCGCGCATCCATAGGATCTTTCCTCCGGCTTCGACCACCGGCCAAAGCCCCCGTCGGGCCCCGCTTACGCCCAGGCGGTCCAGGATCTCCGCCACCTTCTTCGGCCGGCGGCTGTGGCGCAGCAGAACACGGTCTCCCGCGGCCCAGCTCCGCAGAATCGCCTGGCAGCCGGCATCGGATCCCGTTCGCTCGACTCGCATCCGCAGGCCAAATTCCGGCGCCGCGATCTCTCCCGGGATCTGGAAGCGATACTCCGGGCCTGGCTCCAGTACCACGGCGTCACGCCGACTCAATCGAATCTCGCGCAGGGTGCGCTCTGCCACGATTCCCGTGGGGAGCCCCACCTTGCGGGGGCGAGACCCCGGACCATCGGCGGCAAGCTCCATCAGGGACTCGGTTTGATCGAAGTTCAGCCGCAGATCGAGTTTGCGGGCAGCGGCGCGCAACACCCGCCTCCGGACCGCCGGGGCAAACTGCCGCAGACGCTCCATCTCGATCGACACTTCCTCCTCTCCGGGCCTCGTGCTGCTGGCCCGGCCTCCCCCGCGAATGGGCCTGCCGGGAAGAAGCAGGGACGGCAAGATGCGATCCAACTCCCCCTGCCAATAACGTTCCTCATCGGCCGAAACGGCAGCCATCCGGGCAAACTGGCGGGCGATCTCGGGATTAAACTCTTTGAGCGCCGGCAACAACTGGTGGCGGATCCGATTTCGGGTATGCGCGAGGTCGCGGTTCGTAGTGTCTTCGCGCCAGTTCTGCCCTAAAGCTCCGAGCCAGTCTTCGATTCCGGCGCGGGTCGCCTCCAGAAAAGGGCGTACGATTCTTCCCCCGGCAATCGCCAGCACGGGATGAATGCCGCTCAGCCCCTCAGTCCAGGCGCCGCGCAGCAACTTCGAAAGGACCGTTTCCGCCTGATCGTCGAGCGTGTGCGCTGTCGCCACGCACTCCACAAGCTCATCCGCAACAAGCGCCTCAAAACACGCGTAGCGGAAATTTCGCGCCGCTTCCTCCAGAGTCTCGCCCCGGCGAGCCGCTGGCACATCCCCCCGGCGAAGGAAAAACGGGAGATCGTACGCGCCGGCAAGCTCCTCGACAAAAATGGCATCCCCATCCGCCTCCTGCCCGCGAATGCCGTGGTGCACGTGAATGACGGAAACCACAATGCCGAGCCTGGCTCGTTCTTCGAGCAGGCGGCGCAGCATCGCAACCGAGTCGGCCCCACCGGAGACCGCGGCCGCGACCCGCTGCCCTGCGTGGAAGAGGGCTGTATTCAGAATGGGAGGCACTGGCATGAAAGATTCGAAGGATCCCAGTATCCATGGTAGAAAAACCAGATCGCCAATTGCCAGCCCCAGCCATCGTGATTGCGAACGACGAACTGCGCTCCGCCGGCCGCCGGTTTTGGGACGGACGTCCAAAAGGCTGTATACTCCAGGGTTTATGCGTGTTTTTGTTGTATTGCCGGCGGCGGGGATGGGCACCCGCATGGCTTCTGCCCGTTCAAACGCACCCAAGCAGTTTCTGGCTCTGGGCGGGACGCCGATTCTGATCCACAGTCTTCGGGCCTTTGCCGCCGTTCCTAGCGTCGATGCGATCTATGTCGCCGTTCGCCGCACGGAAATGAGCCGGGTCACGGCCCTGATCGCCAAGCACGAGTTGAGCAACCGGGTCCGTGTGGTGCAGGGCGGAGACACCCGTCAGGAGTCGGTCAGCAACGCTCTCAAGGGCATCCAGGCCGACGACGACGATATCGTGCTGGTGCACGATGCCGTGCGCCCGCTCATTGATCCGGCAACGATCGAGCGGACGATCGAAGCCGCCGAGAAACATGGCGCGGCCATTGTTGGCTTGCCGGCGATCGACACCATCAAACAGGTTGTGCGGACCGCCGACGGAGCGATCGTAACGGCTACGATTCCGCGGGAGCACGTCGTGCAAGCCCAGACTCCCCAAGGTTTTCGCTGGAGTGTGCTGAAACGCGCATTTGCCGAGGCCGAAGCGGACGGCTTTGTCGGCACCGATGAGGCCAGCCTGGTGGAACGATCGGGCGCGGAAGTCGCCGTGGTAACGGGCTCGTCCGAAAATCTGAAAATTACTCAGCCCGGGGATTTGGAGCTTGCCGAGTTCTATCTCGAGCATCGGGGTTGAGACCGGCAGCTTCGCATCCGGTTTGAGAGACTAAAACGACATGGGCATGAGAATCGGCTATGGATGGGACTCGCACGCATTTGTCAACGGCGTGCCGCTTAAGCTCGGAGGCCTCGCGGTGGATCATCCGCAGGGTCTTGCCGGCCACTCGGACGGCGATGTGCTTCTGCACGCGATTACCGACGCTCTGCTCGGCGCACTGGCGGTGGGGGATATTGGCAGCTTCTTCCCTCCCGGCGATGCTCGCTGGAAGAATGCCGACTCGGCCATCTTTCTGAACTTGGCCCTGGAAGAGGTCCACACTGCTGGCTATCGCATCGTGAATGTCGATACCACGCTGGTGCTGGCGGCGCCCAAGATCGGACCGATCTCCGGCGAGCTACGCGAGCGCGTGGCGGAGTTGCTGCAGATTCAGCCGAACGCGGTGGGGATCAAGGCCAAGACTCCTGAAGGGCTCAACCAGGACCATTTGGCCATTGCCCACGCCGTGGTCCTGCTCGAAAGCATCGACGCCGATGACCGGCTGCGCCAACTGGAAGCGGCGATCGACGACCGGGATATCGACGGAGGGGAGATCGACGACCGGGATGCGGTGGAAGACGTCGTGAGCGAGCTGGTCAAAGAGATTCGCGGCAAAACTACCAGCAGGCGGCCGGTGGTTCAGCCAGCCTTCGATACCGAAGACATCACTTAGAGAGAGCATTTCTCCTAATTGCTGTGCACCACCAAGGTCTGAGAAGTGCGGCTTTTCTTGGGTGAAAAGCCGCGTCGGATGTCGCAGCTTCGAGGTACACCTCCTGGAGAAATGCTGCTAGCACTGATTCTCCACAACCGATTGGTCCGCGGACCGAGCCTGGTGCGGATGCGCCGATCGGCAGACTCGCGAACTTACGGGCGCGCGTTATTCCCGCTTGCCCGTCCCCAATGGCAAGCG
>DATAWF010000248.1:0-8130 GCA_036267335.1 Acidobacteriaceae bacterium
TGCCTTGCGCGGTCGACAAGCTGAACAGTTACCGCAAATATGGCGAGACCTCGACCCTCAGCCAGACTTCGAAATACGGCATCTTTCGCGCCGGCATGTGGTATGAATGGGCCGCGACCAACCGTTACCAGATTCCTTCCAATCCGCTCACCCATGTCGACCAGACGCTGCCGAACTTCCACGAAAGATTCTGGACCAATTCGTACAACCCTTTCGTTGAATATCAGTGGCGCGCCACCAAGAAGCTCACGATCACGGCGGGCGATAAGTATGCTTTCTACAATATGGCCCTTACCCAGTACGCCGATGACGGAAAGATCGTTGGTGGCCTGAATGGCGCGGCGTCGGTCAGCTCGTCGGGAGGCTTCGGCAGCAATTTGCCTTCGGCGGAGGCGAATTACCGGTTAACCGATTTTTGGTCGGCTTACGGACAATTCGGCAAAGGGGCGGAGATTCCTCCCAGCTCTACCTTCGATGTCGCCGGCGGCGGTGCGGAGGTGAGCCAGCTGTCCAAGCCAACTCTGACCACAACCTATCAAGGAGGCACCGCGGTCAAGCTGAACCGTCTCACCCTCGACGCGGATGTCTTCCGCGTGAAGTTTCAGAACAATTACGTTGCATTGACTGTTCCCCAAAGCAATTCGGCGTATAACTTAGACGAGTACTATCTCGGTCCCGACTCCGTGACCAAGGGCTTTGAAGCTGAGGCCAATACTTCTCTGGGGTACGGCCTCAACGTCTATGCCAACGGCACAGTGGGCAAGGCGACCTATGTGGGCACGGGCGTGCCGTCCGGCCTCTATGTGGCGGATACGCCGAAATACACGCAATCCATCGCGGTTACCTATCAAGAGCACGGATTCGATCTGGGAGTGATTGAAAAGCGCGTTGGCGACCACTACAACGACAACGGAACGTATCACAACCAGATATACGACGCGCCCTTTAACAACGTGAATCTGTTCTTCAATTACACCCTGCGCAACCATTCCATGTTCAATCAATCGAAGGTCAGCTTCAGCATCAACAATCTTTTCAACAGTGAAAACATCCTCGATGTTGCCGCAGGCGCCAGCGCGGTAGCTGTCAATGGCTCCACTTACCTGGCGACAACCCAGCTCTCTCCGCTCGATCAGCTCAGCATGACAGCGGGCCGCAGCTTCATGGTTACCTTCAAAATGGGAATTTTCCCCAACCACGAGTAAACCATGAAGGTTTGCCCTGCCGGGGGACGCGCCCGCGTCTTCCGGCAGGCAACTTTGTTTCAGGGGCTGTATGGAGCAAGCGCCAGGCACATAAAAGCTACTGAGGCGTCTCGCTCTGGGTCCGGCCATGCCAGAGATCTCGACGAGAACAAAGGTCCTACGCGCGGAAGCTGCGGATTGCGGTGCAGGCCTTCTCGAGCTCGGCATCGCGTTTGGCAAAGCAGAAGCGCAAGAGGCCGTCTCCGCCATTGCCGGCGTAGAAGGCCGAGCCGGCAACCGCGGCTACCTTGGTCTCGCGCAGCAGCATGCGCGCCTTCTCCCGGGCATTCGTTCCTGGGATATTCGTCGCATCGGCGAGCACATAGTAGGCTCCCGTGGGAATGCTGGGCGTGAGGCCCGCCGCGGAGAGCGCGCCGCAGAGCAGGTCGCGCTTGCGCTGATACTCCGCCGAGAGGTCGCTGTAGAAGCTGTCGGGGAGCTCGCGCAGCCCGGCGGCCGCGGCATATTGAAAGGGTGACGGGCTGCAAACATAGACCAGGTCGTGGAAGTAGGCGATCGACGGGATCCAAGAACTGCTCGCTGCGAGATAGCCGACGCGCCAACCCGTAATACTGAAGGTCTTCGAAAGTCCGGAGATGGTGATGGTGCGCTCGGCCATCCCCGGGAGCGTGGCCATGCTGACATGGCTAGCTCCGTCGTAGAGGAAATATTCATAGATTTCGTCGCTGAAGACAAAAAGGTCATGCGCAATTGCAAACTCGGCCAGCCGCTCGAGCTCGCCGGGTGTGAGCACCTTGCCGCAGGGATTGTTGGGAGAGTTGATGAGGATTGCGCGGGTGCGCGGGGAGACGGCCTTGTGCAGCGCGTCAAAGTCGATCTCCAGCGATGCTCCGGAAAGAGAGAGAACGACCGGCTTCACGCCCAGGCTTCGCATGGTGTTGACGTGATAGCCGTAGAAGGGCTCGAAGAGCAGAACCTCGTCGCCCGGATCGAGGAGCGCCAGACAGGTGGCGTAGAGGCCGCCGGTGGCGCCCGAGGTGACGACCAGCTCCGACTCCGGGTCGACGGTCATGCGGTTGTGGCGGGCCAGCCTTTCGGCGAGCGCGGCGCGCAAGGGAGCGATGCCGTCGGCACGGGTGTAGATGTTGTTTCCTTCGGCGATAGCGCGCTGGGCGGCCTGTTCGACCGGAGCGGGAATTGGGGTATCGCAGACGCCCTGGGCCAAATTGATGCCCCCGAGCCGATCGCACTCGACGGTCATGGCGCGAATCTCCGACTGCATCGCTCCCGGGGCGATTCTGCTTACGCGCAGTTGCTTTTCCGTTATCGCTGGCATACCAGCAGATCTATCACAGAGGCTCGCGAAAATCATTGCCGGAAAAGGGGCAGGGAAAGGCGAAGGCGGCCTGGCGCGTCTAGGAGCAGAATCCGCATTGGCGTCCCCGGTCGAAATTGGTGGAGATGGATTTTCCTTGATGGAAAATCCAGCCTGGAATCTTTGCCGCTGGGTACATCTGTGCGGATTCTGCTCTGACTCCAAGAATCATCGAATCCTCTACCGCTTTTGGCGCATCCTCCTGGTTGTGGGGCGGCGCTCAAGTATGCGGTATCCGGCCCAACTTCTTGCGCCGAATGGGGTTGAATTCTTTGGTAGGACCGCAGAGGCAGGTTTGCAACATGCGGTCCGCAAAGGCCGGGCAGAGCTGGATGCAAACCGGCAGGAGTGACGAGGACATGCACACGTTGAACAGCCACAAGCAGGTGCTTTCTTGGGCGTTAGGGACAGGGTTGGCGCTCGCCTTGGGTGCTTGGACCTGCCCTTTGCAGGCCCAACAGGACCAGTCTCAAGCCACGCAGAATCAGAGTCAGACGCAGCCCGGGCAACAGGGCAATTGGGGACCGGCGGGCCCCCCGCCCGATGCGCAAAACGGCCAAATTCCGTCACAGCCTCCAGCCGATGCCCAGGGAGCGCAGGCTGGGCAGCAGAATCCCGATGGACAAGGGCCTCCGGCGGCTCCGGCAGACAATGGATATGGGGCGCCGCCGCCTCCGAACGCGGCCCGGCCTCCTTATAACCCGAACGCCTATTCTCCGAATCCGGGACAGCCCCCGCCCCCGCCTCAGGCATACGGCGGACAGCAGCCCCAAGCTTATGGCGGGCAGCCGCAGGCTTATGGCGGGCAGCAGTACTCTCAGCCTCCTGCTCCGCCTTTGCCGACCGCGCCCGTGACGATTGCTCCAGGAACCGCCATTGCGGTTCGTACGAGCGGCCCGCTGGATACCAAAAAGCTCAAAGCGGGCGACTATTTTGCAGGCACGGTCGCGCGCGACGTTTATTTTGGAAATGCTCTGGCGATTCCGCGCGGAGCAGAAGTGACAGGCAAGGTAGTGGACGTGAAGAAACCCGGTGCGTTGTCGGGTGGAGCGGGTCTGGTTCTCCAGATCACGACCTTGAACCTGAGCGGCCATGCCTATCCTTTAGTGACCGATACCTGGTCCATGAACGGACCTGGAAAGGGCGGCTATACAGCCGGAACGACGGTGGGAACCGCGGCTTTAGGCGCGGCTCTCGGTGCGATTGCCGGCGGCGGACCCGGTGCGGCGATTGGCGCGGCTGCCGGAACGGGGGTTGGACTGGGAGCTTCCGCAGCCACTCCGGGACCACGCGGCGTGCTTCCTCCGGAAGCGCTGCTCTCTTTCCATCTGACCCAGCCGGTCACGCTTGAACCCGTCTCTCTGGCTGAGGTGCAGCAGCTCGAGCGCAACTCGGCGCCTCCGCCCCAACAGGGCTATCCGGGGCGGCGTCCGGTGGGATACTACCCCTATCCGCCTCCCGCTCCTTATCCCTATCCGTACGCGTATGCGTATCCGTACGGATATCCTTATCCCTACTACTACCGGTACCGGTATTGGCGATAAGCGAGATCTCCTTGAACGATAAATGAACGGCAAAGGCCCGCTTCGAATTGGGAGTGGGCCTTTTCTTTTTGGGGCGGAGAGCGTCCAGTCTTCGCCCCCCGCCGGTGCCTGGCGCCGGCCGTATCAGCCGGACCGTATCAAACCGAATGGGGACCGAATGGCCGCGGCCATGCTCTAAAATCAAGAATGAGGTTGTTACCGCATCCATGATTCGTTTTCTTCAGAAAGACAGCCGTGCCCTCAAGATCGTCTTTGTCCTGATCATCGGCGCCGCATCGGTCACTATGGTGATCTCGCTCGTCCCCGGCATCTTTGCCGACGAGGGCACTACTTCCGACACCTACGCCACGGTTCATAGCTCCGGTGGCCTCGGCCTGGTCTTCGGCTCCTCCTCCCAGATCTCGCAGCCCGAGGTCCAACAGGTCGCGGAGCGGATGATCCAGCAGCAGCATTATCCGGACCAGTTGATGCCTTATCTGCTGCCACAGGCCGGCCAGGCGCTGATTCAGCGCGAGATTCTAGTGCAGCAAGCCAACCGCATGGGTCTTCAGGTGAGCAACGCCGACCTTACCCGCGCGCTCGAGACCGGCCCCTTCGCGCAGGCGCTCTTTCCCAACGGCCAGTTCATCGGAGCCGATCGCTACGCTGATTTCGTCCAGAACTACTTCCAGACCTCGACCCAGGATTTTGAGCGGCAGGTGAAGAAGGAAATCGAAATCGACCGCTTGGAAGCGGTGGTGACGAGTGGAGTCTCGGTCTCCGATCAGGAGGTGCGCGACTCCTACCGGCAGCAGGGGACCAAGGTGAAGTTCGATTACGCTGTTTTGAACGCGGAAGACCTGAGCAAGCAGATCAATCCCACCGACACCGAGCTCCAAACCTTCTTCAAGGAAAACGCGGCCCGTTACAAAGACGCGGTTCCAGAAGCGCGGAAGCTGACCTATTTCTCGTTCCCAAACAATCAGATTCCCGGCGGCGAGCCGCAGGTCACGGATCAGGAGATCGCGCAGTACTACCAGGACCATCAGAAGGACTACGCAACCCCCGAGCAGGTGAAGGTGCGGCATATTCTGATCTCCGTTCCTGAGAATGCCGACGCGAAGACCGACCAGGCCGCCAAGGAAAAGGCGGAAGACGTTCTCAAGCAGGTGAAGGCAGGCGGCGACTTTGCGGCGCTGGCCAAGAAATACTCCGATGACCCGGGCAGCAAAGACAAGGGCGGGGAACTGGGCTTCATCCAGCGGGGAGCGACCGTGGCTCCGTTTGAAAATGTGGCGTTCTCTCTTCAGCCCGGGCAAACCTCGGATTTGGTGAAAACGCAGTTTGGCTACCACATCATTCAGGTGGAGGCGAAGGATGCGGCGCAGACCAAGTCTCTGGCCGACGTGAAGGGCGAGATCCTGGCGGTGCTTACGCGCGAAAAAGAAAGCCAGCAAGCGGCAGCCTACGCGCAGCAATTGGCCAATGAAGCGGCCAAGAACGGGCTGGCAGCGACGGCCCAGGCTCATCACCTGCAAGTGGCGACGACGGACTACCTGCAGCAGGATTCGGTCGTGCCGGGCGTGAACGACGGCACCAAGTTGATCAGCCTAGCCTTCGCCGCCAAGCAGGGAGCTGCTCCGCAAGTGGCCAGTACCGGCGACGGCTTCGCGGTTTTTCAGGTGACCGGAATCCAGCCCGCGCACACCCCGGATTTTGACGCTTACAAATCGCACCTGCTTGAGGATTTCCGCCAACAGCAGCTGCCGGTTCTGCTCGCGCGCAAGACCGAAGAACTGGCCGACAAAGCGAAGGCCGACGGCGATCTCGCTCAGGCTGCCAAGGAAGTGGGCGCAACGGTAAAGACGAGCGATCTGGTTGGCCGCACGGATCAGGTGCCTGACATCGGGCAACTCTCCGCCGCGGCGCCCGATATCTTCAACCTGAACGTCGGGCAGATCAGCAAGGCGATCAACACCGGGCACACCGGCGTGGTCGTCAAGATTGACGACAAGCAAGAGCCCGATGCCGCGGACATTGCGAAGAACTTCGACGCGACGCGGGAACAGTTGCTGCAGGACCGGCGCAACGATATGTTTTCTGTCTTTGTCAGCAATCTGACGGACAGTTATCGCAAGCGCGGGCTGATTCGCATGATGAAGAATCCCTCCACGCCCATGCAGACAGCAACGCAGGGTCAGGGCTAACCGCTCAAGAGACGGCGCCCGGCGGGCGCCGTTTCCATTTCACGCATCCTAACGTAGAGCTATTTCTGCGAATGCCTGTCGACCGATCCTCCGGACTCCTCTTGCACATCTCCTCGCTGCCTTCCCCCGGAGGCATTGGCGATCTAGGCCCAGCGGCCTACGAGTTTGCCGGGTTTTTGGCGGCGGCCAAGCAGCGGCTCTGGCAGGTGCTTCCGCTCGGCCCGACAGGCTACGGGAACTCGCCCTACTCCTCGCTTTCCGCTTTTGCCGGCAATCCTCTTTTCATCAGTCTGGAACGGTTGGCGGCTTCCGGCTGGCTGCCGGAGGAGCGCATTACCGGGCTTATGGGCGCGGAGGGGAACGTCCACTTCGAGGAGGTCGCAGCGAGGAAAGGACCGCTCCTCACAGAGGCGGCGAGAAACTTTCTCGCGCATCACGAGGCCTCGCAATGGGAGCGCTTCGTTCTCTTTTGCGAAGAGAACCGGTATTGGCTGGATGATTTTGCGCGCTACGCGGTGCTGCGGCGGGAATTCGACTTTCGTTCCTGGGAAGCCTGGCCGGAGGAGTTTGCGCGCCGCGATTCGGATGCGCTGCACCGGTTGGACAACGAGCACAAGCAGGATCTCGACGTCGAAAAGGCGATCCAGTTCGCCTTTGACGAGCAATGGAGGGCTCTGCGCGCGCACTGCGCCGGGCTTGGGATACGCCTGATCGGCGACATTGCCATCTTTGTCAATTACGACAGCGCCGACGTGTGGACCCACCCCGGCGTCTTCGACTTGGGGGAGGATCTTCTGCCGCGCCGGGTGGCGGGCGTGCCTCCGGACTACTTCAGCGCGACCGGGCAGCGATGGGGCAATCCGCTTTACCGCTGGGATGTGCTTGCCGCGAGTGGATTCGGATGGTGGGTCGACCGCATCCGCCGTTCCCGCGCGCTTTTTGACAGCATGCGCCTGGACCACTTTCGCGGCTTCGAAGCCTTCTGGTCGATTCCGGCCGAAGATGAGACCGCGGTGCGCGGCGAGTGGATCAAGGCGCCGGGAGCTGCCCTCTTCCAAACGCTAGCGGAGCGATTCGGGGAACTGCCGTTCATCGCCGAGGATCTAGGGCTGATCACTCCAGAAGTGGATCAATTACGCGCGCAGTTCGGGCTGCCGGGGATGCGAGTGATTCAGTTCGGCTTCAGCGATCCCGGAGCCCACATGCATCTGCCTCATCGCTACGAGAGGAATTGCGTTGTCTATACCGGTACGCACGACAACGACACCACGCTTGGCTGGTGGCAGCACGGCGCTACCAGAGCGGAAAAGGCGGCGGCCGAAACTTACCTGCATCCGCGGGAAGGCGACGTTGTGTGGTCGATGATTCGTGCGGTCGCGGCTTCTGTGGCCGATACATGCCTGTTTCCCGTGCAGGACATTTTGTCGCTAGGCTCAGAGGCGCGGATGAACACTCCCGCCCGCCCGAAGGACAACTGGGGTTGGCGGCTCGCGCTTGGCGCGCTCACGCCGGAGGTCGCCGAGCGGCTGGCGCGGCTGACGGAAGTGACAGACCGGGTGAGCGAAGCGTCCCTCAGGAATGTATCTGTCTAATCCTGCCTGGATCTTCAGGCTATATGGATTCGAGATGGTTACTCGTATGACGAACCAATGCCCGTTTTCGCCAGACACTTATCGCTTTGCACTCGAGTTAGCGCAAACAGATTTGGCGATTGCTTAGCTGAAGAGGGTAGTTTTTGGTGGGAGGTTATAGAGCTTTGTAAACCACTCGACGAAGGGTCTCGCAGTTGCGCTCTTCGCGTCGAGAATTTTCTGTGCGAT
>DATAWF010000249.1:0-3680 GCA_036267335.1 Acidobacteriaceae bacterium
AGAGCCTTAAACGCAGTCTGTTTTTCCGCAAGCGAGCGTTGCTCCCGGTCTTGCTCGGCCAGTACATCCGCACGAAGTTTAAGCAGGTCGGCACTGCCCGGGGAATTCTGGAGTCCCGTCTCAAGAAGGCTGAGGGCCTCCGCGAACCGGCGTTCCGCATACAATGTCTTCGCGAGAGCGATTCGCTCCGCCAGGGCCTCGCGGTTTCTTTGCTCGGCGGCCGCGTCCCGCGCGGCTTGCTCTAACTTCTGGATCTCCGGACGCGCACGCAATTGATTTGGAGCGCCCCCCAACAAGACCGTTGCCTCCAGGGGATTGGCGGCGATCAACGCTGTCGCTTGGGCCAGCAATTCCTCGGCGCTGCGCTGCGCCTTGTGCTGGTCGCTGAGGATTCGGTTCCGAAGCCGACTGACTCCCGGATCGCCCCCGTGCTGAGTTTCGAAGCTGTCAACTCCGCGCAACGCCTCATCGAAGCGCCCCTGTTCGCACAAGGGCGGAACCTCCAGGGCCAGAGCCTCAAACGCAGTCTGTTTTTCCGCACGCAAGCGTTTTTGCGACTCAGCCGCACCCAGCAGACGGGTGACTTCGGGGTTTTCTCTTACGTGGGTGGGAGAAGCCTGCAACATGCGAGTTGCGCTATCCAGTTCGTTCTTCGCAATCAACTCATTCGCACGGCGGATCACATCGCGCAACTCTTCGGCTCTCCGTGCGTCCGCGTGCTCCGCCATAATGGAGTCGCGCAGCGCTACGATGGCCGGATCACCGCCATCCGCCGGGAGAAATGAGTCGAGTAGCTGCACAGCTTCGGCATGGCGCGCTTGCGAGCGAAGTTCCTCCGCCCGCGTAATCGCCTTTTGGATCGCAGCGCGCCAGGCCGCTTCCCGGCTGGCCGCCACAACGGCTCGACGTTCACGTTGTAGATCTTGATCCTCCGGATACCGGACAAGGGCGCCGTCAAGAGCCTTGACCGCGCTCTCAAACTGCTCGCTCGCCGCCAGGCGCCGGGCTTCTTCGACAGCGCGGGTGACGAGATCGCGGCGACGCTTCTCGTCCACCTCCAACTGGACTGCGTTCAGCAGGCTTCCGACGTCAGCGGACTGAGGAAACTGGACCGAGAGCAATTTCAGGCCGTCCAGAGCCCCGGACAAATCTCCATCCCGGAACTGCGCCCGAGCCGTTGTCAAACCCGCAGCCAGAGTGCGTTCGTCCTCTTCTCTTTTCTGCGCGGCGGTTAACTTCTCCTCAAGGATCCGAACTTCTGAATAATCCGGAAAATCTCGATTCAGTGCCGCGACAAGCTCGGAGCCTTCTTTCCACGAATGGACCTCGATCAATCGCCGCAGGCGCGCTGCATCCTCCGCAAACCGCAATTTCCGGCGCTCATCGGCGAGGGCCGTCTCCGCTTGCACCAGAATATCTTTGGCCCGCGCCAAGCCAGGGACCAGATCCACCGCTCTGCGCGCAATCCTGGCCGCACCTGCCGCGTCGCCATTTGCGAGGGCTCGGTCGGCATCCGCGACCAGTGGAAGCGCGTCTCGTAAACGGTCCGCAGCCTCGCGGGCTTCCCTGAGCAGTCCCTGAAGCGTCGTGTCGAGGGGATCCAGACCGATCGCTGACTCAAACCCCTGGGCGGCATCGCTCGGATTTCCGGCGGCCATCGCCTCACGAGCCCGCTTGACCAACTCCTCGACTCGTGGACGGACTGCCTGCCGTCGAAGCTCCGATTGAAGCTGCTCACGGAACTCTCTAGCCGCTTCCAGAGCTGGAGTCAGGGTAAGAGCTTCGCGGACCAGTCCTTGGGCCTTCTCCAACTGGTTTTGGCGTTTGGCGGAATGGGCCTCGTTGATGAGCTCCATTGAGCGACTCTCGCGGAGCTTGAGCAATGCCGGTTCAAGATCGGCCAGGACGTCATCGAGGCTTTGGTAGCGGAGGTCGGGATCCTTTAACAGCAGGCGTGCGAGTAGGGTTTGCAGCTCTACCGGACAATCCGGGCAAAATTGACGGATCGGCACCGGCTGGACGTTTAGAATGTTGTACATCTGAGCGGCCGCTTCGGTGGCGAAAAACGGATGCACACCGCTCAGCAGTTCATAAGCAATCAAGCCGTAGGAAAAGATGTCGCTTCGAACATCCGGTTCGCCGCCCCGAAACTGCTCGGGTGCCATATAGCGGAACGTCCCGATCACCGCGCCGCGCGGCGTCAGGCGCGAGTGAGTCGACTGTGTAATCAGAGCAATCCCGAAATCCATCATCTTCACGGTTCCGTCATGAAGAAGCATCACATTGGCGGGCTTCACGTCGCGGTGAATGATCCCCTCGTTGTGGGCATGCCCGAGGCCTGCCGCCATCTGGCTCAATATCCCGATTTTGTGCAGCAAAGACAGGGGTCTGCGGGCCTCGATGACGCGATGCAAATCCTCCCCCTCAAGGAGTTCCATCACGATGTAGGGCACGGCGTCTTGCTCGCCGAAGTCGTAGATTGCGACGATGTTGGGGTGCTTCAGACGCCGGGAAGTTGCCGCTTCGTTGCGGAACCGGACCATCATCCCGGCATCGCCGTCCGCGGTAAGTATTTTGATGGCGACCGGCGTACCTAGATTCGGATCCAGGCAGCGAAAGACTTGCCCAAACCCGCCACGTCCGAGTTCGGCTATTACCTCATATCTGCCAATGCGCCGCGCCATTTTGTCGCATCCTCTAGCTGTGGAAGGAGAGGCACTGCTTAAGAATAACACTCTGGCAGATGGCCCCAAGCCAGTACTCTGCTCCCAATGTACGAAAAAAACGGGTTCAGGCCGGGACCGCATTGGCACAGTACGGCGACCAATTCGATTCATACCGGGCAACCAACTTACCTTCAGCCTGCAGCCCTGCACTCTTGTTCATTTTGTGTTGGCATGCAGAAAAGGGCGGCCCTCAATTCCGAAAGTACAGCTCGGTTCCTGTCCATGCCAGGATTCCTGTATGATCTATAGAAAATCCTCGAGGTTTTCTTATGTTCGCCACCGGCTGGGACGAGATCCGTAGAGAACTGGGAAAGGGTGGCAGGGGATTCTATTGCGCCTTGGATCCGGTGACGAAGCGTGAATTTGCGTTCGAACCCGCTCGCGATCCGCAGGATGCCTCGGTATCGGCGACCAGGGAATGTGCGGTGCTGCGCTGGGCGCGCAAGCCGCCCATGAAGCGCCCTCTTCTTCATCGAGATCTTAAGCCTAGGCGTGTTGATTTGATTTCGGCCTGTCTGCGGGTTTGGCGGCAGTATCGCACCTGCACCCTTTACAAGGGTGCGTCTTGCCGGAAGCCACATCTCGGGAAGACACAGGTCAAAGACTCGAGCAGCGATGAAGACCAGCCGAATGAGTTACGGCGTTCGGTGCGAGCGAGGACTTTAGCAAGATGCTCTTGCCGGAGAATAAAATTCCTACTCTTGATCGGGGGGCTACACGCCTTTAGATCTCAAGCACACGGAGGATTACTAGGATGCCGATTTCCACGCCAATAGTCACAGCAGAGTCGTGCACCTTCATACGGTTTTGGTCAAGGATCTTTACTGGCCCCCGCCAGCGGAAGTCATGGCATACTTTAATAAACCTGGGCCGCGATGTGCGGCGGAGACCTGAATCGACTACGGAGATCCTAAGAACTCGAAGGCCTGGAACCGCCGGTCGGCGAGAAGCGTT
>DATAWF010000250.1:0-3192 GCA_036267335.1 Acidobacteriaceae bacterium
CTGCTCCTTCTTGCATTCATTATCGTGTTCGGCACCTGCGGGGAGATGTGTGTCTCCCGCGCAATGAAAGTCGTTGGCGAGGTCAAAGACTTCCGCCCCCTGGCAATCGCGAAGGTAATGCTGCGCTCTCTTCAGGTGGGATGGATGTGGCTCGGTGTGGGCATGATGGCCGCAGCTTTCTTTGCCTTGCTCGGGGCTTTCTCGATAAGCAAGGTGAGCTTCGTGGTTCCCGTGACTGCCTTGAACTATTTGGCCGGGGCCATCGGGGGCGGGTTCTTTCTCGGGGAACGCGTTACCCGCGACCGGTGGCTGGGCGTGCTGATCGTCGTGGTCGGCGTCGCCCTGGTGATCTTGGGCAAATAGCCTCGCCCGGCCTGGGAAATATCTTTCGTTTTCGCCAATCCACGGCAGCCTGCCTCCCGCGAACTTGACAGCGGTTGGCCGAATTCATAGCCTTTGGTGTCTTCTGAAGCGAATCGAATTACCTCACTCAAAAAAGCGCGAGACGGATCGATACCGTCCCTCAGCGCTGGCCAACGGGAGCTTGGATGAACCCAATTTGGCGCCAGGAATACTCCGTCTGGGGCCTGGGCCTTGGGATTTCGGCTATCATTGCGGCCCTTCCTACGGCCCTGCTCTTGTTTTTGCTCGCGGTGCGGCGCAAGGCGGCATGGATTGCCGCTCTGGCCGGGCTGGGCGCAACCCTGGCCGTGGCGCTGGCCGCGTATCGCATGCCGGCAAAACTGGCTCTCAGCTCAGCAGCATACGGAGCCGCCTTCGGCCTCTTCCCCATCTCCTGGATTGTTTTCTGGGCAATCGCGCTTTACAACGTCACGGTTGCGACCGGGAAATTCGAGATTATTCGGGAGTCGATTGGGGCGTTGACCTCGGACCTGCGCGTGCAGGCCCTCATCATCGCCTTTGCCTTTGGGGCCTTCATTGAAGGCGCGGCTGGCTTCGGGACCCCGGTAGCCGTGGCCGGAGCCATGATGGCTGGCTTGGGCTTTTCGCCCTACTATGCCTCCGCGCTATGCCTGGTCGCGAACACGGTACCTGTAGCCTTTGGCTCGATCGGCATTCCGATTGTCACGCTCTCGGGGGTGACAGGGCTTCCTTTCGCCCCCCTGAGCGCGATTGTCGGGCGCCTCTGCGCGCCCATCTCCTTCCTTCTGCCCGCCTATCTGATCGCCATTGTCGGAGGCGCCGGGTCAGCGCTGGAAGTCTGGCCGGCCGTGCTCACCGCAGGCGGCGTCTTTGCCTGCGTTCAGTTCTGCGTTTCGAATTACGTGGGCGCGCAGCTCACCGACATTCTGAGCTCCCTTTCCGCCATGGGCGCGCTGGTGCTGTTGCTTCGCGTCTGGAAGCCGCGCGCGGGACGACGAGATCGTTTCGCGGAAAAGACTTCCGCTGCTTCATCGCTTGAAGAAACAGAGCCGCGCATCGAGAGAACCACACGCACATTCAGCGCCGGTGAAACCATTGAGGGCTGGGTGCCCTATGCGCTCCTGGTGATCTGCGTTCTTTTGTGGGGATACAAGCCGCTGCTGGTATGGCTCAACAAGGTCACCTTCGTCGTCCCTTGGCCGGCGCTGCATAATTTGATCCTGCGGAGCCCGCCGGTGGTTGCGGCGCCCTCCCTCTACGCGGCGACCTTCAACTTGAATCTCCTGTCGGCGTCAGGCTCCGCCTGCATGGTGGCAACCCTGATTTCCGCTGCGTTCCTCCGGATGCCGCTTTCGCAGTTCGCAAAGCTGCTGGTCGCGACCGCCCGGCAACTGATCTATCCCACCATCACCGTCTCGGCCGTGTTGTCGCTGGCCTTCGTGATGAACTACTCGGGAGCAACCGGAACCCTCGGCCTGGCCTTCGCGGCCACCGGCGCGGCCTTCCCCTTCTTCAGCCCCTTTCTTGGCTGGCTGGGAGTCTTTCTTACCGGCTCCGATACTTCGTCCAACGCCCTCTTTGGCGCTCTCCAGGTCGTGACCGCGCGGCGTCTGGGCTTCAATCCGGTTCTGGTTGCGGCCGCCAATTCGGCCGGCGGCGTGATGGGCAAAATGATCAGCCTGCAGTCGATCGCCGTCGCCGCGGCGGCGACAGGCATCTCCGTAAAGCAGCAGGCGAAGCTCTTGCGCTTTACACTGAAACATAGCTTGTTTTTGGCGGGCCTGGTGGGCTTGGAAGTGCTTCTGTACGCGTACGTCTATCGGCTGCATTGAACCCCGGAAGACACCAACCGGCTCAAACCGCGGCCGGCCTCCGAGCCCGGCAATGCATGACAGCAGGAAATTTCTGTTCCAGAAAGCTTCCGCTGCAGGCGAAATGGAGGAATCATGGACACGGCTACATTCGGCGCGGGCTGCTTTTGGGGAGTCGAGGCGCGGTTCGCCCAACTTCCCGGGGTCATTGAAACTGCGGTCGGCTATGAGGGCGGCGAGCTCGAGAACCCGACCTACAAAGATGTGTGCACCGACGGGACCGGCCATGCCGAAGTCGTCCAGGTGACCTACGATCCAGCGAAGGTCAGCTACCAGCAGCTTCTCGATCTCTTCTTCGCCTTGCACGATCCCACTCAGCGCAATCGCCAAGGGCCGGACTGGGGAACGCAATACCGCAGTGTGATCTTCTCTCACTCGCCCGAACAGGAGGCCGCGGCCCGCGAAACAATTGCCCGCCTTGCGAAGGAGAAGATCTTTTCAAAGCCCATTGCCACGGAAGTGACGCGGGCCAAGACCTTTTGGCGCGCCGAGGAATACCACCAGAAATATCTGGAGAAGCGGGGAGCAACTTCCTGCCACATTTAGAGCACTTCTCCTGACGCTATGGAGTGGTGATGGTTGCGATGTGCGGCCATTCTCCGATGGAATGGCCGCGTCTACGCTGCACGTCTCCGTTTCCAATAATTTCCGAAGCGGTAGCCATAGGCTGCGAGATTGGCGCCGCATACCGCCACCGCGCACGCGGTGATGAGCCAGACCGGGAGATTCGGATAGACGAGCCGGTCCAGATAATGAACCAGAAAACTCCCTGCATAGGGGGTGATGCCGGCACGGACCTCCAGAAAGTTTTCCGCCAGCGTCAACGGACACGGCCACGGACCTGTCTCCACCACAATTCCCCAGGCCAGCGAAGCGATGTGCAGCGCCGCGAGCTTCGGCCGCCTCCGCGTATAGAGCGCGCCGGTCATGACGAAGA
>DATAWF010000251.1:0-7278 GCA_036267335.1 Acidobacteriaceae bacterium
AAAAGCAGATCTCTCCGCTACGGCGGCGCATTTGCGCCGCCTTCGGTCGAGATGACAGGAAGCTGTCAGTTGTCAGTTCTCAGTTGTCAGCAAATTGGCGCGGGCCAAACAGCAGATTCCCGAAAGAAGCTGTCAGTGCTCCGTTGTCAGTTTTTGTCCGGCGGATCCGCTTTCACCTCGCAGCCGGCCATCCCTTCGAGCACCCGGATCGATCCGCAGATGTCTTCGTCGCCATAACCCTCGGCCATAGCGACGCGAAAGAGCTGCTGGGTCAAAGCGGTAAGGGGCATGGGCACGCCGATCTCGGAGCCGAGATCGATCGCCAGGCCGATATCTTTTTCCAGCCACTTCACGGAGAAATTGGTTGTGAAATCGCGCTTGAAGACCGCGGGAGCCTTCACCGAGATGAGGCCGGAGCGGGCGGCGCTGTTGGTGAGGATTTCGAGCATCAGATTGGGATCGATGCCCGACTTGGTGCTCAGCACAATGCCTTCATTGAATGCCTGCAAGAGATTTCCGAGGATCAGATTCTGCGTAAGCTTGGCGCGCAGGCCCATGCCCGCCCCACCGCAGTAGTAGAGCAATTTGCCCATGGCTTCGAAATAGGGCCGGGTCCGCTCGAACACTTCTTTCTTGCCGCCGATCATGAAGGTCAAGGTTCCGGTTTCGGCTCCGGCCTTCGAACCCGTACAGGGGGCGTCGAGAAAGTCGATGCCACGCTTCTCGAGATCGGCGGCCATCCGGGCGCTGGCACGCGAAGAGATCGTGCTGCAGTCGGCAATCGTCAATCCGTTCCGCGCGCCCTGCACCAGGCCCAGGGGACCCAGAACCACTTCGCGCGACATCGCCGTGTCGCCCACGCAGAGAAAAACACAGTCGGCGTTTTGAGCAATCTCCTGCGGAGATCCGCAAAGGGTCGCGCCGTGCTCCGCAGCCAGGCTCTTGGCCTTTTGCTGGTTGTGCGACCAGACAAAGACGTTGTGACCCGCCTCGACCAACCGCCAGGCCATCGGCCCTCCCATGATTCCTAACCCGAGAAATCCCAAATTCGCCACGCGTATGCTCCTCTCAATCCATACAATTCCAATGAAAATTCTAGAGCATTTTCGCTTTTGCTATGAACTGGTGAGATCAGCCAAGAGCGGCCATTCTTCGATGGAACGGCCGCGTTCAGAGCAGCTTTTTTGTATACACCTAAAGCGAAAATGCTCTAATGCCGCCGCATCACGGCACGGTTACGCTTACCTCACCGCCGTCGTAGCGGATCTCGCGATCGAAATTCGCCGATTCCTCGCCGCCCACCCCGTGATTGTCTGAAACCAGGACGAGGCGGAAGGTACGCTCGGGCTGCATTCCGGGAAATTGCCCTTCACGCGCGCCGATTGTCAGCGTGTGACTGGCGTCGTCCCAGCGGATTGGGATCAGCGAATGCTGCCCTTTTTCGTAGTCGTAGGTGTCGCCCGCATCTTCATAGAGATTGAAGCTGCCGTCCGCTCCCCGGTAGACACGCAAATCGAGCGGTGCATCCGGCTTCTCGCCGGCATATTCCACCTCCGGGCCCAACGGCAGAATCGAGCCCGCCTTTACGTAGAGCGGAATGCGGTCCAAGGGGGCATCGGCTTCGATCCGCTGATCTCCGGTGAGTTTCTTACCGGTCCAGAAGTCGTACCACGCGGCAGCGGGCGGAAGATACAGCCAGCGGCTCGTGGCGTCTTCTTCGGTGACAGGATTCACCAGAATCGACGGGCCGAACATGAACTGATCGCCGATGTTCCAGACCTTCTCATCCGTTCGCCAGTCCATCACCAGGGGGCGCATGATGGTGCCATCTTCCGATGTCACTTTCCATGCCAGCGAATAGGTGTACGGCAGCAAGCGGTAACGCAGCTTGTCGTAGGCGATCAGGGTCGGAGTTTGCGGGCCATAGCTGAAGAGCTCGTTCTGGTCGTTGCTGCGATGGCCGTGCGTGCGCAAGATAGGGCAAAAGACGCCAAACTCGAACCAGCGGACGTAGAGCTTCTGGTAGGCCGGGTCTTCGGTGTCCCGAGCATACGGCGGACCGTAGCCGGCAATGTCCGTGGTCCAATAAGGCATTCCGGAAAGGGCGAAGTTCAAGCCCGCGGGAATCTGGCGGGTGAACGACAGATAGGTACTGTAGATATCGCCCGACCAGGTGATGGCGGCGTTGCGCTGCTGCCCGGCGAACCCAGAGCGCGTGAGCAAGAGGACGCGCTTTCTGTCAGTCGTGTCCCGCCAATGACGGTATACGTTTCCGGTGTGCTCGAAGGGGAAGATATTGGTGTAGAGCGCGCCGTTGCCAAGAAACAGCTTTTTGTCTGCCAGCACGCCGTTGGTGCTGAACCCCCCTGCTCCCTCCGGCTCGGAACTATCGAGCCAAAAGGCATCCCAGCCCTGGGCGAAGAGCTTGCCTACCAGATTGTTCCAATAAAAGTCTCCGGCCGCGGGATTGGTGGCGTCGTAATCGGTGGTTCCGGGAATGATGTATCCCTTCGCCAGCATCGCGCGATAGTTGTTCGATTGCGGGCTCAGGACGGGCCACACGCTGATCATTGTGTGGATATGCTCGTCGTGGAGTTTGGCGAGGGTTCCGGGCACATCGGGATAAGAAGGGTTGAACTCGGGGTCACCCTGGCGCGCCCACCAGAACCAATCCTGCACCAGCAAATCGAGAGGAACGTGCTGGCTGCGATACTCGCCGGCGATCTTGAGCAACTCATCGCTGCTCTTGTACCGGTCCTTGGACTGCACGAAACCGTAAGCCCACTCGCCAAAAAGGGGAGCATGCCCGGTCAGCGCACGGTACTGATGAATGACGCCGTCGATCTCCGGACCATAGAAGAAGTAGTAGTCGATGGCGTGAGCGGCTTCCGCCGAAAGGTTCATCTCGGTCGCGAAGCGATTGTCGAAGTAGGACTTCGCGGGAGTATTCCAGAAGATGCCGTAGCCTTGGGTGGAGACGAGCAGGGGAATGGCAACGTCGGTGTTGGCCTGAGCAAGCTCCACCGTCGTGCCGCGATAGTTGAAGACCCCATTCTGGTGCTGTCCGAGGCCGTACAGCCCTTCCCGGACCTGGGGGTGGAAGCTGTCGGTTACGCGATAGAGCGCTTCTCCATTCGCGGTAACCGGCTCGTAGATGCGCGCGGGATAGGGGAATTCCTCGAGGAGTTGGGCGCCTTGTTCGGTCTTAAAATCCAGACTGCCTGAATTGAGCCCTATCTCGACCCGGAGTGCGCCGGTATCGAGAGTGGCCACAGGCGGGCCGCCGCGGCGGCGAGCGCCGGGAGGGTTCTGGCTTGGCGAAGGAAGGCTGAAGGTAAACTTCGCCGGCGAACAAGGCGAGAGAATCCAGGGCCGTTGCGGCGTCGCATCGGCCGCTTTTCCGTCCGGGCTCGCGACCACATGAATCGCCGTAGGGCCGCACACGGTCAGCCGAAGGACATCGGTGGCGGTCTTGACGATCACGCTGTTTCCATCCTGGGTCACGGTCGCATGGGGCTGCGCTCCAGTCTGCGCGCGGCATGGAAGGCCACAGAGGAATCCCCAACAGAACGTTCCACTGAGCACGATGAAAGCTAGAGCACGGGCCGGCCGGAGGCTGCCGGTGGAAAACGGAGGGCAACAGGTGTCGATCTTCATTCAGGCCTCAGAAGGCGCCGGCGCCCGGCGCGAATTTCGATCCACCCATTCTCCACCCGGCATGATTGCGCGGGGAAGGCGATCGAGCATTTCTCCTGATGGCGTGGACCAGAGAGCAACGCCCAGCGCGGGCATTCCATCGAAGAATGGCCGCACGTAGCAGCGATGACCCGCAATCGTGCCAGGAGAAATGCTCTAGAATCGGAATTGTGATGGCATCGGCGACCAGTCTATCTCCTGAGGTTCTGGCGAAATACGAGCCCGTGATTGGGCTCGAGGTGCACGTGCAGTTGCTGACCGCGACCAAGGCCTTCTGCGGCTGCGCGAACAAGTTCGGGGGCGAGCCCAACACCCACATCTGCCCGGTCTGTCTTGGCCTGCCGGGAGCCTTGCCGATGTTGAACCAGCGAGCAGTAGAGTTCGCGGTGCTGGCCTCTCTCGCGATCAACTGCCAGGTACGGGAGCGCTCGGTCTTTTCGCGCAAGAATTACTTTTATCCCGACCTGCCGAAGGGCTATCAAATTTCTCAATTCGACAAGCCTCTGGCGGAACATGGCTGGATCGAGATCCCGTCCGGAGACGGGGTCAAGCGTATCGGCATCACGCGCTTGCATCTCGAAGAAGATGCCGGCAAGAGCATGCACGAGGGCTTTCCCGAATCCGCAACCAAAACCTACGTCGACCTCAACCGCTGCGGCACTCCGCTCATTGAAATTGTGAGCGAGCCGGAGATTCGCACTCCGGAGGAAGCTTTTCAATACCTCACGCGGCTCAAGGAGATTCTGCTCTACACCGGCGTAAGCGATTGCAACATGGAAGAAGGATCGCTGCGCTGCGACGCGAACGTAAGCGTCCGGCTTCGCGGGCAGGAGAAATTCGGAACGAAGGCTGAGGTAAAAAACGTGAACAGCTTTCGCTTTATCCGCGCGGCTCTGGAGTATGAGATCGAGCGCCAGGTGGAGATCATCGAGGGCGGCGGCCGGGTGTTGCAGGAGACGCGGCTGTGGAATGCCTCCGAGGGCCGCACCTATGGAATGCGCTCCAAGGAACAAGCGCACGACTATCGCTATTTTCCCGAACCCGACTTGCAGCCGCTGATCGTCTCCGACGAGTTGCGGCTGTCGCTCGCAGCGAGCATGCCGGAGCTGCCGGAAGCGCGGCGCAAGCGCATGATTGCCGAATACGAGATCTCCCTGCAAGACGCTCAGACGCTGACCGCAACCCGGGAGTTTGCAGACCGTTTTGAAGCCGCGGCCAAGCAGGCCAAGAGTCCCAAGCGGGTTGCGAACCTGATCCAGAGCGAGTTGATGGGCCGGCTGAATGCCCAGGGCATTGCATTGGACGACTCGCCGGTAACGCTTCAGGGGCTGGTTCTGGCCGCCGATCTCGCGGAGAGCGGCAAGCTCTCGAGCAAACAGATCAAAGGCATCTTCGACATCGCTTTTGAAAAAGGCGAGGATTTTGGAGCCGTCTACGAGCGCGAAAAGCCGCAGCAGATCAGCGATCCGGCGGCGATCGAAAAGCTCATCGACGAGGTCATCGCAGCCAATCCCAAGCAAGTGGAGCAATATCGCGGGGGCAAGAAAACCGTGGACGCTTTCTTTATCGGCCAGGTGATGAAGCTCTCGAAGGGGCAAGCGAATCCCGCGCTGCTCAAAGAACTGGTGAACAAGAAACTCGAAGGGAACTGGTGAACAAGAAGCTCGAAGGCTAGGCTTCGCCAGTTCTCAGTTCTCAGTGGTCAGTGGTCAGCGCTTTGCGCGCCGTTTTGCGGTCGCCAAAACAGCAGATTCCCTGCGGGAATGACAGAAAGAAAAGCAAATGCGGCAGGTTGGCAAGCCGGCGGGAAAGCCCGTGCAGTCGAAGTCTTCCATTTCGGCCAGCCAAAGTTCCTCTTTGCCGAGGCATGTGGCGTTGCTGCGCGGGATCAATGTCGGCGGCAAAAACAAACTAGCGATGCAGGAGCTTGCCGCCATCTTCGCCGGCGCAGGCTGTTGCGAGATTGCAACCTATATCCAGAGCGGCAATGTTGTTTTTCGCGCGCCCAAAGGCAGCGCGGCGAAGCTGGCTGACAAGGTGAGCGGTGAGATTCTGCGGCGATTCGGTCTGGCCGTCCCGCTGGTGCTCCGCACGGCGGAAGAACTGGCACAGGTTCTCGAAACCAATCCGTTTCTCGCGAAGGGCACGGCAGAAGAGACGCTCCACGTGATGTTTCTGGCCGATCTTCCGGCGGCAGAGGCAGTCGCCGCTCTCGATGCTCAGCGCTCTCCCGGCGACACATTCCTCTTGCGCGGCAGAGAGGTTTATTTTCATCTGCCGAACGGGGTCGCGCGCACCAAGCTGACCAACGCCTATTTCGACACGAAGTTGAAAACGGTGAGCACGCTGAGAAACTGGCGAACGGTGAAGGCGTTGTGCGAAATGGCAACGACTAGCTATTAGCTTTTAGCTATATGCCTACGGTCTATGCGGCGCTTTACTCGTCTCACGATTCAAAAGCGGCGTCTCTGATGCCGCTCTACATGCTCGATACCGACATTTCTTCATCAACCTGGTTTCTTCTGTCTTGAGCCCGTCTCGACCATAACGATCATACTGGTCGTTATGGTTTTATGCTAAACTAGATTGATGATCACCGAAGCAAGCGCGGTTCATTTCCGTCAGAATTTAGGCGAAATGCTGAACCATGTGCAATATCGCAACGAAAGCATCCTCATCACCAAAGATGGTAAGCCCGTCGCGGCTCTGGTAGATGCTGAGCTTTTTGCGCGCATTCGCCGGATGAGCGATCGCTTTCAAGCTTTAAGCGACAGAATCGCGGAAGCATACGCGGAAGTTCCGGTTGACGAGGGCTTGGCCGAGATCGATTCCGAAGTCGCCAAAGAGCGGGCGGGTTGATGGCAGGATTGCGGGTGGTTTTAGACACCAATGTTTTGGTATCCGGAATTGCCTATCCAGCGAGTGTTCCAGGGCGCATTGCCAGGGCGTGGCGCGATGGCGGAATTGACGTTGTGTTGTCACGATACATTTTGGATGAAACGGCTCGGGTGTTGCCGCGCCTGACGCGGATCCGCCTGACTCCGAGTGAAATCCGCGATCTCGTAGACAGCCTGATCTTTCTCGCCGATGTTATCGAGCCGGGCGGCGGATCGGATCCCGACCTCCGAGACCCCGCAGATCAGCCGATATTGGCAACCTGGCAAGCCTGTCAGGCCGATTACCTGATCACCGGCGACAAAGACCTGTTGGCTCTTGCGCCGAAATATCCGATCTTGACCCCGCTCGCCTTCTGGGCGCGGCATGGCTCGATGTAGCGACCGACTGGGGCGGGGCCGCCTCCGGCCGAGATGACGGAAAGAAGCGATCAGTAGTCAGTTATGGTCAGCGTTGCGCGCTACCTTCCGGTTACAAGCAGCAGATTTCCTTCTAAGAAAGCTCTGAAGAACTCGCCGTTTTGAAAGGACACGGTTGGTAGGGCACAGCTTTAGCTGTGCCATTGAAGAGGCCTAGCCTGGATTTCTCACACTTCTTGCTTATCAACGGGCAGTTCTGTCATCTCGACCGACGCATGAGGGCGAAGTCCTCATGCGCAGCGGAGAGATCTGCTTTTTGCTTGCTTTT
>DATAWF010000252.1:0-12124 GCA_036267335.1 Acidobacteriaceae bacterium
AGGTGACGACGATTTCGGGCAGCGTGAGCCGCAACAGATCCATGTAGCGAATGCCGGTCATCGCAGGAGTTATCTCAGGAGTCATCGCAGGACTCCTTGGCGCAGGCCGGCAAAGAGCGGGGAGTTGAGGGCAGGCACGATGAGATTCAGCAATAGTTTCGGATACAATCCTACGGCCAGAGTCGCCGCCAGCAGCAGCAGCGCTCCGAGCCGCTCAGGAAGCGAGATGGGCGGTAGCGGTGCGGCGTGCGCGCCTGCCGGCGCCTCGCCCAGGAAGACCCGGTTCAGCGCGCGCCAGGCGAAGGCGATGCCCACCAGAATCCCGATGCCGGCAAGGATAGCCATCGCGGGGGAGGCCTGCCAGGCGCCGATCAGCACTTCGAACTCGGCGACAAATCCGCTAAAGCCCGGCAGCCCCACCGAGGCCATGCTGGCCAGGACGAACGTAACCGCCGCAAAAGGAATGGCCCGGCTCAATTGCATCGGACCCAGCAGGCCGAGGTCGCGGGTATGCGTCCGGTCGTAGACCATTCTGCCGGCTACGGCGAAGAGCAGCCCGGCGATGACGCCATGCGAGAACATCTGCAACACGGCGCCGGCCATGCCGATCGGCGCCAAGGTCATGAGGCCGAGCAGCACAAAACCCATGTGGCTGACGCTGGAGTAGCCGATGACGAACTTGAAATCCTTTTGCACCAGGGCGACGGTGGCGCCGTAGAGAATGCCGACCAGCGCCAGCACGGCGAAGAGTCCTCGCCAGGAGCCGAAGCCCGCAAGGTGGAAGCCCCATGGCTCCATTCCGCGCGGGAAAAGCATCATGGCCACGCGCAGGCAGCCATAGGCGCCCAGCTTCATCACCACTCCGGCCAGCAGCATCGAGGCGGCGGTAGGCGCGGCGACGTGGCCGGTCGGCGCCCAGGTGTGAAAGGGCCACAGGCCGGCCAGAATGGCAAAGCCTACGAAGACCAGCGGGAAGGCCCACATCTGGAAATGCACAGGAAAGGGATAGCGGGCAAGATCGGTGAGGCTCATGGTCCTCGCGCCGGAGACGACGTAGGCCGCAACGACTCCGATCAAGACCATGGCGGAGCCGACAAACGAGTAGAGGACCAGCTTCATTGCGCCGTACTCGCGGCGCGTGGAGCCCCAGATGGCGATCAGAAAATATTTGGGGATGATCGCCAGCTCATAAAACACGAAGAGCAGAAAGAGATCGAAGCTCAAAAACACGCCGTACACCGCGCCGATGAGCACGAGGTAAAGAGCGAAGAACTCCGAGGTACGGCGCTCCACATTCCAGGAGAAAAGCACCCCGGCGACCGCCGCAATCCCGGTCAGCAGCACCAGGGTGATCCCAATGCCGTCGGCCGCGAGATAGTACTGAATGCCCAGCGAAGGTATCCAGGGCAGCCGCGCGATGGTGACGAGCTGGCCGGGCTGGTAGCGGCATGCGCCCGCAATCGCAACCGCCAATCCGCCCACGGCCGAGACCAGAGCAATCGCCCGCGCAATGCCCGGCGTCTTCCTAGGCGCCAGCATCAAAGCCAGCGCGCCGAGAAACGAGATGTAGATCGTCCACGCCAACATGCTAGGGTCTGATCCCCGCGAGCAGATGCACGACAGTCTGGTTTACCAGGCCCAGGACAAGCTGCGGATAGAGGCCCAGCACGAACATGAGCGCCACCGCAGGAGCCAGCGCCAGCCTCTCCCGTCCGGTCAGGTCGGGCATCCCGCTCCAACGCGGATTTACCGGGCGGTAGAAGACGCGCTCCAGAACGCCCAGCAGAAAGACCGCGGTGATCAACAGCCCAATCACCGAAAGCGCGGCCGCCCAGGTGACCAGCGGAAAGGCTCCTTTGAAGATCAAAAACTCGCCGGGAAATCCGTTGAGCCCCGGCAGGCCTAACGACGAGAAGATGGCAATGCCCATCAGTCCGCAGAAGACCGGCATGACTTTGCGCAAGCCTCCAAAATCGTTCAGTCCACGCAGTCCGCCGCTTCTCTCTTCGAGCAACGCGACAAACCAGAACAATACCGACGCGGTGAGGGCGTGGTTGACCATCTGCAGAATGGCTCCGTCGAGAGCAGCCGCTTTGTTGCCAGCAGACGACATCGCGCTCCACTTCACCGCGGCCAAAATCCCCAGCACGCAGTAGCCAAGATGGTTGATCGAGGAATACGCGAAGATGCGCTTCAAATCGTCCTGGGCCCATGCGGCGAAGGAAGAAAAAACAATGCTCGCAACCGCCAGCCACAGCAGCGGGGTCAGCACCTGCCGCATCTGGCCGGGAAAGAGGGGCAGCAAGATCCGCAGCAGACCGTACAGACCCATCTTCGACATCGCACCGGTCAAGAGAATCGTGACTCCGCTGGGCGCTTCGGCGTAAGTCGAGGGGAGCCAGGTGTGGAAGGGCACAATCGGCACCTTCACGGCGAAGCCGAGAAAGACTCCCCAGAAGATCCACCAGGCAATCGCGCCGTGAAGCCCGCCCATGTTCCGGGCCAGGCCGGCAATCGGCTGGCCATTGGCCACCATCTGAGCGAGATCGATGAAATCGAAATGGCCGGTGGCAAGAAAGATGGCAAGAAACGCAAGCAGCAGGGCCACGCTGCCCACCATGGTGTAGAGAAAAAACTGCGTCGCGGCCTGCGCCCGCCCGGGGCCGCCCCACAGCCTTACCAGGAAAAAGGCCGGAATCAGGCTCAGCTCCCAATAGAAAAACCAGTGGATGAAATTCAACGCCGTGAAGGTTCCGAAGAGCCCGGCCTCGAGCAGCAGGACGAGGGCGAAATAGAGCCGCGGCTGTTGCCGAACCTTGGCGGAAGCCGCGATCGAAATCAGCACCACCACGGCGGAGAGCAGCAGCATCAGCAGGCCGAGGCCATCGATGCCGACGTGATACTCGACGCCGAGCGATGGAATCCACGGGCGCCGCTCCTCAAATTGCAGTCCGCCCCATGCCGGGCGAAAGCCATGCCACAGCAGCAGCGTGACGCCCAGCGACGCCAGGGCGGCGACCCACGCCATACCCCGCGCGGCCGCAGGCTTCGCGCCCGCAAGCAGAACGAGCAGCGCCCCGGCAACGGGAACGGCCGTAAGAACCGTGAGCCAAGGTAGAGACAGGGGTACGGACAGGCCGCTCATCCTCTGCGGCCCCAGACCAGAAATAGCGCCAGCACCACCAGGGCCGCGCCGAGAATCCGCAGATAGCTCTGCACCCGCCCATTCTCGATGCGGGAAAGCATTCCTCCGCTTTGGCGTACTCCCCGGCAGCCTTCGTCGAATCCCGCATTCACTACATAGGAATCGAAGGACGCATCCATGTGGGCCGCGCCGAGCACCAGCCAGCGGACGGCCTGGACTGCTCCGTTCCATACCCAACGATCGAGCCAGTCGCAAAATTGTGCTGCTGCTCTGGCCAGGCGGATCACGGTCATGCCATAAAACTCGTCGACATAGAGGCGGTTGGCGAGGGCGTGAAAGAGCCGGGGCTGCAGCCTTTCCAATGGATCCATGGGAGCGGTCGGATCGGGCGCAGTCGCATTCTCGATCGGGCGCCGTCCATAGAACCACCAGCCGATCGCCAGGCCGGCACAGACGATGGCAGTCGAGATGGCCATCAACATCAGAATCCCGTTGCCGGAGAACTGCCCAAAGTCCACCGCCGCGTGTCTGCCTTCGAGAAAGGCCTGGAACCACGGCCAGGCCGGCGTACCCAGAAACCCTAAAAGCGCGGCGAAGAAGGCGAGGATGATCAGCGGCGCCGTCATCACCGCCGGGCTCTCGTGCGCCGCGTGCGTACCCGAGGCCGGGTCACAAAACTCCGTGTCTTGCAGACCCATTCCGTGGTCCGCGGCATGTTCCGCCAGGACAGGATGCACAACTGCGGGCTGGCGCCGATTGCCGAAAAAGACATAGCAGACCTGGCGAGTCATGTAGAAGGCGGTGAGCAGAGCGCCGGCGGCGCCGAGGGCATATGGCACTTGGGAAACGCTCCATCCATGGGCCGCATGCAAGATCTCGTCCTTGCTCCAAAAGCCGGAGAAGAGCGGCACGCCGCAGAGCGCCAGCGTTCCCACGGCATAGGTGGCGAAGGTAATGGGCATCAGCTTTCTGAGGCCGCCCATGTTGCGAATGTCCTGCTCCTCGGTACAGCCGTGGATCACCGAGCCCGCGCCGAGAAAGAGCAGCGCTTTGAAGAAGGCGTGCGTGATCAGGTGGAAGAATCCGACGGCCACGCCGCCGACTCCCAATCCAAGCATCATGTAGCCAAGCTGAGAAACGGTGGAGTAGGCCAGGATGCGCTTGATATCGTTCTGCGCGACGGCGATGGTCGCGGCGAAAAACGCGGTAATCGCGCCCACCCATGCCACGACCGTGAGGGCCTGCACTCCAGCGGCGGGCGCTGCCATCAGCGGGTAGACGCGCGCAATCAGAAAGACGCCCGCGGCCACCATTGTCGCCGCATGAATCAGCGCACTCACCGGCGTGGGACCTTCCATTGCGTCCGGCAGCCATACATGCAGCGGCAGCTGCCCGGACTTGCCTACCGCTCCGCAGAAAATCAGGAGCGCGATTCCAGTCGAAGCCGCCATCCCCAGCGCGGCGGCGCGCCCGGCGAGCATTGTGAGCGCGGAGTGCTCCAGGCAGCCCGCACCATGGTCATAAAAGAGCAGGGTCCCGGTCTGCCCGTAGAGCCAGAGCATTCCGAGAAAAAACCCCAGATCGCCGATGCGTGTGGTGATGAAGGCCTTGGCCGCGGCGGCAGCAGCTTCCGGCTTCTGGTACCAGAAGCCGATCAGCAGATACGAGGTCAGGCCGACGACCTCCCAACACATGAAGAGCAGCAGCAGGCTATTGGAGACGACCACGCCGAGCATGGCCGCACCAAAGAGCGAGAGAAAGCAGAAGAAGCGGGTAAAGTTCGCGTCGTGGTCCATATAACCGACGCTATAAATAAAGATCAGCAGGCTGACGAAGGTGACCATTACGAGCATCACGGCGGTGAGCGGATCGAGAATCCAACCCAGACGGAGCCACTCTCCGCCAAACTGAAGCCAGGGAAAGTTCACGACCTGGCGTGCCGGCTCGTGCAGAGCCTCCGCCAGAGCAGCCCCAGCCAAAACGAGGGAGCAGCTCATTGCGCCGATCGCGAGACTGGCGGAAAGCCGCCGCCGGCGCTGGGGAGCAATCGCGGCGAGACCCGCTGCCAGAAGCGGCAGCACAGGGATCAGCCAGAGATTGCGAACAATCCACGCCGGGTTGGGGATGCCTTCGATCATGCGCTCCTTGCCTGAACCCTGTCCCTCAGGGGCTAAAGCCCTTTGATTTTGCGGCCTTTTCGGCGCGACTAAAGCGGATACCGCAAGGGAGAAAGAATCCGCTGGGGTCGCGGTGACCGCAAAGTCGCGCCCTGATACAAAACTCGCGACCCCGGACTTTTCCGCAGCCTGGAAAGCCCGCACCTTTCAACCTGTTCCGGAACAACCAACGCGGACATTCGTGGTATCCCAGGTCTCAAAATCGAGACCTGGGGCACCCGAGTTTCGCTCCAAACTAAAGCCCATACCTTTCACCTAAGACCGTCCCTCAAGGGCTAAAGCCTTTTGATTTTGCGGCCCTTTCGGCGCGACTAAAGCGGATACCGTAAGGGAGAAAGAATCCGCTGGGGTCGCGGTGACCGCAAAGTCGCGCCCTGATACAAAACTCGCGCCCCCCGGACTTTTCCGCAGCCTGGAAAGCCGCACCTTTCAACCTGTTCCGGAACAACCAACGCGGACATTCGTGGTATCCCAGGTCTCAAAATCGAGACCTAGGGCACCCGAGTTTCGCTCCAAGAAAAAACTGAAGCCGTACTCTTTCATAACAGCGAATTCTTCAGCCTTCGGTACACCATCAGGAGAAATGCTTTATCCCTTCATCGAATCGAGCTGGTTGACATCGGTGGTATTGGAGTGCCGGTAGATGGCAATGATGAGCGCCAGACCCACCGCCGCCTCCGCCGCGGCGACGGCAATCGAAAAGATCGCGAACATGATCCCGGTGAGAGCTTCGGGGTGGGGGCCATAGCGCCAGAAGGCGACGAAATTCAAATTGGCCGCGTTGAGCATGAGCTCGATGCCCACCAGCACAAGAATCGCGCTGCGCCGGCTCAGCGCACCGGCAAGACCGGCGGCAAAGAGGAATGCGGAGACCAGGAGGTAGCCTTCCAGAGGATTCATAGCGCGCCGTGCTTCTCCTCCATGGCCAGAATGACGGCGCCGATGAGGGCCGCGGTCAGCAGGAGTGCGATCACTTCAAGCGGCAGAACGAAGCGGCCCATGAGCGCGTCGCCGATCTGCTGAACGGGAGCAGCCGGCTTCGCGGGCAAGGCTGCGGGCGACGCGGCCGCATGCACGCAGATGGCCCAGGCCAATACGGCAAAGACCGCCGCTCCGATTGCAACGCCGGCCGCCGGCGAATGCGATGGGCCGAATCCGCGGGGCGAATCCTCTTCCGTGCTGCCCGTAAGCAAAATGGCAAAGACGATCAGGATCGCCACCGCCCCCACATACACCAGAATCTGGGCCAGGCCGACGAACTGCGCACCGAGCTCAAGATAGAGCGCGGCCAGCCCGGCAAGCGAGGCGGCCAACGCCAGAGCGCAATGCACAAGCCTGCGCAGCGACATCGCCGTAACGGCGCCGGCCAGGGTGAGCACCACAAGAATGAAAAAGGCCACACTCATCGCAAACGCATCCGCAACCCCATCCTAATTTGGATATCTCACCGATTCTTTGAAAGCAGGAAAAAGGCAAGGAAAGGCAAAAGCAGATTCCCTACCGCATTTTTCCTGACACGTGGACGTGGTCATGGTTGTTCTGTGCGGCCATTCTCCGATGGAATGGCCGCGTTCGGCTCTGTTCTCTTCTCCAGCACCATCAGGAAAAATGCTCCTGCGGGAATGACAGAAAGAAAAGCAAAAGCGGATCTCTCCGCTTCGCATGAGGGCTCTCCCTCTCACGCTCCCGTCGAGATGACAGGATTGCCGGTCGATGAGCGACAACTGTGAGAAATCCGAGCTACGATCCTTCCACGGCGCCATCATTCCGCAAACCTGTATTGCCTTTTTTCGAGCTTCTCGCGCCGCATCAGGTTGCGGCCGAGCAGAACATAGAGCGCCGCGATGGGAAGAGCGCAGATGGCCCAGCGCAGTGCCCCCGCCGGCAAAAACCGCCATATCCCCGCGGAAACAATGACCAGCAGAGCCATCGGAAGCATGAATTTCCAGGCGAACCCCATCAGTTGATCCATGCGCAGCCGTGGCAGCGTTCCCCGCACCCAGATGAAGATCGCGATCAGGGCCATCAACTTCGCAAAAAACCAGAGCCACGAGGGAATCCAGGTGAGAAAGGAAAACGGCGCGGCCCAGCCGCCCAGAAAGAGCGTGATCCCCATCCCGCTGATCGAGAACATGCCGAGGTACTCGGCGAGAAAGAACAAGGCAAACTTGAAGCCCGAATATTCGGTGTAATAGCCGGCGATGATCTCCGACTCCCCTTCAGGCAGATCGAAAGGAGAGCGGTTGGACTCCGCGGTCGCCGCGATCATAAAGAGAACGAACCCGGCCAATCCCCAAGGGGTGAGCACATACCAGTGCGGCCAGATCCCGGTGTAGCCCGCCTGGCGATCCACAATCGCCGTCGTCGAGAGGGTGCCCGCGGTCATGATGACCGCAATCGAGGAAAGAATCAGGGGCACCTCATAGCTGATCATCTGGGCGATGGCCCGCATTGCTCCCAACAAAGAGTATTTGTTTCTGCTGGACCAGCCGGCCATAAAGACGGCAAGCTCCGCCACGGTTCCGACCGCGAAGAAATAAAGGACGCCGCTGTCAAGGTTCATGGCGACCATATTTCTCCCCACAGGCAGGACGGCATAGCCGAGAAACGCGGCCACCACCAGGACCACCGGAGCCAGAAAGTGCACAAATTTGTCGGCGGTGCGGGGGACCACATCCTCTTTGGTCAGCGATTTCAGGCCGTCAGCCAATGGCTGCAGCAAGCCGTAGGGTCCAACGCGGTTCGGTCCATAACGGTTCTGCATCCGCGCCAGGCCCTTGCGCTCGAGCACGGTGGTGAGGGCGAAGAGAGCAGGAAAGACGATCAGCAGCGGAATCACGGAAAGGAGGGCGGAAAAGAGAGGGCGCACACTCTGGGGCGAGTGGAGCAGCAGCCAATGCTTGAGCAGGGGGAAGATCTGATCGAGCAACTGCGTCATTGGGCGGCGGGCACCTCAGCGGCGGGCTTGGCGGCGGGTTTCGCTGCAGCCTTGGCTTTCTCTTCGGCAAGGCGGGCGTCCACCTCCGCGGCCTCTCGCGGATGAATGTGGTGGTAATACTCGTTGGGCTTGGACAGCCGTTCTTTCTTCCAGTTGAGTCCGTCGAAGCGATCGGTGGTGCTCAGCTCGAACTCGTTATCCATCTTGATGGCCTCGAAGGGGCAGACCTCGACGCAGATCTGGCAGCTCATGCAGACGGACACATCGATATTGAAGACCAGAGGAAAGAACTGCGGCTTGCCCACAAAATCGGGCTTCTTGTCTTTGCTCTTCTCGATGAAGATACAGCGGGGCGGGCACTCTTTCTCGCAAATCTTGCAGGCCACGCAGCGAAGGCCCTGGTCCGGGTCGGAGCCGTCGTAGAGCAGGAAGGGAAAATTGCGCGAGGCTTCGGGCAGCGGCCTGCGCTCCTCCGGAAACTCGACCGTGGTCAGGCGCTCTTTGTCGACAAAGCTGCCGAAGAAGTTTCGCGCCGTCTCCGCCAGTCCTTTTACGATGCCTTCACCGAGCATGCGCGGTCCCGTTCATCCTTCCCATTCACGATACACTCGTCAGCGATCGACCTCTCCCAGCACGATGTCCACGCTGCCAAGAATCACGACGACGTCGGCAACGCTGCGGCCCAGGCACATATCCTCAAGCACGGTCAGATTGATGAGGCTGGGCGGCCGCACCCGGTAGCGGTAGGGATTGGTCGATCCGTCGCTGATCAAAAAGAAGCCCAGCTCGCCCTTGGGCGCCTCGATTCTCCCGTAGGCCTCGCCCGCCTTGGGCCGCAGCCCGCGCAGCCGCGCCTTGGGGTCCATGATCGGCCCCTCGGGAATCTCACGCAGCGCCTGGTCGAGAATCTTCAACGACTCGCGCATCTCTAAAATGCGCAGCATGTAGCGGTCGTAGACGTCGCCGTGCGCGCCGAGCGGCACACGAAACGGAAAGCGCTCATAGATTCCATACTTGTCGACTTTGCGGATGTCGTAGTTGACGCCGGTGGCGCGAAGCATGGGGCCGCTGCAGCCGGCGCTCACCGCAAGCTCGGCCGGCAGCACGCCCACGCCTTGGGTGCGCGCCATCAGGATCTCGTTCCCGGAGAGCAGCTTTTCAAATTCATCGAGAAACCCGGGAAAGCCATCGACCACGGCGCGAGCCTCGGAGAGCCACCCCGGCGGAAGATCCACGCGCACCCCGCCGAAGCGCATGTAGTTGCACATCATCCGCGCGCCACTCAGCGACTCGAAGAGATCGAGAATTTTTTCGCGCTCGCGGAAGGCATACATCAGCGGCGTGCCGCTGGCTCCCATATCCTGGAGGAGAAAGCCGATCAGGCCGGCGTGGTTCTGCAGCCGGGTCAGCTCGGCGGTAATGACGCGGATGTATTCGGCCCGCTCCGGCACCGCCAGGCCCGCGAGCTTCTCGACCGTCAGCGCGTAGGCCCAGTTGTTGGTCATCGAGCAGAGATAGTCCAGCCGGTCGGTGTAAGGAATGGAGGCCAGATAGCTGCATTTTTCCGCCAACTGCTCGTGATTGCGATGCAGATAGCCAAAGACAGGCTTCAGGCGCACGACCTGCTCTCCATCGAGGACGACATTCATGCGGAAGACGCCGTGGGTCGAGGGATGATGGGGACCCATCGAGATCTCGAGCATCTGCCTGCCCGTTGTTTCCTCGATCGTGTCTTCGAGAATGTCCACGCTTGTCCCCATCCGTTCGACTTCCCTCTTGGCGAATCCGTTTACGGCATCTTTCGATCGTCCCCGCGGCCTATCAGCCTGCCTGCGCTGCGTCCGGAGCCGCCTGGTCACCGGGCGCGTCGTCCTCCGGAGGCGGCACATAGTCCTTGCGCATGGGATGGTCGACGAAACCCTCCCACATGAGAAGCCGCCGCAGATCAGGATGCCCATCGAAGACGATTCCGTAGAGGTCGAATACTTCGCGCTCCTGAAACTCCGCGCTACGCCATACCGGGGTCAGCGAGGGGAGATGCACATCGTCCGCGCGGTTCCCTGTCCGCATGCGCACCACCACCGGACCCAACCGCCGCTCAATCGAAAAGAGGTGGTACACGGCTTCGAGATATCCGGGCTTGTCCGCCGCGCCCAGCCAATCCACTCCGGTCACATTGGAGCAGTAGTCGAGGGCAAGCTCCGCGTGGTCACGCAAGAATTTCGCCGCCTCGCGCCCATGCGCGCTATCGATCCAAAGCGAGTGCTGGGCCGCAGGGCTGCCGTTGACGATTACCTCGACCGCACAGCCTGGAATGCCAGTCTCCAATGCCGCTTTGATCTCCTCCGCGGTCATCACTCTTGAATCACTTTCAGCGGGTTCCACACTTCGGGATTGAGCGGCGGCTCAAGGCCATGCTCTCCGTGCGCGGGAACGGGAAACTCGCTGGGCTCGCCGGCGCGCAGGTGCCGCGGACGGCTCTCGCCGGTCAACGATTGCGCGGCGATCTTCTTTTGCAGAGCCATGAAGGCATCCATCAGCGCCTCGGGCCGCGGCGGGCATCCGGGAATGTGGACATCGACGGGGATATAGCGATCGATGCCCTTGAGCACGTTGTAGCCATCGCGGAAGGGGCCGCCGGAGATCGCGCATGCGCCCATCGCTATCACATATTTCGGTTCCGGCATCTGGTTGTAGAGCCGCACCACCTGCGGCGCCATCTTCTTCGTCACCGTGCCGGAAACGATGATCAGATCGGCCTGGCGGGGGGAGGCGCGAAAGACCTCCGCACCGAAACGCGCGAGATCGTAGCGCGCCATGGTGGTCGCGATCATTTCGATCGCACAGCAGGCAAGGCCGAAGGTAAGCGGCCAGACCGAATTCTTCCGGCCCCAGTTGTAAAGCTCTTCAAAGGTGGTGGTGAAGATTCCGTGCTTGCTCAACTCCTTCTTCAGGCCCTGCAGTTCCTCATCCATCGCTCCGCCTATTCCCGTGTCGTGCGCATCGTCGTTTAGCTCGTTTAGCTCCACGTCAGCACGCCCTTCTGGCAGGCCCACACCAGCCCTTCGATCAATAAAAGGAGAAAGAGCAGCATGGCCACGCACGCCCCAATCGTCAGGCCGGTAAAAGCCACCGCAAAAGGCAGCAGAAAGATGGCCTCAACATCGAAGATCAGAAAGACGATGGCGTATAGGTAATACGATGCGCGGAACTGGATCCATGCGTCGCCTTGCGATTCAAGGCCGCATTCGTAGATGGCGTTCTTGTCCGGACCCGGCTTCTGGGGCGAGAACTTCTTCGACCAAAGTGCAGCGAGAGTCAGCGGGGCGAGCGCGAAGGCCAGCGCTCCCACGAACAGAACCGCGACTACCAGCCAGGGACTTTGCGCGCCAGGCATCTCTCGGGCTCCCTCACCCCGGCAGGCAGCCCGGGATCGCTCCCGCCGGTCTGAACACAGCTCTATCGTCGCATAGCGGCGAGGGAAACGAAACAGCGCAGGAATGACCGAAAGGATGCATTTTCAGGAAATTGCAACGACATGCGGGTTGGAATGTCCTGGAACGGGACCGGCTTCAAATGCCGGCCTTCAAAAAAACGCAGGGACCCTAAACATTCGAGAAAGACTCTTTCTCGGCCCAGGTACGCTGACGCGAACCTGGGGCACCCGAGTTTCGCTCAAAACTAAAGCCCGTACCTTTCACCTAAGGCCGCCCCTCAGGGGCTAAAGTGTCCGCGTGAGAGCGCCGTTTGCCCTTTTTGCCGCGGCGGTCTTGTTTTGAGGTTGTCTCCACCGGCAGTGGTGGTTTTGTTTTAGGCTGCGCCCATAGTGTGCAGCCTGGTGATGTTGTAGGCCAGCGTGGCCAG
>DATAWF010000253.1:0-17892 GCA_036267335.1 Acidobacteriaceae bacterium
TTCCTTTGGTTTCTCTTCTAACGAGGCTCGGCACGTCGTCCGCTACTCTCGCCCTCTGCCGGGTGCGGGTAGGGCCCGGCTTCAGCCGGGCCGTAAAGGCTGCATAGAGAGAGCGGCGTCAGCCGCTGAGGGAGGGATTCAGCACCCAACCTCACACCGCGTCCTCATTCTGGAGAAAGATCCCGAGCAGAAAAATTCTCCCCCACTCCGCCGTCAGGGAATCTGCTGTTCGCAACCTTGCCGTCATCTCGAGGAGTCCGGCAGCGTAGGCGAGGATCGAGCCCTCAACAAGTACGGGGTGCCCCATCGTTCGTCCGCCACAGGCGGACGTTACGTGGGCGGAGAAAGTGGTCTTGTTCCTTTGGTTTCTCTTCTAACGAGGCTCGGCACGTCGTCCGCTACTCTCGCCCTCTGCCGGGTGCGGGTAGGGCCCGGCTTCAGCCGGGCCGTAAAGGCTGCATAGAGAGAGCGGCTTCAGCCGCTGAGGGAGGGTTTCAGCACCCAACCTCGCACCGCGTCCTCATTCTGGAGAAATATCCCGAGCAGAAAAATCCCTCCGTACTCCGCCGTCATCGCGGAGAACGCCCGAGCCCCAAGAGCACCGCTGTGAGCACAGCCGCCATCAGCGTCGAGAGAAAATTCACGGCGTCGTTGTTGAGCAGTCCCTTGCGCTCGGCCGTCGCACCCAGCAGCGAATCGAAGAACATTCCCGCGATGGCGGCCAAAGCGCAATCGAGAGCGGAGTGAAAGCCAAGCCCGAGACAGGGCATGGAGATCAGGGCGATTGCGGCTGCTCCGCCCACCCCTGCAAGCGTGCCGGGCAGAGTGATGCCGCCATCCGTTCCCGGCTTGACGCGCTCCGTGGTTGTGATGAGCGCGGGCCGCCCTCCCAGAACCTGTCCGATTTCGCTCGACAGGGTATCGGCCGTGGCCTCCGCCAAAGCCGCCGCCAGCATGGCCATATGGATCGTTCTCAAGAAGGGGGGAATCGGTTTCGGGGAGTTTGGCGTGTGGAGGGTGTGGAGTAGAACGAATCCGCCTGCCAGTCCCGCGATTCCCAGGTTGGCAACCACCTGGCCGGCATTCCGTCCGTGGCGGTCCTCGGCAGCACCGAGGCGTTCTTTTCTGCGGCGCCCAAAGCGCGTGGCCAGGTGCGTCAAAACCAGCACGGCCAGCAGAGGCAAGAGGGCGGAGCGAAGCCAGTTCATGCTCTCCGCGCTGGCTAGAAACATGGCGGCGGCGAGCACGCCTCCTGCAAATGCCGCCGGTATCGTAGCAGCGCGTGCTCGCCAGGCGGCCAGAGCGAAAGTCAAACTGAGCAGCAGCGCGCACTGCGTCACGGCCGTCCAGGAGCGCGCGGAGTAGAGAGCGGCAGCGGCCCCGCAAATGGAAAGAACCGCAATGGTCAGCACCCGCGATTGCCAAACCAGGGGCGTGGCCGGTCGAGGGGTGGATGCAGGCGAGTGTTTTTGGCCCGGACGTATCGCTGGATGGGTCATCCCATTTACAATCTTCTTTCTATCTTCTTCTATGGTCACTGTTTTCATCATGACAGTGCTGAGTGAAATTGGCGCTGTCACCGCAATGCGTTCCAATCCAGTTGACTCGCCGGGAATGCTCGAACTGGGCGAAGCGGGTTCCGCTCTTCCCGAAGGCGAGACGCAATGAGGTCTTCACGAGTGCGACGTGTCAAAGGGCCCCGGGTGCGGGGTAGAGAGTCCAATTGCTGGCCGGGGTGTGAGCAAGACCGTCCGGACATGGTTGTTGACGGTCGGCAGACAGAATCCCCGATTCGTCGGAGGCCGGGGTTTCGGCGGTGGATTATGCCTCTGCTGGGTGGCGTGGCGATTTCGCTGGCTTTGACCGGGTGCGGCGACGAGTACCGCCCGGTCGTCACTCCTGTAAACCCCACTGGACCTGCTGCGCAGCCGCAGGATTTTGTCGTGGTCACCACTTCAACCGGAATGGATGCTCCGGGATTGGCGAACGTTTTTGATGGCTCGGGGGATACGCTTCTAGCCCAGGCCACCCTGGGAAATGGTCCGCTTGCCGCCACCATGGCGGAACTGGGAAGCCCGGTCGTCAATGCCAACAACGACGGCACGGTGGACTCCTACGATGCGGCCACCACCTTGGAATCCAACAAGTTGTCGATCAGTACACTCCTCAGCCCCAATGGGCAGACACCGCAGCCGTACAACATGATCAGCACCGCGAATGACCTCTTCGTCGCTTTGCCCACCGCCAATCCGCCCGCGGCGGCGGTGTTGAGCGGCGCTGGCGGCCTCTACCAGCTCGCCCAGGAGCTGCCATTGCCGGCAAGTCCGATAGGTTTCGCCGGAAACCCCGACGCCCAGCGTATCTATGCCATTTCCCAGGACAACGGCTCAAACTCGGTAACCTTTGGCGCCTGCAACACCCCGTCCTCGGTGACCACGCCAGGCGTAGTGAAATCGATCGAATTGAGCACGGTAACCATCTCAGCGACGCTGCCTGTCGGTATCTGCCCCGTTTACGGCATTTCCACTTCCGACAATCTGCGGACTTTTATTCTCAACCGGGGCAGCGGCACGGTAACGGTGATCAACAGCCAGCTCAATCAGTTGGACAATACGCAGAATCTCCCCAACATCAACCCGGCCACCGGCACGCTTACTCTGCCGCCGCCGGCCGGTTATACCGGCCCGGCTTTCAACGCCGGCCCGGTCTATGCGGACTACTTCCCCAACAGCCAGCAGTTGGTCACGGCGAATTACGACTCCAACACCATCAGCATTATCAACGTCAGCACCGATGAGTTTGGGAACGATTCCGCACTCTTCGGCCAGACCGTGACAGTGCCCGTCGGCAATGGGCCCTCCGCGCTCTCGATTCTGCGCGACGGCACCCGCGTCTACGTGGCCAACCAGAAAGACGGCACGGTAAGCGTTGTCAATATGACAACCTTCCAGGTCGAAGCTACGGTTCCGGTGATCGGACATCCCATTGGAATCGCAACCGTCTCGGGGACTCCGTACGGTCAGGTCTACGTAATTCCGTCCGATCAGCCCTACATGAGCGTGATCCGTACCGACACCGACCAGGTGTGGGCTTCGGTCCAATTGGATGGCGATCCGATCGACATCCATGCAACCACGCAGGCGGCGGGATCGGCCTCTACCCCAGGCACGGGGGCCGCGGTGGTGAATACCAGCCATGCTCCCGGTAGCGGAGCCCCTTGCGGATATGGAATCGCAACCTGCTACTCGGCCGCCACCCCGCCGTAGCACGCCACTAGACAAAGGCCGCCAGCCAGACAGCCTGGCTTTGGCTTGAGCGGGGCATTTGCCTCGCTTTTCTTGCTGTCATTTCCGAAGGGAATCCGCAACTGACAACTCCTCCCGTCATCCCCACCGTAGTGGAGAGATCCGCATTTGCTAGGAGCTAAAAGCTAGGAGCTAAAAGCTAGCAGCTAACAGCTACTATCCCGCCACCGCCAACTCCTCTTCGAGAAGCTGCCGCTGAAAGAGTTCGGCGTAGTAGCCGTTCTGTGCCATGAGCTCGTCGTGGTTGCCGAGTTCGGCGATGCGCCCCGCCACCAGCACCGCAATCTGGTCCGCATGCCGCACAGTGGAGATGCGGTGAGAAATGAAAATCGTCGTGCGGCCCCGCATCAACTTTTGCAGCTCGCCCAGAATCTGTTCCTCGGTGTAGGTATCCACGCTCGACAGAGCGTCGTCGAGAATCAAAATGCGAGGATCGAGCAGCAGCGCGCGGGCGATCGCGCTGCGTTGTTTTTGCCCGCCTGAGAGCGTGATTCCACGCTCGCCGACCGCGGTGGCGAAGCCCGCCGGAAACTCCTCGAATTCCCGCCGGATGTGCGCCGCTTCTGCTGCCCGGAGCACTTCTTCTTCGCTTGCGGCAGGCTTCCCAAAAGCCACGTTGCCCCGGATCGTATCGCTAAAAAGAAAGGTCTCCTGCGGAACAAAGCCAATGTTGCCCCGCAAAACGGCGAGAGGATAGTCGCGGATCGGCCGCCCGTCGAGAAGCACTGCGCCCACCGGCGCGTCGTACAAGCGAGGAATCAGGTTGACCAGAGTTGATTTGCCGGAGCCCGTCGGGCCTACAATCGCCAGACTGCTGCCCGCGGGAATGCGCAGCGAAAGATCGTGCAGGACTTCGCTGCGGTTGTCTGTCGGGCTGTAGGAAAACGACACGTGGCAAAACTGAATTTCGCCGCGCAGGACGAGCTCGGCGGGAATGGCAGGATCCGCCGCCGCGTCGTCGATCGCCGGCTTTTCCGCTAGCAGTTCATCGATGCGCACAACCGATGCCGTTCCTCGCTGCACGAGATTGACCACCCATCCCAGAGCGATGATCGGCCACGTAAGCATGACCAGGTAGGTCGTGAAGGCGACGAAATCGCCGATGTTGATGCGTCCGGAAAGAACCTCATGGCCCCCCACCAGGAGCGCCAGCACCATGGCCAGGCCGAGAATGAAATCGAGAGTTGGCCAGAGCAGGCCCATGAGCTGCACCAATCGGAGTCCGCGCCGGACATTTTCCGCGTTGGCGCGCTCGAAGCTCTCAATCTGCGCTTCTTCCTGAACAAAGGCTCGCACCAGCCGCGCCCCGGCAAAGTTCTCTTGTGCCTGGGCCGAAAGCTCGGAAAACATCGCCTGAATCCGCTCGAAGCGCTCGTGGATTCTCCGGCCGATGGTCTGAACCAGAATGCTGGCGATCGGTAGCGGCGCCAGAGTGACCAGCGTCAGGAAAGGACTGATTCGCAGAAGAAAAAAGAGTGCGCCCACTGAGAAAAGAATCGTGTTGGCGCTGTACATGATCGCCGGGCCGAGCAGCATGCGCACGGCGTTGAGGTCGTTGGTCAGCCGGGCCATGATGTCGCCCGTGCGGTGCTGCTGGAAATACCCTGCCGGCTGCCGCTCCAAATGGCGGAAAAGATCGTTGCGCAGATCGAACTCGATATCGCGCGAGATGCCGATGATGATCCAGCGGGTGAGAAAAAGGAAAATCCCCATGGAAAAGGAGATCGCTATCAGCAGGACGGCATAAAGCAGAATCTTGTGTCTGGTCACGCCCCCGTTCAGGCCATTGATTGCGAGCCGGAGAACTTGAGGGAAGAGGATGCGAATCGCGTTGGTCAGGATAGCGGCGAGGCCGCCCCAAAAGAAATCGCGCCGGTAGCGGCGCAGATAAGGAAACAGGGGACGGACCTTGGCGAACATGGCCTTCCTATTGTAGCGGCGCGCGAAGGCGAAAGCCTTTTTCGCTTCAGCGGTACGTTTTGCGGGGGCAAGCTCATTTCGCGAACTCGCTAACCCGCTAACTCGCCGACCCGACCCGGAAGACGCATCCAAAATGCGTTACGTTGGCGTGCGCAATAGCAGATACCCGCCCAACAGGGCAAAGAAGAGGTCGGGGGACCAGGCGGCCAACATTGCGGGAAGCAGGTTCACGTTTCCCAGCGCCTCGAAGGTGTTGGAAGCGACCCAGTAGGAGATCGCCAGTCCTATTGCGGCGGCCACGCTGGTCAATGATCCTCGCCTGCCCATCGAAAGGGCGAAGGGCACACCGAGCACGGCCATCACCAGAGTGATGAGAGGGAAGGCGAGCTTGAGGTTGAGCTGCACGCTGAGCCGCTTGGTATCAATGCCGCGCTGCCGCAGGTCGGAGATGTAGCGCTGGAGTTCTCCAAAGCTCATATCCTGCGACTGCTGGGTTTCTCCGGTGAAATATTCCGGCTGTTCGACAATCTCCGGGAAACTTGCGACCTTGAACTGGTTGTAGCTCGTGACCGTTATACCGCTGAAGTTGCGTTGCCATCCTTGCTCGAAGATCCATTGGCCGAGTTGCGGCTCCCAGTGCGCACTGGTGGCGAAGATCCGGCGGGTGATCGAGAAGGTTTCCGGATTGAATTCGAAGACCCAGATGTTGGCAAAGCGGGCGTGATCGCGGTCGAAGAATTCGTAATAGAAAATGCGGCCCGGCTGCCCCGGCTCCTGCTCCCCGAAGATCCATTGGTGGTCCGGCCGCGTGAACGTCTGCGGTGGACGGCCTTTGATCACGCTCCGAAGGGCATCTTGGCGGCGGTTGGCGGCGGGCAGATAAGACTGGTCAAAAAGGAAAAGGCCGGCGGCCATCGCTGCTGCGATAAGCAGGATTGGGAGGATCACCCGATACAAACTGATGCCTGTCGCCTTCATGGCCGTCAGCTCGTTGGTCCGGTTCAAGACGCCGAAGACAACCAGGGCGGCAATCAGCACCGCGAGGGGGGTGATTTGGTAGACCATATCGGGCGTCAGGTTGATCAGGTACTCGCCCACCGTGACCAGCGGGGTCCGGTTGCGGATGATGTCTCCCAACAGGTCAAAAAAGGTGAAGAAGAGCATCAGCAGCACGAAACCTGAAAGTACGAGCGCAAAGGTCGTAATAAACTCGCGCAAAACATAATCGTCCAGGATCAAGGGGAAGCGGCTGTGCCCCCTGCGGTCTGCCCGCGGACGGTTGTGGCTGTTGCTGTGGACGGCAGGCGCCAGGCGCTTCAACCACCCGGTCAAATATGCCCAGTGGGTGCTGAAACCCTCGCCCCCCGTGGCCATGCGCCACAGCAAGAGAATGCCGCAAAGGGCGAAGGAAAAATTGGCGGTCCACACGCCGACGACGATGGGGACCTTTCCCTGCCGGGCGAGCGCCACGCCGGTATAAGACAGAAAGTAGTAAATGAAAACCAGCGCGAGTGTGAGGACGAACCCCGCGCTTTTGCCGCCTCGCCTGGAGGACACGCCCAGCGGAATCCCGATCACCATCAGCACCAGGCAGGCCGCCGGATAGGCAAAGCGGTTCTGCATTTCGATCATGTAGTTCCGGCCGCCAGGGGCAAGCGCCCGCGCAAGCAGATCCCGGTTGCTCATTGCGAGAATCGGCGTGTCGCTATGGCCGATATGTTCCGGATCCTGCTCATCGACCGCCAAAAGCATGTCGTATTGAGGGAATGTCGATACCGAGTATTGCCCGGTGCCCTCCGTGCTCACCAGCTCGTGCTGCGTGCCGTCGCGCAACCGCATCATCAACGTGCCGGGTCCGTGATTGACTACCGTTGCCTTCTCGGCCGTAATCACGTTCGGAGAGGAGGGATTGGAGAGGTCCGCGAGGAACAGGTGCTCCCATAGAGCAACGCCCGTGCTTCCATGCACATTCTGCACATAGAGGACGTAATTCTTGAAGTCTTCGTAGAACACTCGCGGCTGGACCTCAAAGGAGGCTTGCTGGTTCCTCAGCGATTCCTGCAGTCGCAGCAGCGCCGCATTGGCTTTCGGAGAGAAATAGAGCGAGTTGGCAAGCGACGCCGCGCAGCCAAGAATCGCAATCACCGAGACCATCCGAACGAAGCCCCAGACTCCGATTCCCGCCGCACGCATCGCGGTAACCTCACTGTCGGCGGCCAGCCGGCTTAAGCCCAGCAGCACCCCGACCAATACCGCCATCGGGATGGTGAAGTTGCAGAAGCTCGGCAGGCTGAGCAGGAAAATCTCTGCGACCGAGCCCAGCGATGAGCTATTACGCACCGCCATTTCAAGCAGTTGCTCTAAATCCTTCATCTGGAGGATGAAAGTAAAGAGAATGCCCCCGATGAGCGCGTGAGAGAGAATCTCTCTCCAAATGTATCGAGTAAGAATGCGCACGGTTCAGTGTCTTGAGCGCTGTGCCGCACACGCAACGGCGAAGTTCCGAGGATCATCCGCCTACGGGACGCGACAGGTCATCGACAACCTAGACTATCAGCTTTGAGGACTGGCAAAGGCAGTGGTCTTTGGGAGAGGGCCGGGGCCTGGGAAGAAAGAATGGGTGCGCTGCTGAAGCGCCTCCCCGCAAAAGGCCTCGATGAACGAGTGCGGCTGGAAGCCCCTCAGAAGCGCACCTCGAATAGGAGGAGACCCATGAGTTCTTGCAGACGATTCTGCGGCGGTTGCCCGGGGGCCGCAATGACTCCTACGTGGGAGGCGAAATATTCCTGCCGAATCGGGAAAACGGACGTAGTCGAAGGGTCGCCGAAGGATCCCCGGTCGGCATCACCGCGCGGTCAGGAACCTTCCTGAAGGGAAGCTCTTTTCTCTGATTGGCAAAATTTGACAATCTTTGCCAAGAAACGCTCAGCGGCTTTTAGCGATTTTGGCCGAAAAACCGCATTTTGTTACTGATGAGGTATTGGAAGAAAGGGAATCAAAAAAAGCGGAAGCCTAAGGCCGCTCCCCGCCCTCGGGCAGAAAGCGGTAACCGACCCCCCGCACCGTTTCGAGAAAGACCGGGGACGCGGGATTGTCTTCGAGATACCGCCGCAGACGCACCATGAAGTTGTCGATGGCGCGGGTGTCGGTATCCTCGTGTACGCGCCAGACCTGCTCGAGCAATTCCTTGCGCGAGACAATGCGGCCGCGGTTGCGGACCAGATAGCGCAGAAGATCGCACTCCATCAGCGTCAGCCGGATGGTCTTCTCTTGGGTGCGAAGTTCGAGGTTGTCGAAATCGATCGTTCGTCCCGCAAAGCTGAACTCCGGGCCAAGATCGTTCGGCGCACCTTCCTGCCGGGCCGGTGCTCCGGAGCTCATCGATGCCGGCGCACTCACAGGCGGCCGATGCCAGGAAACGCGGCGCAGCAGACCGTTCAGGCGAGCCAGCAGCACGGAGAGATCGAATGGCTTGGCCAGGTAGTCGTCCGCTCCGGCGTCGAATCCGCGAAGAATATCCTCCGGACGGCCGCGGGCGGTCAGCATCAGGATCGGTAAATAATTCTCGCGCGAGCGAAGCTCTGCGGCAACAGAGAAGCCGTCCCGGCCGGGCAGCATGACGTCCAAAATGACGGCGTCGATTTCCGACGACGTGAGAATCTCGAGCGCGCTTTCCCCGTCCCCGGCAATTTCCACGGTGTAGCCTTCGGCGCGCAGGTTGTAAAGGAGCCCCTGGGCTAGGTGGGTTTCATCTTCGACGATCAGGATGCTCGGCCGCTCGTTCATACGCGGACTTCCGCCGCCTGGGGAACCTCTGCGATCACGCGGGGTAGCTGCAAAAGGATCGTCGTGCCGCGGCCCTCGCCGGGAGATTGGGCAAAGGCATCGCCGCCGTGCTGCCGCGCGATCGAGCGCACCAGAAATAGACCGAGCCCCGTGCCTTTTACCCGGAAGACATTGCGCGCCGGCACGCGATAGAAACGCTTAAAAATTCGCTTGAGGTGCATGGGGGCGATACCCAAACCCTGGTCGGCCACCGCGAGCACCACCCACGCCTCTCCTTCGGTACCGAGCGTTACTTCGACATGCGGGCTTTGGGGCGAGTATTTAATCGCATTGTCTAACAGGTTGAGCACGGCGGTACGCAGGTCCTCAGGGTTGCCCACGGTCGTCAGATCGCGCTTTTCTCCGGAAATCGAAAACACGATAGCGGGCTCGTCGAGATGATACAGGCGCAAGGTCGTCCGGATCGCCTCGCGCACGATCTCCGCAAAATCGACGCGCAAGCGCACTTGGTTGCGGCCGCGTTGTCCGACCTCGCCTGCTTTGAGCACCTGTTCTACCGTGGCGAGCAGCCGCTCGCTATCGCTGAGCATGATGCCGTAAAACTCCCGCCGTTTGGCTTCGGGCACATCGTGCCGCTGCAGCGTTTCCAGATACAGACGGATCGACGCGATCGGAGTTTTAAGTTCGTGAGTGACCGCGTTTAAGAAACTGTCCTGGCGCTCATTCTGGTGCACTTCGCGCAGCAGGAAGATCGTGTTGAGCGTGAGTCCGGCAATCAGAAGAAGAAAGAAAGGAATCCCGATAAGCAGGGCAACAAAACTTCGCCAGTTCACGATGATCCAAGTGGTGCTCAGCGCGATGGCGAGGGCCAGCGTGCACACGCCGAGCGCGATGAAAAAGAACATCGCGCGCCTGCGCCGCATGAGTGGCATCGAAAGGCGGCCCTCCTGCTCAAAGTATAGCCAGTGGGTCACGCGCCCATCCCTCTGACGCAACATCTTTGCGCTAGGGGTACTTTCGTTGCATCGTTCCGCGCAACAGTTTAAGCGAATGACGTGTTCCTTAGGGGGAGTGAATGTTTCGCAAGATACGATTCCGCCATCCGCCATCCGCCGCCGCCCGGTCTCTAGTGGCGCGGCGAGCTTGGGCTGTGAACAGCGTCTGTCGTAGGAAGGTCCAAGCAAAAGCGGGACGGCTCGAAAGAACCGTCCCGCTGCGAATTTCTGGTCGAGGCCCGACCGGTACTACAGCAGATTTCCTGTAGGTGTGTCCCGAAACAACTGCGGCAAACGCGGCTTTTTACCAAGAAGAGCCGCACCTCGCTGATCTTCTTGGCGCCTCATAGCAACAGGAAATCTGCCCTAAGAAGTGCCCGCCGGGCGCGGATTGTGACGATCGAATTTCGCGATATTGACGCTCTTGGCCAAGCCGATCTTCGAGAGCAGCCAGATGCCGTAGTAGTTGAGATCGAACTCATACCAGGCCAGGCCGTGCCGGGCCGAAACCGGGTGCGCGTGATGATTGTTGTGCCAGCCTTCCCCGCCCGTCAGCAACGCTACCCACCAGTTGTTGCGTGAATCGTCGCGCGTCGGGAAGCGCTTGCTGCCCCACATATGAGTCGCGGAATTGACCAGCCAGGTCGCGTGCAAGCCAAGAGTGACGCGGAGAAAAATTCCCCACATGACGCACGGCCACCCGCCGATGGCCAGCAGAAGCAGCCCGACCGTGATCAGCGGCACGTAGTGATATTTGCTCAGCAGGAGCAGGAATCGGTCCTTCGCCAGATCGGGAGCGTAGCGCATCATCAGCGCAGTCTCCTGATGCAGAGTATCGCCGGAAAGAATCCAGCCCACATGCGCCCACCATCCGCCTTCGCGCGGGGTGTGTGGATCGCCTGGCTTGTCGGTAAGTTGATGATGGAGCCGGTGCGTGGCGACCCAGAATGCGGGTCCGCCTTCAAGAGCGAGGGTGCCGCAGATTGCCAAAAGATACTCGATCCACTTCGGAGTGCGATAGCCGCGGTGGGTCAGCAGGCGGTGGTAGCCCATTCCGATGCCCATGTTGATTGCCACGGCCCAGAGCACGATGAACGAGAGCAGTGCCTTCCACGTGAACATAAAGAGCGCGCCGACCGCGAGCACATGAAAGAGCGACATCGCGATCGTGGTGCCCCAGTTGCGGCGCTCGGACTGGGCAGCGCGGCCCAGCTGAGGAACCTCAACCGGCGAGCGGCGATCTTCCGAAAAGGCCTGGCGCGTGGAGGACTGCTCCGGATTGGAATGATCCGGTGTAGAGAGCCGCGGCGTCGACAATTGGGAGATCGATTCGGATGTGGAAGGCAAGGATTCCGTAGTTGATGTTGGCATGAGGTTGCAGCCGCCCCTTCGGAGAACAATTTCGGCAGCGCACCCGAAGCAGGTGCGGAAACGGGTTTCAGGACTGCCGCAAAAATTTCCTGCTAATCCAAAACTAGCAGCCGTGGACGACCCCGTGCGTAACAGTTTTGTAATGGCCAGCCGAGGGTAACCGGCGGGTCTTTCCGCAGAGCGAAAGCTGCCTGTCAAGCGCCTGGCGAATGACACGGAAGAGCTTTAAAAGCGGTAAATCCATGCTTCCGTTCCGGCAACTGGAACCCAGCCCGGAGGAAGTGAAATCCCCGCGGGCTTCGAGAGAGAGACCACTGCCGCCGCACCGGCCTGGCGGAAATGATCGAGAGCCGCTTGCTGCTCCTCCGGCCGCAACTCCCAGAAGTTGGGCCGCGGGCCGGCTTCCTGCGCCGGATAGTCAAAGAAATCCTCTTCGTACCCCGCGGTCCGAGGGTTCCCCCCGTGGCCCGGCTCCACGATTTCGGCCACGATGTTCAGGTTCGCAAGATAAGCCCAGGTCGCGTAAGCGCCGGTGATGTGAGTGATGACGCCGACATCGTCTCCGGGAACCAGATCGTAGGCCGAGAGATGGGAGGCTAGCTCCCAGGACGGATCGTTCGCGACCGTGCGGCCATCCGCCGCTGCGCGAAATGTAGCGCGATTGCTCCATCCGATGTCCGATGCGGCTCCCAGCAGTGCGATGGCCACGACCGTGGCGGCAAGTCCGGCAGGGATTTCCTTGCCGGATGGGCCGAAGGCCAAAGCCGGGATCACCAGAAGCACGATCAGGAAGCCGGGAAGATAGCGCGGTTCGACGACCACGCACAGGTACATCAGGATCGACAGGGCGGCGAGAACGAGCGCGGGCCATCCGGCGCCTAGCCGGCTCCGCCAGGAAGCGCGGCGATACGGCATTCCTCCGTAGAGCAGAGCAAGGATGAGAATCCACGCGTAGAAAATCGGATGAAGCACCAGGAGAAGCACGAATTGGTGGCAATTGCGGAGCATGGCGCGAAGCTGGTATCTGGGCGAGAAAAAGCTTCGGAAGCCCTCGTCGAAGTAGAAGCGCTCATACATCGGCGCATAGGTGACATGAAATGGTTGGCCGAATTCGTACATCAGCGCGCGCCCCGGTATGAGCCGCACGGGATGGATAGGATTGCCAAGCGGCGGCGGACCACCCTGCCAGTCGATGTTTTCCATGTGGTTGACGTTTGCCGCATAGTTCAAGCTTCCGGCGGTGCCGGTCGTAAACCGCCCCAGAGAAACAGACATCCAGAGCGCGTATGGCAAGACGAGAACCAGGAAGACCGCAACAGAAATCGCCAGGTGCTTCAGGGCGCGTCCCGCAGGGCGTACAGCAAACGCCAAAATCACAAATGCAAAGCAGGCAATCGGCAGGAAGACGCCCTTTGCCAGATATCCACACCCGAGTGTGAGGCCGAGCAGCAAAGCGCGGCTTGAAGAGGGGTGCTTGCTCATGCGGAGCAGTTGTCCAGCCGAAAGGAGAAAGAAGCACGCCACCAACATGTCTGGGCTTACTCTCGAGACCAGATTGATGGCGAGCTCGATGGAGACAAAGATCGAGAGTGCGACAGTCAAAAGTGCAAGACTGCTTCGCGGCGCGGATGGGGATTCCTCGGAGGCGCTGTCCAGAAAAAAAAGAAAGCTCAGGAAGGTCGCGGTCAGGATGACCAGATTGAGGACATGAATCGCGTGCCATTCTGCAAGAGGCGTGTGGTTTGTAAATTGCTCAGCGGTCAGGATGAGGACGGGATAGCCTACGCTCCAAACGGAATTTCCTGCCAACATCCATTGATGGTGTTCAAGCGCATGGGTCAGGGTCAGGTAGCAGACCGCGTCCTGGCTGTAATCGCTACGGCCGTAGTGTGCCTCGAAGCCGCCAAAAAGCAATGCAACTAGGAGAAACACGGCGCACAACCAACGTTCCTGTCTGCGAGCGATCATCGTTCATCTCCGTTCCGTGCAGCCCGATCGTCAAAATCCCGGACACCTGGCCGTTCAAGGTCCCTTAGGACGGCAGTTTCTAAGGGGTCGGCTGTGTGGCGTTGGCGGCAGTTGGGTCTCCACTCTGGTTTCCGCTTTGGATGGCCGGCCCGGGCCAGATCGTCAGCGTGGCATGCGGGAGGGGCGGAATTGCGCCAGAGAGCAGAGGTTGGGGCTTATGCGCGAGATATTGCAGGAAGAAGGCCGCGACATAACCGTTGATGATCGGCGCGGCTTCTGTCTGCCGCATGGACCCGATTCCAGTAAGGCGGCGGATAGGCGAGAAGAAGCCTTTGTCGGTGTAGCTCTCGTGATCGATGCCGTCAATGTTGACCGCATAGCCGCCATAGCGGGAAAAAGTCTGGGCAAAAGCGGCGGCAACCCGTTGCCTCATGTCGGCCCAAACGCGGATCGATTCGTCGGGAGAGTTCGCCGCATTTGGCGGCAAAGCGCCTTCGGGATGGTGGATCGTCATGAGCGGCTTGGGCATGCCTGTCGCTTCGGCTTGCCCGTAAAGAGACCCATCCATTTCGAGAGCGCATTTCACGCGCGGATCTTTCAACGCTAGCTCCACCGAAACCGAACCGCCGAAAGAGTGGCCGAAGGCGCCCACGTTATCCATCTCCAGATGGTGGTAGAACGGGCTGTCGGGGGTCTCGTTCAATTTCGTCAGCTGTTCGAGTACGAATTCATCATCGGCGAGCTGAACCGCCAGCTCCGATTTCGCGAGGTTCAGGCGCTCCGAAAGCGGCTCTGCCTTGGAATATTCGCCCAGGTCCGGCTCATCCTTGGATTGGGCGACATATCCGTCGCTCAACTCGGTGAAGGCGGAGTTGTAGGGATGCGAGATGCCGACGACGATGAACCCGAGACTGGCGAGATTCTGGGTGATGAAAGTACTTCGGTTGCGAAATCCATTCCAGGCGGGATTGAAAAAGATCACCGGGAAAGTGCGGTTGGCGATTGCCGAATCCTGTAGGGCATCGACCGGAAGAACCGCTTGATAGGTCGATCGGAGCTTGGTTTCTTTGAACTCGCGATACATGGCGTGCCGGCCCGTCGCTGTCGCCGATGGATACCAGAATTGCAGCACGACCTCGCGATTGCCGGGTCGGGAATGCGGGTGCGTCTCCTGCCGGCTGGGATCGATCAGGTGTACAGTGCGCGTGCCGATCGGATACGGCCCCACTGGCTTCGGCAAGTGGAACATGGGGATCGTGTAGCAGAACGCTCCACTGACCAGTAGGAGCGCGGCACAAATCCAGCCGAGCGCCATCACCCTTCTTTCGGTTGGCTTGAAGAGCGCGAACAGGAAGAGCACCAAGGCCAGGTATTCGGGAAAAAGCTGCCAGTGAATGCCCTCGAAGAATGCATGAGCGAGAAAGAGCACAGCGGCGGCGATGGCCAGCAGCTTCAACCACGCCGGCCGGCGGCCGCGTAGAAAAAGCATTCCAACCACAACCAAGGCGGAAACAATTACAAGTGGAACTTCAATCGGACGCATAGACTCCTGATTTCACTACATGCAGCACGAAACCCATCTACGTGGGTTGCCTGATGAGCCGAGCTTCCAGGGATGTGTGTTGCAAGAGAATCCCGGGAAAGGGAACCGGCGCCGGCTCAAATCTATTCTCTTCCTTTAGCCTCAAGGAGTAGGCGACTCCTCCGCAAGATATCGGAAGTGTGTAACTCTTGAAGGCCGGAATGGAGAAATTCGCCGCGACCTGCCCGAATTCGCAGGATTCGTTTCCATAGTAACCTCCGCGGGCGGCTCCCCGTACAAAGGCGAACCGAGATCCGTGCGCGCGGAGTTCCGTCAGGAGATAAGCTTTTGAGGAGGCTTGCTCCCGGAGAACATGCGCCCCTTCGAAGTTATTTTCACTGGATTGCTTCTCGTCGCAGCCGTTCTGCTGCTAGCCGGCGGCGCTCGCCTCCGATGGCCGCTCTATGCCGACTTCGCCGCTCTCGTGCTTGCGCTGGTCGCGCACGCGATCTGGGAAGGAGCGCACTGGCAAATGGCGCCTGCCTATCTTGCGGCGGCTGTATTGGCGGGGTTCCTGCTCTTTCGAATGCCGGCGGAAGGCTGTCGCGTTAGCGCTTGGGCGATTTTGGCTGGCGTTCTCATGGCTTGTTGTTTTTCTGCGGTATTGCCGATGTTCAGGCTTCCTGAGCCCACCGGATCTTCAGCCATCGGCACGCGGATTCTGTCTTTGGTCGATACCAGCCGGGTGGAAGACCCGAACTTGGCGCCTGACCGGAAGCGGGAGTTGTTGATTCAGATCTGGTATCCGGCTCAGAGTTCCAGCAATCCCCGCGCGCCATACCGCAGACGCGAAGAGACGACGTTGCTCTCCTCCTACCAAAGCGTCTTGTGGACGCACGCACGGTGGAACGCTCCCGTGGCCGCTACAGACCATCCCTATCCCGTAATCCTCTTCAACCCGGGCTGGACCGGACGACGCACCAGCGACACCTACCTGGCCGAAGATCTTGCCAGTCACGGATACGTGGTCGTCGGGATTGACCATCCGTACAACACTGGGCCCATCGCTTTTCCGGACGGTCGCGTGCTGCGACCCCAATCGCCCGGCTCGATGGACTTTGACACCAGGACGATCGCTCAGATCAGAGCGGTTGGCGATGCTGAGATGACGCGCCAAACCGCGGACACTCTTTTTGTATTGGACCAATTGCAGGCCACGGCGGAAGACCCGAAGAGCCCCTTCTACCGGCTCCTCGACACCAACGACGCTGGTGCGATGGGCTTCTCATTCGGCGGATCGGTCGGAGCGCAGGCTTGCGCACTCGATCCGCGCATCCGGTCTGCTCTCGATTTGGATGGCTCTCTCTTTGGCCAGGTGCAGCAGACGGGAGTGTCGAAGCCATTCATGTTTCTGCAGGAGGACCCCACCGATCTTCCCGCGGATCGCAGTGGGCTTTCGAATGGTCAAAGAGTGGATGCAGCACTGGATGACGGAGACAACGAGATGTTCGCAAAGTCAGGTGGCTACCGGGTCTATTTCCACGGCAGCAGGCACGAAAGCTTCACCGATGCTGCGATTTTTTCTCCATGGCGCCGCTTTTCGGCGGCCGGACGGATTCCTCCGCGGCGGCAGTTTCAGATTGTCCGCGCGTACGCACTTGCTTTCTTCGATCAAACGTTAAAAGGCCATCCGTCGGAGTTGCTGGCGCGGAAAGACAGTCCCTTTCCTGAGGTCACATTCACCTCGGCCCTGCCGTCAGCACAGTCGGTGGCAAGCGCGCCTGCTGCGGTCCAACCATAGCGGGCCAGGATAGCGCTCTAGCTGGGATAGAAGCTGCGCGATGGCATGTGTTCGTGCACCGCCGGCGCGAACTGTTCGGCCAGATAAACAGAGAGACCGGAAGCGAGAAGCGCGAGGGCGAGGCTGGCAATCCAGAAGAGTGGATCGAACATCCATCCAAGCGCGTCCGCCGAGGTTGCGCTCTTCACGATCGTGAACAGAGGCGCATTGCCGGAAGAGGCAGGGGCCTGCCCGTCCACGTCCAGCGCCTCCTGAACCTGCAACAGGGTCTTGTATCGCTGCTGTTCAACACTGTATTGCTGCTTGAGGTTTTGCGCTCCGGCAAGGCGCTGGCGCAAGACCCCGGTTTCTTGCTGATTGGCGTCAATCTGGCTATCGAGGGTGCCGATCTGGTTGCGCAGATCTGATTCTTGCGCCGCCAAAGTGTTCAGCTCCGCGGTATGCAGCACCGGCTTGGGCATTTCGACAACGGGTTTCGCGGCAGGCATGGCCTTCAGACGAGCTTCAAGACTGGCTAGATTGCCGTTGGCTTCTTCCACGTCGGGATACAGGTCCGTGTAACGCTGACGCAATTCTTCAAGGCGCTCTTTGGCCGCCTTGATTTGCCCCTCCAAAGCGGTACGCGCCGGATCAGGAGCCGGCGCAGCCGGTGCGGAAGCGGCACGGCCCGCCGCCTGAAGGTGATCGGTTTCCTCTTGCAAGCCGGCGAGTCTGGACGCGGCGTCGCTCCGGGCCGCCTGCAGTTCCGCATCCCTTCTCAGGTATTGCGGCAATTGAGCTTGGAGGGCATCTGTCCCCGTGGGCTGCGCTTGCGACAGCGCTTGCAGATGGGCAGTGCTTTGTTCAAGCTCCTGAGCGGCACTGCCGGGAGCGGGTTCTGCAGGCGGGGGAGGAGCGGGAACTTTCGCTTCACGCATCGTCTGAGCAATTGCGTTCGCGACTCCCATGGCTTCCACAGGGCTTTCGCCTGTGTAGGTCACCACAACCTCGGGCGGCTCGCTACCCTGGACCTGCACCGTCTTCATGCCGATCTTGGATCGGACATAGGTGAAGATTTGGCCTTGAGCCAGCAGATGCGTCATGCCATGGTCGAGATGAAAACTGGAGATGATCGACGAAATCTGCTGATCACTCAGTGTTTCCCATGCGATCTCCGCCGCACTTCGTCCATTTCCCTTTTGCGAGGAAAGCGCTTGCGGGTTGAGCGCGAGAGCCGACGAGGCG
>DATAWF010000254.1:0-18337 GCA_036267335.1 Acidobacteriaceae bacterium
AATGACAGAAAGAAAAGCAAAAGCAGATCTCTTTACTAACGCATTTCTCCTGACACCCTGGAGTGGTTACGCCCACTACGAGCAGCCATTCTTCGATGGAATGGCTGCGTTAGGCTCTGTTCTCCGCTCCAGCACCATCAGGAGAAACGCTTCTGCGGCCGTGCATTTGCACCGCCTCCGGTCGAGATGACAGAGTGGGAGCAGGCCCAAGATTCCCTCGGCGGCTAAAGCCGACCGAAATCTAGTGACTCTTGCGGCACAGCTAAAGCTGTGCCCTTCCAAACCACCAGCAGATTCCCTACGGGAATGACAGAAAGAAAAACAAAAGCAGATCTCTCCGCTGCGGCCGTGCATTCGCACCGCCTCCGGTCGAGATGACAGGGTTGACTGAGAGTGTGAGAAATTCAGGTTAGAGCACTTCAGCGCGGCCGGACCGGCTGGGAGCGCACGAGACCTAGGAAACCAACTCCAGGGCCCGTACCTTTTCTTTGCGGACCGTCAGGCGCTCGACAAGTTCCTTGCGGACCTCGTATCCCCGCCCCGGCGCGCTCGAAACGGCGATCTCTCCCTGCGCCGACACTTCGACCTCCGGCTCCACAATATCTTCCGCCCAATAACGCCGTGAGGCGGAGACGTCACCCGGCAAGCTGAAATTTTCCAACGTCGAGAGGGCGATATTGTGCGAGCGGCCAACGCCGGTTTCGAGCATTCCTCCGCACCAGACAGGGATGCCGCGCTCCTGCGCCGCGTTATGGACTGCGATCGCCTCGCTGAAGCCACCAACCCGGCCCAGCTTGAGGTTGATAATGCGGCACGATTCCATCCCAATTGCCGCCAATGCGTCGCGGCGGTTCCGTATCGACTCATCCAGGCAGATGGAGGTTTCCAACTGCTTTTGCAGGATCGAATGGAAATAAAAGTCGTCGGCCCAGAGCGGCTGCTCGATCATCAACAAATCGAACCGGTCGAAGGCCGCCAGATGATCCGCATCGCGCAGACGGTAAGAGGAATTGGCGTCGCAGCTCAACGTGATTTCAGGCCAGCGATGCCGCACTGCCTCGAGTACATTCACGTCCCATCCGGGCTTGATTTTGAGCTTGATCCGGCGGTAGCCGGCCGCCAGTTCCTCGGCTACGCTCTCCAGAGTCTCTTCGACGGAAGGCTGAATGCCGATGGAGACGCCGCAAGCAATCGAATTGCGCATGCCTCCCAAAAGACCGGCAAGAGAGATGCCGCGCATCTGCGCTTCCAGATCCCACACCGCATTTTCGAGCGCAGCCTTCGCCATGCGGTGTCCGCGCACCGGGCGGAAAAGCTCCGGACATTTGCCGGCGTGCTCCACTCCATTCAAAGCCAGCGACGGCGCCAGCTCCTGCAACAGCATCAGCCATGCGGTGTCGGTTGTTTCCTCACTGAAGTAGGGGTGTTCCCCCGCCGTACACTCTCCCCATCCCGAAAAGCCTTCCGCCTGAATCTCGACCAGCAAAACCCGGCGTTTGGAAGTCTGGCCGAAGCTCGTCCGGAAGGGACGAACCAGCGACATGTGAAGCTCACGCAGAATAATGGCATCGATCTTCATGGAGATATCTATCCGCTCGATTCCGGTTGCGATTCATCTCAAAAGCGGCGTGATCCGAAGGGAACCATCGCCATTTCGCTTCAAAATTTCGCTTGCTTCTTTCCAGCAGTTCCCAGCCGGGGTTTCGGTTCGCTAGGGCCTGATCACACGATTAGGGCGAGGAGGCCCCAGGGGCGTCGAGCCGGCCTAACTCAAAGACCCCGTTGCCACCGTCGACGCGATAGCCAGTCACGGCCAGACCACGGGCGAAAGCCCGCTCCAACCGCTCACGATTCTGTCTCTGTATTGTAAAAGCACGCTCCAAACCGGCTTGGTCTGTCTTCCATTCGCCGATCTCCCGCGGCACCATAACCGTCTCCTCGACGGGCGGAGAAGAAAATGATTTTCCTTCGATCGCACACCGCACACGCGCACTATCCATCCACCATTCGGCGAACAAACGATCGGTAGGAAGCGTTCCTTGCAGGCGAGACGAGGATACACCATACATGTTGGAAACGTATTTCCGAGAGATCGCCCCCAGCCTGTGGATATTCAAATACGAGTTTTTGATCTCGAGCGGGTCGAAGGTCCATTCCATATGCTGGATTCCACGCGCGAGCGCTTCTTCGCGCTGAAAAAGCTTCAATCGGCGGCCGATCCCCCGGTTGCGGTAGCCGGGCTCGACGGCGAGCATATGGGAATGCAGATACGGGCGGACTCCGGCTGCAGGGGACGACCTCGGCGCCAAAGCCGGGAGGGCCATGGCAAACCCGATCACCCCGCTGGCAATACCCGCACGGGAGGGGTCGAAGGCCCCGATCACCTGTCCTCCAATATGGGACGCGACAACAAACGACCGCCGGGGAACGATCTCGCTTTCCGCCAAGCCCCATACTGCGGCCTGAAGCCTGACGCACGCCCCCAGCTCCTCGAGACCGCGGCACGGCCGGACAAAGATCTCAGGGTTCTCGGGGATCTCAGGCGAAGGAATGCTCATGGCGCGAGAGGAGAGGCGGCTCGTTCTTCCGCCTTGACGCGGTTCCAAAGGCCGTCAAGCTCCTCCGCGGAGAGGCTTTCGAGCTTTTTCTCCGAAATCCGCTCCATTGCCTGAAATCTTCGGCGGAATTTGGCACTGCTGCCGCGCAAGGCTAGCTCCGGATCGACCTCCAGATGGCGGGCAAGATTGGCCGCCGTAAAAAGCAGATCGCCGACCTCGAGCGTGATCTCTTCCTTCGCCGCTTCGCGTGCGCCTTCCGCTTGTTCAGTTTGACTCTTGGCGATCGCCGCGCGCAGTTCCCCTGTTTCCTCGCCCAGCTTGTCAAAGAGTCCTTCCGCGCCGGGCCAGTCAAAACCTGTCTTGCGCGCCCGGGAGCCCAGCTTGCGCGCTTCCATCAAGGCAGGCTGCGATCTCAGGACGCCGTCGAGCGCCGACCCGGAAGCCGGACGTCCATTGTCGGACTCTTCGTTCGAAGGCGCGTGGGAAGGCCCGCGACTCGCCTTCTCCTGCTGCTTGATGGCATCCCAGTTGCGCAGCACCTGGGCCGAATCGAGATCGGAGGCTCCGTCAGTCCCCGGAAGGCCGGCCACGGGCTGCTCTGGTGGGAAGACATGGGGATGGCGCCGGATGAGCTTGGCATTGAGCCCGGTCAAAACGTCCGCGATCCCGAAGTGCCCCGCGTCGGCGGCCATCTCCGCGTAGAAAAGCACCTGCAATAACAGATCGCCCAGCTCTTCGCAGAGATCGGCCCAATGCCCGCGGTCGATCGCGTCGAGAACCTCATAAGTCTCTTCAATCGTGTACGGCTGGATGCTCGAAAAGGTCTGTTCGCGGTCCCAGGGGCAGCCGCCCGGCGCTCGCAGCCGCTCCATGATCGCGACGGACTCGGCAAACAGCCCTCCTGCATCCCGGCGCTTGGAATCCATATCTCGAATGTATCCCACCGGCAAGGAAATTGGGCCCGCGTATACTTTGCCTAGAGCGTGTTTCATGTTTGTCCCCGCTGCGTGGGGACACAGCACGAGCCCCGCTTTGGCGGCGGGTCTCGTCCGTGGTTACAACCATCGCCGGCTATTGATGAAACACGCTCCACCGCTTGCGTCTTCCCGTCATGATCCCTGCCATCGTTTGCGTTTTGTCGGGCTTGGCCTTCGGCAGCTTTCTGAACGTCTGCATCACCCGTTTACCGCTGCAAGAATCGGTGGCCGCTCCCCGCTCCCATTGCCGGGACTGTGGCCGCACATTGACGGTGCGAGAGAACATCCCTCTGGTTAGCTGGATCCTTCTCCATGGGCGCTGCAAAGACTGCAAAATCCCTATATCGTGGCGCTATCCGGCCGTGGAATTAGCGACTTGCGTTTTGTTCTGCATGTGCTTCTTCACCTTTGGCTGGAACTGGCGCTCGGCCGCGTGGTCGGCCTTTTGCTTTCTCCTGCTGGGCTTGGCGGTGATGGATGGGGAAACGATGCTTTTGCCAGATCGATTCACCGTGCCGGGACTTGCGCTGGGCGTGATCGTCGCGGGAGTGGGAGGCGCGGAATCAAGATCAAGAACAGGCTCGGCGATCCAAGCCGGGCTCTCCGCGGCGGGTACGGCAGCGGCGTCGGCACTTGCAGCGGCCGGAGTGCTGCTCGCAATCGGCGGCATTTACTGGTTGGTGCGCCGAAGGCAGGGCATGGGCATGGGAGATGTGAAGCTGATCGCCATGCTGGCGGCATGGCTGGGACTGCCCCGCACCGCCCTCGCGCTCTTTTTTGCAACCGTAGCGGGAGCGATCTATGGAGTGTTGCTGCTTGCCTCGCGGAAGAAGGAGGGAAACGCTCCGGGCGCCCAGCCCATCGCGATCCCTTTCGGCGCATTTCTCAGCATCGCCGGCCTGTACTCGGTTTTCCTAGGCGAATGGATGCTGCGCTGGTACCTGCATTTCTTTTCCTAACCCGACGCGCGGCGAGCGCTCCGCCAGCGATTGCGGCACAACCGCAGCCTGCACCCTCTTGATCTGAGCCAGGTGATGTGCCGTGTGCAATGCGTTGTAACGGCGCCATTGGTCTACACGCAGCGGGCCGAGAATCGGGTGGACCGCCACACGTTCCATCCCAAACTTTCCGCGGCTGCAGTCGAGCGCCTTGTCCATTGCATCCAGCTCCGCGCATAACGCGCGCCCGAGTTCTCTGCCCGTCATCGAGGAATAAGCCGTGCCGCCAGGGGCGACATTGTCGAGCGCCGGGGTTCCCTGCGGAATATATCCGAAGCCGAGCACCATAATCTGAAGCATCTGCTGCAGAGGAGTGCGCCGTTGGTTTTTGGCGATCCGTCCCTTGGCCAGACGTGCTTCGATCTCCGCCGCCGTAAACCGGTAGCTAAGAACCAAATGCTCGACCACCTGCTGAATGCTCCACAGGCGCTCTTTGCCGTCGGGATGTTGTCTGGACTGCCAGGCGTCCAGGCCCTCGAGTTCGCTAGTAACTTGCCCGGCTACTGCTTCGAGCACTGCATGCATCCGCAAACCTCCCCTGACCGGGGCGATAAATTCTCCAAACGGCTCATCATAAAACGAAATAAGAAGAGATGAATAGCTCCTTTGAGGAATCTCGTATGCCCAGATTGGATGTAGCGAAAGTGCAATTTTGCTCGGCAGGAGGAAAATCGTGGGTTGGATCGCGAGCCTTTTCTCAGCCGGCCACAAGCGGAAACCGGAATTTATTTTTCGCCAGCCAACTGATCCAACTGCTTCAAAGCGTGCTTCGCTTTGCTTCCTGTCGGCACAACTTGCAGATAAAGCTCATAGTTATGCTCCGCTTCGGAGTATTTCTTCATCCGCATCGCCGTCTCCGCCAAGCCATAAACAGCATCCATGTTGGTCGGATCCAAAACGGCCGCTTCCTGATAGCGGACGAGGGCGCCGTTGACGTCTCCGCGAACGAGATAGAAATCCCCTACCTGAGTGTCTTCTTTGGCACGCGCCGTACTAGTAACCGTGTCGGAGCCTTTTCCGGTCCCTTCGAGGCTCGAATTGGCGGAAGGAAGAGAGGAGGCGCCAGCCCCACTCCCTGACGGAGAGGCATCGTGGGCCGCTTGGTCAGCCGCCTTGCGGGAAACACCTTCGGGAAACGGATTGTCATCGGCCGGCGACGGTTTCCCACCGCTATTCGGCGAGGTATTCGGCGACTGCGGCGCCGGCGTGTCGCCTGAGCCGCTCCTGCTGCTCGACCCGCTGCTCGACCCGGCTGCTTCTGCCGCCTTGCGAGAGACATCTTCGGGAAACGGATTGTCATCGGCCGGCGAAGATTTCCCACCGCTATTCGGCGAGGTATTCGGCGACTGCGGCGCCGGCGTGTCGCCTGAACTGCTCCTGCTGCTCGACCCGCTGCTCGACCCGGCGGCCTCTGCCGCCTTGCGAGAGACATCTTCGGGAAACGGATTGTCATCGGCCGGGGACGGTGGTTTCGCACTCTGTCCGGAGTTGTCGCTCCCGGCGGCTGCACTTCCGTTTGCGTCGCCTGGTGTTGCCTGCGGAACTGCCGTCTGATCGGCCTGGGCGGGGTCTCCGCTTTCCGGCTTTTGTCCATTTTTTTGTTTCTTGGGCGGGGTTTGCGGCTGTGGGGCATCTGGCGCGTTCGCGGGCGCTGGCGTTGCGTCGGGTTGCGGCTGGGGCGCGTCAGGCGGCTGCGCTGCATTTTGCGACTGCGGTGGCGGCGCCGATCCGTTCTGTTGGGCCGCCAAAGGCTGTCCTCCGGCGATCCAGACGACCGATAGAACACCTGCAAAAAGGACGGCGGAGGGGAGCAGTCGGCGCATAGGATCCGTATTTAGTTTAGACGCTTGAAGTGGAATTGGCGGCCAACGGCGGACGGGAGACGGCATAAAAAGGGCCTCAGGCCGAGGACTTCCGCCTCTCCGGCCTCCGCATTGGGAGATGCGAAAGCTCTCGGTCTACAATCAGAATTCAACTGCCGTCTCGCAGGCCTTCCCCTGCCGCTGGCTGTCCCTTTTTTCTCATGGCATATCAGGTCCTCGCCCGCAAATATCGCCCTCAACGTTTTTCCGATGTTGCGGGGCAGGAACACGTCACGCGCACGCTGCTGAATGCGCTCGAGCAGGGCCGCACAGCCCATGGATATATCTTCAGCGGCCATCGGGGCATCGGCAAAACGACCATCGCCCGCATTCTGGCCATGGCGCTGAACTGCCGGACGCCGATCGGCAGCGCGGAGCGGCCCTCGGCCGAGCCCTGCGCGGTGTGCGTCTCCTGCCAGGAGATTCGGGCGGGAAACTCCGTCGATATGCTCGAGATCGACGCGGCCACCAATCGCGGAATCGACGAGATTCGCGAATTGCGCGACGCGGCCCGCTACAGCCCGGCGCGGGACCGCTACAAAATCTATCTTCTCGACGAGGCCCATCAGATCACCGACGCGGCCTTCAATGCCCTGCTGAAGACCCTCGAGGAGCCGCCCGAACATGTGGTCTTCATGATGGCGACGACGCAGCCGGAAGATATTCCCCAAACCATTCGATCCCGCTGCCAGCACTTCAGCTTTCACGCGGTGGCCTTCGACGAGATTCTGGCCGAGCTTCGGCAGATCGGGGACCGGGAAAAGATTGTCGCGGGCGACGACGCGCTTTCCCTGCTGGCCGAAGCGGGAGATGGATCGATGCGCGACGCGCTCTCCATTCTCGACCAGGCCATTGCCAGCGCGCCTCTGGTGGATGGGGTGGCCACGCTCGAGGCCGGCCAGATTCGAGAGCTGATGGGCACCGTGCCGAACCCGGTCTTTGAGCAACTGTTGCTGAGCGTCCATGCCCAGGAAAGCGCGGCTGTCATGCAGCAGATCAACCGGCTGCTCGACGCGGGCAACACCCCGGCCCAGCTTGCCCGGCAATTGGTCCGCTACCTTCGCAACAGCCTCATGGCCAAGCTGGGGGGCGAAACGACGGAGCTTTTGCAGATCTCCGCCGATGAACGCGCACGGGCCGCCCGCACCGCAGCGCTCTTCTCCGAAGAGGACCTGACGCGCTTTCTTCAGGTCATGCTGCGCACCTTCGACGACCTGAATTATCGCCAGGAGCAACGCTTTCACCTGGAGCTGGGGCTCATCAAGCTCGTGCATCTGGAACGGCTGATTCCGCTCGAAAAAATTCTGGGCAGCCTGCCGGAGAGCTCCGGCTCCGGCGGGGCCGGCCGGCCGGGGTCGATGGGATCTTCTACGGGAGTTTCCGGAGCGGCCGGCTCCAGCGGCGCAAGCGCACGACCACCGGCGGTAAGGACGGAAACAATCACGGCGCCGACGGCTTTTGCAGCGCGCCCCGTAGCGCCGCCGGCTTCCCATGCTCCCGCGCCTGCCGGGGAGCCTGAGGCGCCCGCGCCCCAAGCGGTCGAGGGCAGCGAGCCCGCGGAGCGTTCCGATCTCCTAGTGTCACAGGAGCAGCCGGTGTTACAGGCGCAGCCGGAGTTACAGGAGCAGCCGGAGTTACAGGCGCAGCCGGCAGAAGCACGCTCTGAAGCATCGCCGGCCACTCCAGCAGGTCCCGAGGTTGAGCCTCAGGCCCGGAACGAGGCGCCGGACGATCTCGCCTCGATTCGCGATGCGGTTGTCGCCGCGCTCGACGATGCCGGTCATGGCACTGCTGCAGCCAAGCTTTCCACGGCGAACTGGAGCCGCGAAGATGGCGGAATCCGCGTGGAAATCGAAATCACGAAGAAGATGCTCGGACTTGCCATGAATGCCGAAGCCACCAAAATCGTCCGCGAGGCGCTCACTGCGGCCGGCGTTGCGCCAAAAATCACCATGATTTCCGCCGAAACGGTCACCGCGACCTCCGCCGTTCCGCTGCGGCCGGGCGGCGCTTCCGACCGCGGAATTCAGGCAATCGCACTTAAGAATCCCTTGGTCCGCCAGGCCCAGGAACTCTTCCATGCCGAGGTACGAAACGTCCTCGACCTGCGGGAGAGCTCCCGCGGCAACCACTAACTTTTGGAGTAAGACGTGAACCCCTTCAACTTGCAGGAAATGATGCAGCAGGCGCGCCAGGTACAGGAACAGGTGCAAGCGAAGTTGAGCCAGACTGTAGTCGAGGCCTCCTCCGGAGGAGGCGCGGTCACGGTCACGATGAACGGTCAAAAGCAGGTTCTCAAATTGAAAATCGATGCCGCGGCCGTTTCCAGCCTGAGCTCCAGTCCTGGCGATGTGGAGTTGTTGGAGGATCTCATCACAGCGGCTTTCAATGAAGCCGGCCGGCGGGCCGATGACGCGATGAAATCGAGCCTCTCGGGCGCGCTGAGCGGGCTGAATCTGCCTCCGGGGCTCTTCTAGAGCATCTCTCCTATTGCTATGCACCACCAAGGGCGGAGAAGTGCGGCTTTTCTTGATAAAGCGCCGCGTAGGACGTCGCAACTTCGGGATACACCTATAGGAGAAATGCTCTAGCAGCTAGTTGTGGTGAGTCTGAAGTTCATTGAATAATTTGGCGAATTGGAGGGGTTCGAAGAACAGCCCTCAGGGGCTGAAGCCCATCTGTTTTGGCGATCTTTACGGCACGACTGAAGCGGATACCGCAAGGGAGAAAGAATCCGCTGGGGTCGCGGTGACCGCAAAGTCATGCCCTGATACAAAACCAAAGAACATTCCTTGAACGAACTTCTGAGACAGGACACTAGAAACCGAAGCCTATGTCGCAATTTGCCGAACCGATGGAGCGGCTGATCGAGGCCCTGCGCAAGCTGCCGGGCATTGGCGCCAAGAGCGCGCAGCGGCTCGCTTTCCACATTCTTCGTTCCAGCGCCCGCGAGGCCGAGGACCTTGCCGATGCCGTGCGGCAATTGAAGGCCAGCCTGCGCCTGTGCTCCACCTGCAACAACATTACCGACATCGATCCCTGCGTCTACTGCGCGAGCGCTACCCGCAGCCATCGATCGATTTGCGTGGTCGAGGAGCCGGGCAACATTGCGGTCATCGAAAAGACGCGCAGCTACAACGGGCTGTACCACGTGCTGCACGGCACCCTGTCTCCCCTGAACGGCATCGGACCGGAGCAGCTACGAACCGGCAGCCTGATGGCGAGAGTGGAGCAGGGCGAGGTGGAAGAGGTCATCCTGGCTACCAATCCCACGGTCGAGGGTGAGGCAACCGCGGTCTACCTCGCGGGCCTGCTGCACGCGGCGCCGGTGCGCGTGACCAGAATCGCCACGGGCGTACCGGCGGGCAGCGACATCGAGTATGCCGACGAAGTCACGCTGGCGCGAGCCATGGAAGGCCGCCGCGAGATGTAGATTCTGATGGAAGTTCAGCCCCGCAAGCGGGCCAACAGATCTTGCGGGTGGACGGGCTTGGCCAGAATCTCAAATTCATGGCCTTGCACGCGGGCGCGGTCGAGAAGATCGGCGGTAGCCGCCTGCCCGGAGAAAAGCAGAATCTTGCAAGTGGGCAGCATCGTGCGGATTTTGATCGCCGCATCGACGCCGTTCATGTCATTCATAATCACGTCGGAGATCACCATGTCCGGCTTGATCGCGCGGGCCATTTCGACCGCTTTTTCTCCGCTGTAGACTGCCGTGGCCTCAAAGCCGCTCTGGTTGAGAATGATGGCCAGGGTATCGGCGATCACCCTCTCATCATCGACCACCAGAACTTTCGGCTTTCGCTCGCTATTCGACATTCGTTGCTCACCTTCTTTGGAAGAATAAACAGTTAAGATGCAAAGGAATCCGAATCGGAAACGACCTACGCCCGTTGTTTGGATGATACGCTTTTCCCGTAGAGAAGCTTTTCTTTCGTCGCCCGGCAAATCTGGCCGTTCCGCGCGCATTCTCTCGCATTCGAACAACGGATCGACTTTTTGGAAAGCTTACCCATGGCTGAACCGATCATTCGTGCGCAGCAGGTGGAAAAGTACTACGCGCAGCCGAGCGAAAACCGTATCCAGGTCATCGCGCCCACCGATCTGGCGATCCTGCCGGGAGAGATCGTCGCGCTGCTCGGACCCTCGGGCTCGGGGAAATCCACCCTTTTGCGTATGCTCACGGGGCTCTCCCGTCCTTCAGCCGGCGAAGTTTTCTGGCATGGAAAGCCGATCTCCCAGGTGCAGGCGAGCGTGGGCATCGTTTTCCAGAGCTTCGCTCTCTTTCCCTGGCTAACAGTGATTGAAAACGTCGAAGCGCCGCTCAAGGCCCGGGGAATCGCTGCGGAGGAGCGGCGTGAACAGAGCTTGAAGATTCTCGACACCGTTGGCCTGGACGGCTTTCAGGCGGCCTATCCCAAAGAACTTTCAGGGGGAATGCGGCAGCGGGTGGGCTTTGCCCGGGCACTGGTCGTGCAGCCGGAAGTGCTCTTTATGGACGAGCCCTTTTCCGCGCTGGACGTTCTGACGGCGGAAAATCTCCGCAGCGAGCTGCTGGAGCTGTGGCACAAAAAAACCATCCCCACCAAATCGATCTTTCTAGTCACGCACAATATCGAAGAAGCGGTCCTTTTGGCCGACCGTATCATCGTGCTGGGCCGCAATCCCGGCCATGTGCGCACGGATTTCGCCGTGACCCTGACGCATCCCCGCAATCGCAAGAGCCAGCCTTTCACGCAACTCGTCGATTACATCTACACCGTGCTTACCCGGCCGGATGTTGTTCCTTCCGGCGTGCCTACGTTGACCGCGGTGCGCGACCAGCGGCAAATGCATTACCAGATGCTGCCGCACGCCCGTCCCGGAGGCATCGCGGGGTTGCTGGAGCTTCTAATCGACTACAGCGGCCGGGCGGATATGTACCGGCTCGCGGATGACCTCGCCTTCGAAGCCGACGACCTGCTGCCCATTGTCGATGCCGCGCAGCTTCTGGGCTTCCTCCGTGTCGAAGAAGGCGATGCGGTCATCACCGCGGCAGGCCGTGAGTATGCCGAATCGGAAATCCAGTTGCAGAAAGAACTGTTCCGCGCCGCCGCGCTCGAGCATGTCCTGCTCCTGCGGCAAATCGCCCGGGCCATCGAGACCAAATCCGACCACACTGTGCCGGAAGAATTTTTCCTCGACATGCTCGATGAGCAGTTCAGCGAAGAAGAGGCTCTGCGGCAATTGGATACCGCCATCAGTTGGGGACGCTACGCGGAGATCTTCAACTTCGATGCCTCGCGGCGCAGATTCATCCAACCCCATACCGACGCCGAAGAAGAGCCCGCAGAAGAGGCCGCCGAAGGATGAGCGCGCGGCAGACTCTTTCCCGCGCCCTGGTCTTCGAGCGCACGTGGCCTTTTTTTCTCGACGGCACCATCGCCGCCTGCGGACTGGCGCTGTTTTATGCCGTGCTGCGCACGGCGCAATATTGGATGGGCCATCAGGTCGCCTCGGTTGCAATCTCTCCTTCGGCGACGATGATTCCCATCTATGCCTTCTATTCGGTCGTCCGGATTGTCATTGCTTATCTGCTGAGCCTGACCTTTGCTGTCGGCTACGGATATATCGCGGCCTACAATCCGCGGGTCGAAGGATTTCTGATTGCGCTGCTCGACATTCTGCAATCGATTCCCGTCCTGAGCTTCTTGCCGGGCGTGATGCTGGCGATGGTGTCGCTCATTCCCGGACGGCAGCTCGGCATTGAAATGGGCGCGATTCTGCTGATCTTTACCGGCCAGGTCTGGAACATGGCCTTCAGCTTCTACTCCTCGCTGAAGAGCCTGCCGCGTGAGCTGCTTGAGGCGGCCACGCTCTATCGCTTCTCCCGCTGGCAGCGCTTCTGGCAGCTCGAGCTGCCCTATTCTGCAATCGGTCTCATCTGGAACTCGATCGTCTCCGTGGCTGGGGGATGGTTCTTCCTGATGGCCTGCGAGATGTTCGTGCTGGGCAAGCGCGACTTCCGGTTGCCCGGCCTGGGTTCCTATCTTCAGACTGCTGCCGGAAGCGGTGACACCCACGGAATGCTCTGGGGCTCCGTGGCGATGATCCTCATCATTGTTGCCACCGACCAGCTTATTTGGCGGCCCCTGATCGCGTGGTCGGACAAATTCAAGTTCGAGCAGGTCGAGAGCGCCAGCCGGGTAACCTCGCCGCTGCTCCACGTGATGCAGCATTCGAGCGTGGTGGCCTGGGTGAAACGGGTAGCCGTCGTTCCCATCGAAGAACGAATCTACCGGCGGCTCGCGGAGCGGCGACCGGACCCGGGCGAGGCCGGCTCGCGTCATCCCGTTCGATCGCGCATCCTGCTCGCGATCACCGCAGCAACAGCCGTTCTTATTGTCGGCATTGCGGCCGTGCGTGCTCTTGGCCTCTTGCGCGGAATCAGCAGCGGCGAGCTGGGTGAACTGCTACGCGGAGCCGGAGCGACCTTCCTGCGCGTCAATGCTTCCCTGCTCATCGCTTCCGCCTGGACCATTCCAGCGGGAGTGGCCATCGGCTTTCATCCACGTCTGGCGCGGATTGCCCAGCCTCTCGCGCAGATCGCCGCCTCTTATCCCGCGACCGCGATCTTCCCCATTCTGCTCATCGGCCTAGTTCAACTAGGCGGCGGGCTGGGTATCGGCTCCATCGCCCTGATGTTGCTGGGCACGCAGTGGTACATCCTCTTCAACGTCATTGCCGGCGCCACGGCGATCCCTTCCGATCTCAAGGAGGTCGCGGCCCTCTATCATTTCACGACATGGCAGCGGTGGAAGACCGTGATCCTGCCAGGGATCTTTCCCTATCTGATCACGGGGCTGGTTACCGCTTCCGGCGGAGCCTGGAACGCGAGCATCATCGCGGAATACTTTCAGCTCAAGGGCCATACCATGCAGACTTTAGGCCTGGGAGCGCAAATCAGCGCCGCCTCCGACCAGGGGCGGTTTTCCATTTTGCTGCTCGCGACCATCATCATGGCGCTCATGGTGGTGACCATCAACCGGCTGGTCTGGCGCCGGCTCTACCGGCTGGCCGAAAGTAAGTACCGCCTCGGCGGCTAGGGCCTGATCACGCGATTCGCGTCATCAAGGTTCTAGGGGCGGTTCCAACCTGCGCCGGGCAGGCTGCATCCTGTTAAGGTAGACATTCAAGGCATCCAACACCTTAGCCGGATGAAATCGCGAAGCTCGCATGTGCTCTTGCTTTCCCTGCTGGGAGCGGCTCTCCTCGTCATTACCTGCAACGCTTGGCTTGCGCTCCGCTCGATCCAGGCTCTCTCGCTGGCTCAATACTGGGTGGACCACACCTGGCAGGTGATTCATGGTCTCACTCAGGTGGGCGATTCGCTGACGGGCGCCGAAGCGGCCACCCAGGAATACCTTCTTAGCGGAAACCTGAGCTATCTGGATGCTTATGGCCGGGCGATCCATGCGCTGCCAGCCGAAATTTCGCGCGTCGCATCGCTCACCGGGGATAATCCGAAACAGCAACAATCACTCGCGGAATTGCGCGCCGCAATCGAGAGCGAGCGCAATCTGCTCGAAAGCAAGATCCGGCAGAGGGGCGCCAATGGAGAAGCGCCGCAGATCCCTCTTCTGCTCAGCGAGAGCGACCTGACACAACTGGACCATGGACAGCTTCTCGTAATCCAGATGCAGCAAACCGAGCAGCGGCTTCTGGTGGAGCGGGTGGCACGATCGAGCCAGGATGCGTTGCGCGCGAAGGTCGCGGCAATCTTCGCCAGCTTTATCGATCTGGTGTTAATCCTGCTGGCATTCCGCGGTATTACGGCAGAACGCCGTTTGCGCGAACACAGCGATCGCACGACCGAACGGCTGCAGAAGCTCGAAAGCGTAAGCGACGTGAGCCTTACCGGCCTGCCTGCCGGTGAGTTGATGCAAGAGCTCCTGTCGCGCGTGCGCGGGCTGATCTCCGCCGATAGCCTTCTGCTTCTTGTGGAACACGACGGCGCGATGACGGTCGAGGCCTCCGCGGGAAGCAGACTCGGTCCAGGCGCCACCATTCCAGCGGAAAAGGCCGGGCCATTGCACCGAGCGCTCGTACGGGGGCGCGTCGTCTCCATTCCCAACACCAGCGCGGAGCCGCTATCCTTCGAAGTTTTCCGCCAGCACATCGGCTCTTTGCTCATCGCGCCCCTGTCTGGAACCTCCTCCGTTCAAGGCATTCTGGTTGCGGGACGGCAGAGCACGCGCCCCTTCGAAAACGGGGACGAGGAGATCGCGTCGGTCGCCGCCGGGCGCATCGGCCTGTCGCTCGACCGCGCCAGCGCCTACGAGGCCGAGCGGCGTGCCCGCGAGCAAGCCGAAGCGAGCGCGCAGGAGGTGAGGGAGCTGAATACGGAGCTGGAGGAACGCGTCGCCCAGCGCACGGCGGAGCTCGAGGCCACCAATCGGGAGCTCGAAGCCTTCAGCTACTCCGTCTCTCACGATCTGCGGGCGCCGTTGAGAACCATTGACGGCTTCAGCCTGGTGCTGGATGAAGACTACCGCTCTTTGTTCGACGCGGAGGGCCGCGATTATCTCAGCCGCATCCGGCAGGGAGTGCAGCGCATGGGAAACCTGATCGATTCCCTGCTCCAGCTCTCCCGCATCACCCGCGCGGAGCTGGCGATGGAGCCGGTCGACCTGACGGCGCTGGCTCGCACGGTCGCCGGTGAGCTGACGGCTCAGAATTCCACACGCGTGCTTCTCTTCGATATTCAGGCCGGCCTCGAGTGCATGGGAGACTCCCGCCTGCTACGCGCAGCGTTAGAAAACCTGCTGGGGAATGCGGTGAAGTTCACTGCCAAGCGGCCGGAGGCGCGCATTGAGTTTGGGCGCTCCGATGGAGCGTTTTTCATTCGGGACAATGGCGCCGGCTTCGATCCGCGCTATGGCCACAAACTCTTCAACGCTTTTACCCGCCTTCACGGGGACATCGATTTTCGCGGATCGGGGATCGGCCTGGCCACGGTAGCGCGAATCGTTCAGCGCCACCGCGGCAAGGTCTGGGCCGAGGGAGCGGAGGGGCAAGGAGCCACGTTTTGGTTTAGGCTAGGCTAGGACGTGTTCACACGATTAGGGCGACAGCGACGGAGGAGGATTTTTTTGCGAACTCCGCCTTGTCTGACCCGGTTTTCGCTCGCAACGCTCTCCGCTCGAATCGTGTGAACAAGCGCTCGATCTCTTGCTGCGGGATTTTTCTTCAGACCGAAGCGAAATCGGGCGGACCCTGTACCGGCAGGTGGAAACGCCGTTGTTGGTCCCTGCGTCGTGAGGCGCGCCCATCCCCGGAGCGGGCGCCAAACGAAAACACTTTTGAGGTTGCAATATCCATGGCAGAAAAAGGCCGCTTGATCTTCCTGATCGAAGACGATCCCGATCACGAATTGCTTACCATCCGCGCTTTGAGGAAAGCGAACATCGCCAATGAAATCCGCATCGCCCGCGATGGGGAAGAAGCCATCGAGATGCTCTTCGGCCAAGGCGCCGACGCGCTTCAGGAACTGCCTTCCGTCATTCTGCTCGATCTCAAGCTGCCGAAAATCGATGGTCTTGAAGTCCTGCGCAAGATCCGGGAAACCCCCCGCTCACAAACCCTGCCCGTCGTAGTCCTGACCTCCTCAGACGAAGAGAGCGACATTGTGCGCAGCTATCGCCTTGGAGCCAACAGCTATGTTCGCAAGCCTGTCGATTTTTCCGAGTTTGCCGAGGCCACCCGGCAGCTCGGCCTGTATTGGTTGGTATTGAACGAATGTCCGCCGAGCACAAGCTAAACGGGGAGCCGCTTCAGGTTCTTCTGATTGAAGACAGCGAGGATGACGCCCTCCTTCTAGAACGGCATCTGGAACGCGCCGGGTTCAGCCCGGCCGTGTACCGGGTGGACACGGAAGGCGGCATGCGCCGAGCCCTCGCGATGAAGCCGCCGTCGATCGGGAAAGATCACGCCTGGGATGTTGTCCTGGCCGACTACCATCTACCCCGTTTCAGCGCTCCGGCCGCGCTCAAAGTGCTCAAAGACTCCGGAACGGATCTCCCGTTCATCGTGCTCTCGGGAGCGGTCAGCGAAGAGACGGCGGTAGACGCGATGCGAGCGGGCGCGCACGACTACGTGTCCAAACAGAACCTGGCGCGCCTGGGTCCCGCGATCCGCCGCGAGGTCGGCGAAGCGGAGGCGCGGCGGGGCAGAAGAGAGGCTGAGGCCGCCCTTCTGCTGAGTGAAGCGCGCTTTCATCATCTGGTGGATGCGATTCCGCTGGGCCTGCTCATCCGCGACAACACAGGCGGGCTTCTCTATGCCAACCGCGCGGTGGCACGCCTGCTGGACTACCCGTTGGCCGAGCTCTATTCGCGCCAATCCACGCTCAAGGCAATTCTCGATGAGGCGGCGCACGCATTGCCGGGAATCCCCGAAGCGCAACCGTCCCCGGCGCAAACCATTCCACCCTTTGAGACCTATTGCACGACACGGCAGGGCGGGTCCATTCCGGTGTTGGTGGGAGTGACGGCGCTCAATCCCGAGGCTCCGCCCGAAGAGCGGCAGATGGCCATCTTCCTGGTGGATCTCACCGAGCAGCGCCGCAGCCAGGAAGCGGTACGGCGCACGGAAAAACTCGCGGCCACGGGCCGGCTGGCGGCCTCGATCGCGCATGAGATCAACAACCCCCTCGAGGCGGTCACCAACTGTCTTTACCTGATGCAGCAGACCAACCTCAACCCCACGGCGCTCCGCTACCTGGGAATGGCGCAGCAGGAGCTGGATCGCGTGATCCACATCACGACCCAGACGCTGCGTTTTTACCGGCAAAGTCTACAGGCGGTGGAGACGGACATTCATGAGCTGCTGGAAACGGCGCTGGCACTCTATGACCGGCGCCTGCGGGCCTTCGGCGTGGAAACTCTCCGCGACTATTCCAACGTGCCGAAGCTTGTGATCTACGACGGAGAGATCCGCCAGATCTTCGCAAATCTTATCGGCAACGCGATTGACGCGATGCAGGGCGTGGGCGGAAAGCTTACGTTGCGCACAGCTTCCAGCCGCGATTGGCAGAATGGCCGCAGGGGCGTCACGATCAGTGTCGCCGACAGCGGCGAAGGCATGGACCGGAGTACGGTCAAGCGCATCTTCGAACCGTTCTTCTCCACCAAAGGGTCTACAGGCACCGGGCTTGGCCTCTGGGTGAGCCGCGAAATCCTTTCCAAGCACCTGGGCAGGATTCAAGTGCGCAGCCGCCCGACGAAAACCTCTGCCCGCGGCTGGACGGTCTTCCGCGTCTTTTTGCCTTACGACATCCGCAGCATGAAGCCGCGACTCGCCGAAGCCAACATGGAGGCGAACTCCGGTTCTTGACTTCCCATCGCAGAGCGGGAAAAGCGGCCGGAGTGGTGCAAAACAAGAAATCAGTTGTCAGTAATCAGTTGTCAGTTTTCAGTGGTCGCTCGAATGCATCTGCAAAGTGAGGAAGCAACAGCAGATTCCCTAACGCATTTCTTCTGACACTATGGAGTGGTGATGTCTGCTATGTGCAGCCATTCTTCGATGGAATGGCTGCGTTCGGCTCGGCTCTCCGCTCCCACGTCATCAGAAGAAATGCTCGACGGGAATGATCGAAAGAAAAGCAAATGCAAATGTCCCACTCAAGCCAAAACCGGGCTTGAATGGGCCACCTGACGGACTGACTTTAGAGCGGATCTCTTATTGCTATAACCCACAAAGGTCTGAGAAGTGCGACTTTTCTTGAGGAAAAGCCGCGTTGAATATTGTCGCTTCGGGCTACCCCTATAGGAGATCCGCTCTAGACCGCGACGGTGAAGGTGTCCTGGTCGCGGATCACGGCGTTGTAGAGGGTGTCGCGCTCCACGGGTTCCCTCCCCGCTTCGCGGATCAATCGGATGAGATCCGGGCGCCGCAATCCCTGC
>DATAWF010000255.1:0-4859 GCA_036267335.1 Acidobacteriaceae bacterium
CAATCATACATACCTGCCGGCCTTTCCAGGGCCGCGGGCATAAGTCAGCAGCTACGATCGCCGTCCGCCAAATATCGGATTTCGGCGAACGGTTCTTCGTATTCGTTTCCGCTGGAGAACCTTCGGTCCCGGAAACAGCCACAAAGGCCGCCGCAGTTCTTCAAGGAACGCCCACTGCAAACACGGGAGAGCAGCGAGACTCCATGGACTGAGCGGCTGCGGTAACGGCTCCCAACTGAAACACCTGTTCTTGGCTCAGTGGGTCGTCTATCGTTTCCAGGTGACTTTCCCAGCCATCCGCCGGCTGCCCATTTCGTGCGAAGCTCAGGAGATCATTGTCCAGCATGGCTATCGAAGAGTTAATTTCCCCGAGAAGGCCAAAGAGTGAAATCTCATCCGCCAATCGAGGGTGCGCGGCGATCCTGACCGCAAGCAGGCGTGCTGTGTCGAAGTTTTGAAGTGTAATGGCCTTCGCCTCTTCAATCAGCTTGCCGTTCTGATACGAAATCGTCAGGCGCTCCACATCGACCTGTTCTACAGCCGCACGCCATCCCGGCATAGCCTTCTGGAGTTCGAGCAGGTGCCTATCGTATTCTCCTTGCCGCGTCTGTTCCGATAACGTTTGGCCAAACAGCGAACCGCTAAGGATTAGGATTGCCAAGGCGAGGTCGAGCTTGCGCCGCTGTCGCTGCACGTAAGAATCCTCCCAAAATTCGGGAGCAGCATAGCAGACCTCGTGCTCATCCAGTAAAGTCGGTGCCGGGGCTAGACTTAATCCATGCAGATGCTGCCCTCTGCTGTGATAGTGCCTCTAACCGAAACACTTCCCGCTGGTGGGCAACTCAGAGCAGGCTGAGGACGGCTTACTGATTACTGCACTTCCCGTGCGGCCCAGACTTCATATCACCATGGTCGTCCAGAGACGGGATCGAACGCCGACGCCGGCCTTTTCAGGGCCGCGGGCATGATCACGGCGCCGCCGCGCCAAGGCAATCGCGCGGCTGACTTCTATTCATTTTTGCGGAGTGGTGGCCCGCTGCGCTTCGCGCAGCCTCATAGAAGACGGGATCGAACCGCCCCGCGCCGGCCTTTCAGGGCCGCGGGCATGATCACGGCGCTGCCGCGCCAAGACAATCGCGCGGCTGACTTCTATTCATTTGTGCGGAGTGGTGGCCAGAGACGGGATCGAACCGCCGACGCCGGCCTTTTCAGGGCCGCGCTCTACCACTGAGCTATCTGGCCTTGCGGAGAGGAGTTTGGAATTCCCGGAAGAACAAGCACGATGCCGCGGAGCCCAAAATCGGCTCGAATGGAGCGCGGCCGCTTTTGCAGCAGCCGCGCAGCACAGGCTGTGCCTACCTCCACATTTCATGGAAGGCAGATGCCGAAACACATTACGCCGTAGAAAAAGCCCTTACCGCCGCCCTTCCCTACCGGCCTTCCGGAATTCTCAGATTTCCTACAGGGGCTGCACGTCTGCAGCCTGCCAGCCCTTGGGTCCCTTGACTACGTTGAACTGAACCGCCTGGCCTTCCTGCAAGCTCTTAAAACCGTTCGAGCTGATGGCCGAGTAGTGCACAAACACATCTTCGCCATTTTGACGCGAAATAAAACCATATCCCTTCGCATCGTTAAACCATTTCACTGTGCCTTGTTCCATTTGGTGCCGTTCCTATTTTTAAATTGCGCTTGAGTGAATCGGAGCCACAACTGGCAGCAACTTCCTATCGGGCGAGGCCTGCTGGTTGCGCGGTTCGGTCTTACGCAGGAATAGTTTACCAGAATCCTGCGAAGCTTCTTCACACAACTTAGGGCATCTCCCCGTCTCCCCGGAACGCCCTTCGGGGGAAGCAAAACACCTCGGTGAATCCTTATTCTTTCCGCTTGAATCCCACAGAAGAACCAACTGCTGTTCACGGAAGTAGAGCCTCGCTCCACTCTGTGACAGAGGTACTATCGCAGGGGCGCTGGGGTCCAGCAGTCCTCTCCAAGGAGAGTTCCGGGTCAGTCCGGGTTCTTTAGAGAGCGGGACTTTGGGGGGCCAGGATGGTTCAAAAGGGGCCGTGGAGCGCAGCGGCCGGGGGAAGGGAGAATGCCGTTGGCACAGAGGCCTGAGGATATTTCAGCTATCGCTTTTCAAGAGGGTGTGGTTGCGTATTTTTCCATGGAGATTGCGCTTTCGCCTGCAATCCCCACCTACAGCGGCGGTCTGGGCGTACTGGCGGGAGACACGCTACGATCGGCCGCCGATCTGGGCGCGCCAGTCTGCGCGGTCACCCTGCTGCACCGCAAGGGCTACTTCCGCCAGCATCTGGACCGCTCCGGGTCGCAAACCGACGAGGAACAGCCCTGGGAGATTGAAAAGCTTCTCGAACTCGAGGAGCCCGTGGTCGAGATCACGCTCGAAGGCAGGCCCGTCAGAATTCGCGCTTGGCGTTATGAATTGGAGGGCGTCACCGGCCACATCGTCCCTGTCTACATGCTCGATACCGACTTGGCGGAAAACGATCCCCGTGACCGCCGGCTGACCGATTTCCTCTATGGAGGAGACAGCGATTACCGCCTCCGCCAGGAAGCAATTCTCGGACTGGGCGGATTTCGATTTCTCCAGGCGCAGGGCCTGGAGATCCACGTCTACCACATGAATGAGGGCCACGCGGCTTTGTTAACCGCGGCTCTCATGTCGCAGGAATTGGGCGGCCAGCTCCAGCGGAACCCGGAAGAGCGCGAGCGCCAGGCCGTCCGGAGCCGCTGCGTCTTTACCACCCACACGCCCGTACCTGCCGGCCACGACCGCTTCGGCATCGACCAGACGGAACGAATCCTCGGCCACGAACTCACCGGCCTGATCGAGCGCATGGGCGGCTGCCGCGAAGGCATGCTCAACATGACCTATCTTGCTCTGTCATCCTCGCGCTTCGTCAATGGAGTGGCGATGCAGCACGGCAAGATCTCGCGCGCCATGTTTCCGGAATACCGTATCGAAGCCATCACCAACGGCGTACATGCCGCCACCTGGATGGCGCCCTCGATGCAGGCCATCGCCGACCGCAACTTTCCTCTCTGGCGCACCGATAACGTTCAGCTCCGCTACTTTATCGGTGTGTCCGCGAGCGAGATTGCCAAGGCTCATGAGGAGTCCAAGGCCAAGCTGATTCAAGAGGTAGCGACCCGCACCGGTGTGAGCTTGCGTAGCGATTTTTTCACCATCGGATTCGCCCGCCGTGTCGCCACCTACAAGCGCGCCGACCTGCTCTTTGCCGATCCCGAACGGCTGCTGCGCTCCGCCGCAAACTTCGGCGGCCTCCAAATTATCTATGCCGGCAAAGCGCACCCCCACGACGATCCGGCCAAGGATCTCATTCGCCGCATCTTCCAAATCGCCTCCGAGATTCGCTCCGAGGCTTTGAAGATCGTTTTTCTCGAGAACTACGAATGGCAGCTCGGCGCGCTGCTTACCTCCGGAGTCGATCTCTGGCTCAATACCCCGGCGCGCCCGTATGAGGCCTCGGGTACCAGCGGGATGAAGGCCGCTCTCAACGGTGTCCCCAGTCTCAGCATTCTTGACGGCTGGTGGCTCGAAGGCTGTATCGACGGTTTTACCGGCTGGTCGATCCCCGATGGCGAATCGCGCGAGGCCGAGGCTGCCTCGCTTTACAACCGCCTGGAATCCACCGTTCTTCCTCTCTATTATGGCCGCCGCGATGCGTGGAATGAGGTCATGTGCTCGACTCTGGCGCTCAACGGCTCTTTCTTCAACACCCACCGCATGCTCCAGCAATACATGGCCAACGCGTATTACCCGGAGAAGAATCTCAACGTCTCAGCCGCCGCCTTGGAGTCGGTGCTCGCCCGCTAGATGCGGCCCCGGCGGCAAAGCTGGATGGTAAAAGAGGGAGGCATACGGCAGCGCAACGCCGCATGTCTCCCTCTGCTTTTGCTTCGATACCCCGGCCGTGAGCCGTAAGTTTGCAGTTGAGTCAACTTTGCGTCGCACTTGTTACTTTTGCGTGGCGTCGACCTGGAAGCATTTCCGCTCCGTCGTTCGTGCCTGTCTCCATTCCTCCGTCTCCTTCGCGTCCGCCGGCAAAAAGGTCACAATCTCCTTGCGGGTTCCGCTGTAGAGGAAAGTCACCTCGAGATCGCCGCAATCGGCCACAATGACGGTACGCGAACACGTGAGCCTGCGGGCGAATTTCACCTCGCCTGCCTGCACCTTGTGAATCAGCTCCCGCCGGACAAGCTTGCCCGCTTCGAGGCCGAAGCGCTGCATGGCCCGGTTGCGCACATGCTCCTGGCGCGCCGCCTTGTGTCCTCTCATGCGCCGGCCCCGGAAGAAAGCTGTTCCCTGCTGTGGCCCGGCACGCGGCTCTTCATTCCCAGGGCCGCCATCCCACCACGGTACTTGCCATGGACAGGCACGTGCCGCAATTGCGCGGCGCGAAACCGTTTGCTCTCGGCCACCAGCACGGCAACTGCATCCTCGGAAAGCTGGAGCGAGCAGAGGCGGCGTGCGGATTTCTCCGAGATTCCCCAGCGCTCCGCGAAATCCAGGACGGAGTTCGAGGAACGGGGCCTTCCACCGGCATGCCGGCGCTGGGGGCTCACCGAAGCTCTCCTGCGTGAATGAGACGGAGCCGGAACGACACCGGCGGCAAAACCGAAGTAGAAACACGAGCAGAAACACGGGAAGCGGGGGACTTCTTCAGCATAAGCATCCTTAACTTACTTAGGTCATATTTACGACTTACTTGTGAACAGTATGAATCCGCGTTTCGGTAACCTGCAAGACGCGAAAGCTCCCCCCATGCACTGGTCCTAGGTAATGGCCTGACTGTAATGTTGGTTGATACTTATTT
>DATAWF010000256.1:0-32752 GCA_036267335.1 Acidobacteriaceae bacterium
AACTGACAACTTCTTCCTGTCATCTCGACCGGAAGCGGCGCGGCAGCGGAGAGATCTGCAGTTTGCCCGGAATCTGCTTTTTGCTAGGAGCTAAGAGCTATTGGCTAGCTAGGAGCTAACGCGGGTGGCCCATTCAAGCCCGGGGTTGGCTTGAGTGGGGCATTTGCATTTGCTTTTCTTTCTGTCATTCCTGGGGGAATCTGCTATTGGCGACCGCAAACAGCGCGCAAAGCGCTGACCACTGAGAACTGACAACTTCTTCTTCCTGTCATCTCGACCAAAGGGCGGCGCGTTTGCACCGCAGTCGTGGAGAGATCTGCATTGGCCGACTCGCTAACTCGCTGCTTCCGCTGTTAGCCCTTGTGCCGATGCGCGATCTGGAAGGTGTAGCCCGGGTTGGGAGGAAACAGAGCGGCGACGTGCCGCAGGCGCTCGGCCAATGCCGCGGGAGCGAGCAGCGGGTACTCGCGCTCACGCAGGTCTGCGTAATTGAAGTCGAGGGTCAGAGAGAGCATGTAGATGGCGAGCGCATCGGAGAACGCCGCCTCGAAATAGCTGGTTTTGGCTTTTTCATCCACCCGCCGCTGAGAAGCTTTGCCATCCGTCTCCGGCTCGGGACTCCGCCCGAAGCCTTGGACGTTGGCCCGTCTCCAGGAGGTGCTGGCGGGAATGGAATCTCCCTGGCCCGGGTGAAGCGCCCGGCGCCGGTTTTCGTGGGCATCCTGGCTTGTCTCGCCCCGAACCCCCGCCAGCGCCTGCGACCACACCAGATCGCAAAATGCCTGGGGCACTCCGGCGGCATCCACAAAGTGATGGCCGACGTTGATAAAGAATTCGAAGGCCAGAGCGAAGCGATCCTGCATGAGCCGGGTAGAAATAAAAACGCAGTCCGAGCCTCCAAAATGGAAGCTCCGGTGGCAGATCGCCCGATCGCCCAGGGCTACGGTGTAGCCGGGAGCAATCAGAGTCTCGTCCGTTTCTCCGATGGTCAGCGGCACGAAGTAGTACGCGTGATTGGTGAGCGCCGCCGCAACGGCATCCGGCACCGCCTGCACAATCTCCGCCAGGTCCCGCGGCTCGATGTGCGTGTCGGCAAACATCGCATAGCAGATGGCGTTGGCGGACTGTTGTACCGGGGTTTGCTGCGCGACCTGGGAGGCCGGCAGTAAGTCGATCTGGGCGGCTTGAGGCATAACCTAGTATTCTAGAACCTGCGATGGACTTGCGCGACGCGACTTGCGGAACCACGATTCGGAGGCAGCAGCTGTGACCGCGGTATCGGAGCCCGTTTCGGGGTCGCCGCGCGGGCCGCGGAGCGGCTTCGGGCTGTTCAGCAGCATCCTGATGGCCCTCTTGATCAGTGTTGCTTCCTTCTTTTTGTTCACCTTTCTTTCGATCCTCGGCATCACCTTCTACAACTTGGCGGGACACCGCGTCGACTACGCCGACAGCTACAAGCTGATCTCCTTTCCGGCCGCCTGCGTTGTGCTGGTCATCAGCCTGGTCTTTTTCGCCGGGTTGTGGCTGCGCCGGAAGTTGTCTCCCTAAGGCCGCACCCCCATGTCTCTGGTCCATGTCGCTCCCCCCGGCCCCCAGCCCGTCCAGGCGCGGGAGTGGTGCGCCCAGCTTGAGGCTGGCAACGTCCTCTATTTTGCCCAGTCGCCGATCCTGCTTGACTCCGGTGACGTCGAGTTTCTCCTCGGTCAACAGCAGACTGGCAGCGCTCTGCACAAAAATATCGCCTACAAGCCGGCAGCAAATCTCCTCAGCGGTCTGGGCGCCGCCGACGCCCCAGCGGCCGAGCGTCTGCGCGGCATCATGCAGCGCTATTCGCGGTCGGTAGAGCAATTTCTCGGCGGGTTCCTTTCCCCCTATCGTGGCCACTGGCGGCTTGACTATGCGAGCTTCCGGCCGCAAGAAGAGCAGGGCCGCGATCTTCCGCTGCGCCGCCGCAACGATCTGCTCCACACCGACGCCTTTCCCACGCGCCCTACCCGTGGCGCGCGAATTCTGCGCTTTTTCAACAACCTTCACCCCACCCGCACCCGCGATTGGGTGGTGGGCGAGCCGTTTGCCGCCATCGCGGGCCGCTATGCGCCGCGTGAAATCTCCCTGCCGCGGCCGGCCGGCGCGGCCCGGCGCTCCTTGAGCGCGGCAGCCGGTGCGACTGGCTTGGGGAAACTTATCCCCGGCCTCAAGCGCTCGCCGTATGACGACTTCATGATGCGTTTTCACAACTTCCTCAAGGAAAACGCCGCCTTCCAGGCCGAGTGCCCCAAAGAGCATTTTGAATTCCCGCCCGGCTCGAGCTGGATGGTCTTCACCGACATGGTTCCCCATGCCGTGCTCGCCGGCCAATATGCGCTGGAGCAGACATTCCTGGTGGATCACCAGGCGATGGTCGCGCCGCAGAACTCCCCGCTGGGCGTGCTCGAGGCCATGACCGGCAGCGCACTGGTCTAGCCTTTCGGCGACTCGCTAACTTGCCGACTCGCTAACTCGCTGCTTCTGTTTTTCTTGCGGGCATTCTCGCAGCAAGAGAATCGTCTTTGCCCCTGAGCAGCGCGGGCCGGGTGCCTCAGGTTCGCACCAGCGTACCTGGACGGAGGAAGAGTGTTTCTCAGCGCTCCCGAATTTTTCAATGTAGATCGGGACTCACACCGTACCCTTACTTCTGGGAACAATCGAACCCTGGACATCTTCTTCGGTTTGCACTTCGCTCCAGCCATTAGCTGTCGAACACACAACTTCTAATCCGTGCGTGGGAATCGCTGGTGAATCGATGCTGCATCGCTCGAGAGAACAGGTAGCCAATGCGAGCTAAAAGCTGCCTCGGACGGGACACCGCTCCGATGAGGTAAGACAAGGTCTCGGATACTAGGAGATGCGGCCGATAGGGGTTGAAATCCTGGGAGGAAACATATGAGCGAAGCGTCTTCAATTGAGCGACATTTACACTCTTGGAGAGAAGACCCGCATGGGGGTTGGTTAGGACACACGGCTCGATGTTCATCTTAGAAATAGGTAAACCACTGCCTCAAGAAGGCAGGCGGAATGTCCGTGGGGAATGGCATTTCTTAATTGAACTGTGTCATTGGAGACTCTCAACTCAGAAAAACGATTCTTGTCGGGTCCGAAGACGATCAAGAACTCATTGACCAGGTATTTCGTGAAGCCAACTTAGGAACGCTGGATCATGCTGTCACTTTAGCTCCTGCCCACGACTTGCAATTGTTTTTCAGTTCGGGCGTAAAATTGGGCACTTTCACTACGTCAGGCTCTGCCATCGATCAATGGACGCAGTGGAGGCTCTTCTGTCCCGATGATAATGTTTGGGTAGTTGACGGAGGAGGTCATCTGGCGCACAAGAACGCTCACGAACCGAGAACCTGAGTGCGCGATTGCGCGGCAGTGAAACTGAGAGGAGCATTCAGAGAGACCTCGAAGGATATCGTTATGATGGAGAAAATATACTTGCTTTGGTTTGTTCAAGAACACCAAGGTGAACCCGATACGGAGCTTTTGATTGGGGTTTTCGCTTCTGAGACAGAAGCAGAGCGTGCGATTGAGCAACTGAAATCGAAACCTGGCTTTTGTGTATACCCAGATGGGTTTCGGATTCATTCCCAACAGATCGGCCAGATTGGCTGGAGTGAGGGTTTCGTTGAAGATCAGTTGGCCAAGAAATCTTGAGTAGCCCCACGTAAAACGATCTCCGCTCCGACCATTTCAACGAACGCCGGGTGCCCCAGGTTCGCACCAGCGTACCTGGGCTTATCTTTGGAATCCTTCAACGCTCTTGAAGCACTACGATGCGGAGGGTAATCTTACGCAGGTGGAATCAGGATGCGACACTACCAATCTTCAACAGATGATTTCAGAAGAATTTCCTGCGGAGCGATATCACGGGAAAGTCATGATTGAAAGCCACGATTCATTTGTGTATGAGGCAGAAACGGACAATTTGGACGCCACGCTTGCCGGCAAGACATGGAAAGAGCTCGATTCGAGCTTTGTAACTACGAATCACGACGAATACGTACTCATGAATGGCTCTGCGGTTGTTGCATTTCTAGGGGCGTGGCTGTGGAGGGCTGCAGAAGCGCTGGACGCGCAGAATCAGGTGCGCAGTTCTCTCATTTTTCAACTAGCGACGTATGGAGGTTTTCAGGCCGACGGATCAGGATTATGGGGAAGAAGCTTAAAATCTCTCAACCAACGACAACGAAATGTAATCCGACTGCTGCTTGAATGTGCGACAGAGACCGCAAAAGAAGGCGAGCTCAATCTAATGGATCGAGCCTTAAAGAGCGTAATTAATAATCCATACACTACTTCGTGACGTTTGCACAGGAACAGGACGGCTGCGTGGGCGTGCTTTAACTGGCGGGTAGCCCAGGTTTCGCCTTTGAGATTTGGGTTTATGCGTGGTTGCACGACGGAGCAGGTCGAAGCCATTCTGGGAGGCACCGTCAGCCCTGTATCGCTTATCCAATGGCCAGCGAATTAAACTATGGATGCAAAACGAATTAGCCTTGGGTTTGACTTGCGTCTGAATCCGCAACTGCAGAAGGAGAATCCCTTGCAGCGGGCACAGCACTTAGTACCAACCCTGCAAAACCCAATCAGTGCCGACCCGGCTGTTTGGCTTACACCGGAAGAATGCGAACCGCTTTGGCAAGGGACCTTCCCCTCTTTTTCTAACCCACTTCATCTCGCGAAAAATCTTGAGATGCTTGCAGAGGCGTGCGTCCAGCGGGCTATTTCCATTAGCGGCTTATGTGTCGTCGAAACCGGAATTGGTGTTGGAACCACTGTCGGGGCCGGCATAATGATCGCTGCTGCCGGACCAGAGATAGCTGCGGCTGCGGAGGCGTCGCGTGCGGCCTCAAAAGTCTGCCGCCCTTGCCCGAGGTCGGATCGGGAAAAGTCATGGGCGAATCCAGACGGCGGCATCGTTCATTTCGCGCAGCAGGCCGGGGGCAAAGAAAAAGCGCTGTGGGACCAACGGCATTGGTGGGGGAGTGTTAATCGGCGTGCCGCTTGTATTTGGCTCACGATTAACGGAGCCATGATCGTAAGCGCATTCATTTCGTTTGCTCAACATACGCACGAGTATGACGTGAGTAGCACGATTGGTATCGTCATACCTGTTCTTATCGCCATTTATCTCGATTTTATGGAGCTGAAGTGCTGGCCTCCGGCTCTTGATCGCCCTCGCAAATGCATTCGAAAGCGCTTCTGAATCTACCGGTTGGATTGCGTTTGGTGCCGGTGCGTCGACGGCCCTGTCTGGCGCCGGCGAGGGGGTTACATTTGGTGTTGATACCCTGTCACCGTAACATTCGCGTCAATAACCGGATTTTTGGGACAGCCAGCGTCTTTACAGGGGAAGCAGGGGCGGCTTTGAAGTCCTTCGCCAGTGGGAATTTAACGGCGCTACAGGATTTCGGCTGGGGCCAGCTCACGAACTTGGCGGCCAAGGCAGCGGCCAGTAAAATTCCGACTATTGAGCCGTGGTCGGATACTATCGGAGATCTTGCTGAACGCGCCTCTGACTTGACCAATAGCGCACAGGAGGTATGCCGTTGAACTCGTCGTCACGGTCGACAAGCAATCGAAGATACGGTTTAGCCATGTTGGCAGTGATACTGCTTCTGTTCGGTGGTACTTCCCTTTTGTTGGGACATAACAATTTCTTGATCAGGCCTTTAGGCGTGATGGCCTGTATGGTCGCCGCGTATTGCATTCGAATGTCTGCCGTTCGCTCCCAGTCAGGTGAAATCACCGCAGCCCCTCTTCAAGGGAGCGGTGTGTCCTTTAGAGTCAAAAGGCGCTTAGGTTGGGCGGTGGGTATGTTGCTGCTGTTATTGCTTATACCCGCGTTTGTTAATCTGTACGCTGATGCAGCTCATGGCTACCACGAGAAATGGCCTGTATACCTATTCGCCTTTGGAGCCGTATTGGTCACCCTGTGGTGTTCTTATTGGGTATCAAAGTTGTTATAAACCGACAGACAATCTGAAGGCTGCTGGATGAGCCGGGATCCCTATTCCGGCAGCTACGACTTCTCCAACCCCCAGAGCCTGAACCGGTATTCGTACGCCATGAACAACCCGCTGACGTTCACGGATCCAAGCGGTTTGGACCCTCCTTGCACACCTGACAATGATGGTGTTTATTGTCTCGAGGGAACACCGGGAATCGCCTTCAACATCTATGACTATTTCCCCAATTACTGGAGAACCAGCTTCATTGTTCCGTCCGCTTTTCCTACTGGGCCGGACTTGCCCACAGCATCCTCGTTCATTTCGCGCAGCAGGCCGGGGACGCCATGGTACAAGACATGCTCAGCTAAGGTTATCGGTAGTGGCCTTTTGCATGTCGGCATTGATGCCATTGGTCTGATCCCTGAAGCAGAGGGATTCACCAAAGTGTTCGAAAATGAAGCTGGTTACCAGCTTGCCAGAGCTGTTGGTAATTCTGCCGGATACAGCGGAGTCGTAGCCACTCAGTACGGAATGAAGGTCGTTGCACAAGGTAAAGGAGCGGCGGCAGCCATAGGTGGTGCTTTTGGGCTTGGCGATACATCTGCTCAAGGGCGTATTTCCACCGGCCTTACTGTTGCGGGCTTTATCCTCGGAGTGGGAACAGCTGCCGCTGCAGGCTCAATTGGTGTGGATGCTTACAAAACGGCGAAGGCGGTCTGGCAATGTCCTTAGCTAAGGATGTGGGAAGTGACATAAAGGCGGCCAAGAAATTGCGCCTGCCGTGGTGGGGCGTGTTGTGCGGGATTATTGGCTCTTTTCTATGCGCTTGGCTCTTCGATAATTTTGGAAAGCTTGAGCTTGTGCTGCCAATACTGAATAGTATTGCGGTACTTGGCTTCATGCTCGTGTTGAAGCGAAAACTGTGGCGGCACGCGTGGTTTTGGGGAACCATGGCGGTCATTGCGGCGCTTCATGTTCCGTTGATCTTGTTTGTTCCCTGGGGTACAAGGTGGGTTCCCGCACTGGCGATAGCTGTCATCGACTCGGTAGATTTTTGTCTGATCCTCTGGATCCTTGCTGTTGTTGGGAAATTCATGGGGGAACAGAAGGCCACTGAAAGGTGAGCGCGTTCTCTCTGCCGCAGTCGGCGGCCTACGATCCGAGCACGGCCTCGTCACCAGCACGACCGACCCGAACGGCGAGAGGACAACTTATACCTATGGCGGGTGGCCCACGTCTCGATTTTGAGATGTGGGATGGTCAGCTAAATTCGCATCGCGGTGTGATGAATTTACCCCGCAGCCGAAAGTGTGAAAACGCGGCAGCGTTTTTCAAGCAGACGAAGTCTGCGTCTTTCCCGCGACCCGCTGGTCGCTTTCGCAGTGCAACTCTGAGGGCGTGCAAGGCCCTATCGCGCCGCAGAAATCGCCTGCCTTCTTCCGAAGGATCATGCTCACGGGCTCTTGCCGGCCGACCTTCCTGGGCCTGACTGGCTACCGGCACCTGTCTCGAAACCCCACCACCCTCGACGAAGCCATGGCCACCCCCTATTCTGGTTGTGGTTCCTCATAAAGACAGATGACATCACCCACCATTCGAGTTCAGCTTCCCGACGGCGCGATCAAAGAGGTCCCTGCCGGTTCCACTCCCCATGACGTAGCCCTCAGCATCTCGCCGCGGCTCGCTGCCGCTGCTGTCGTCGCACGGTTGAGGCCCCTGAGCCAGACTGCCGGCCATGCATCGGCCACCCCGCAAGCCCCTTCCGGCGAGGATTCCGCGGAGGCCAGCATGTACAGCGCCGCCGACGCCGGCGCGGATCGCCTGGCCGATCTGAGCGAGCCCCTTACCGAAGATGTCGCTCTCGCTCTGCTCACCGAGAAGGATGCCGAAGCCCTTCAAGTGGTGCGCCACTCCGCCGCGCACGTGATGGCGACCGCCGTTCTCGAGCTCTATCCCGAAGTGAAGCTCGGCCACGGGCCGGCCACCGATGCCGGCTTCTTCTACGACTTCTACCGGCCCACCCCCTTTACCCCGGAAGATCTTGCGGCGATCGAAGCGAAAATGGCCGAAGTGGTTGCGCGCGACGAACCCTTCGTTCGCGAATGGGAGCCGCGGGATCTCATGCTCGAGCGCTTCCAGCAGGATGGCGACTTCATGAAGGCCCATTTTCTGGAGCGCTTCACGCATCCCGGCGAGCAGATCTCCTTCTATCGCAACGGAGCCTTTGTCGATTTCTGCCGCGGACCTCACGTGCCTTCCACCGGCCGGGTCAAAGCCTTCAAAGTGCTTAAGCCGGCTGGCGCCTATTGGCTGGGCGACGAAAAGAATCCGCAGCTTCAGCGGCTCTATGGGACCGCCTTCTTTTCGAAGAAGGCAATGGACGAACATTTCGCGCGCCTGGAAGAGGCGGCAAAGCGCGACCACCGCGTGCTTGGCAAGCAGCTCGACCTGTTTTCCATTCAGGAGCTCGCCGGGGCCGGCCTCATCTTCTGGCATCCCAAGGGCGGCATGATCCGCAAGATCATGGAGGACTGGATGCGCGAGGAATGCATCCGCCGCGGCTACTCCATGGTCTTCACCCCTCATGTGATGCGCGTGAATCTCTGGCAGACCAGCGGTCACGAGGGCTACTACTCGCAGAACTTTTTCACCAAGATGGAGCTTGACGACGCGGACTATCGCCTCAAGCCCATGAACTGCCCCGGGCACATCCTCATCTACAAGAACTCGCCCAAGAGCTACCGCGATCTGCCGGTGCGCCTCGCCGAGCTCGGCACCGTCTACCGCTACGAGCGCTCCGGAACCATGCACGGCCTGCTACGCGTGCGGGGATTTACCCAGGACGACGCCCACATCTTCTGCACCCCCGAGCAGGTCGAAGACGAAGTCGTGGCCTGCATCGAGTTCGCCGAAGCCGTGCTCAAGACCTTCGGGTTTCACGAGTTCAAGGTCGAGCTCTCCACCTGGGATCCGAAGGACCGCAAGAGCTATGCGGGCACGGACGACAAGTGGGAGCTCGCGATCCACTCGCTCGAGAGCGCGCTCAACCGCAAGCAGATTCCCTACAAAACCATTCCTGGCGAAGCCGCATTTTATGGCCCGAAGATCGACATCAAGCTGGTGGATGTTCTGGGCCGGCTGTGGCAGCTCTCGACCGTCCAGTTCGATTTCAATCTCCCCGCCCGCTTCGACCTTGAATACACCGGCGAAGATGGCCAGCGCCATCAGCCGGTGATGGTGCACCGCGCGCTCTTCGGCTCTGTGGAGAGGTTCTTCGGAGTGCTCATTGAGCACTATGCCGGGGCCTTTCCCCTATGGCTCGCGCCCATGCATGCCGGAATCGTGCCCATCAGCGAGCGCCACCATGCTTACGCAAAATCGATCCAGAAACAGTTGCAAGATGCCGGGCTGCGGGTCGAGGTCGACGATCGCAATGAAAAAATGAATGGCAAAATTCGCGACATGACCCTGGAAAAGATGCCGTATATCCTGGTCGCCGGCGACAAGGAAGCGGAGTCGGGAACCGTGAGCATGCGGGTCCGGGGAGAAGGCGACAAAGGACAGATCGCCGTTCAGGACTTTCTCGCTCGCGCGCTTGCGCGGATTGCCGAAAAATCGGCCGCTCTCTGACCGGCGTCCACGCAGCCAAGCCTGCGGGAGGAAAAGAAATGAATTTTCTGAGAGGCCGGTTTGTCGTTGGAAGCCTTGCGCTTCTCACCCTGATCTCCGCTCCGCTCTACGGGCAGACTGGCAGCGGTGAGTTGCATTTGAAGGTTATGGATCCGGCCGGCCATGGAGTGCAAACTGAGGTCCGCATTCTCTCGGAAGCGAACCAGTATCAAAAGACTCTTCAGACCGGGGAAACAGGCACGCTCGATGTCCGCCGCCTGCCGTATGGGATTTACCGCGTCGATATCGACAAACCGGGCTACGCACCCCTTTCGGAGACAGTCGAGATCCGCTCCTCCCTTCCCGTCCGGGATCTGATTGCGCTCAAGCTCCCGACCCGTGCCGATACTGTAACCGTGAATGCGTCGAAAACCCTGATCGATCCCGATCAGCCGGGTTCGGTAAGCCAGCTAGGCTCCGACGTCATCCGCCATCGGGTCGACTCCATTCCCGGGCGCTCTTTGCAGGATCTCGTCAACTCCCAGCCGGGATGGCTCTATGAAGGCAATGCCGTGCTGCATCCGCGCGGATCGGAGTATCAAACCCAGTTTGTGGTCGACGGCATTCCTTTGACCGACGACCGCTCCCCCAGTTTCGGCCCGGAAATCGAGGCCGATGACGTGCAGTCGATGAGCGTCTATACCGCCGGCATTCCCGCCGAGTACGGAAGAAAAATGGGCGGAGTCGTCGAGGTGAATACCGCTCCCGATACTCAGCCGGGTCTTCATGGCGATGTTGTCTTAGGCGGCGGGAGCTTCGATACCGCAAACGCATTTGCCAAAGGGCAATATACCTGGGGCGCAAACACGCTCGACGCCAGCGCGAGCGGCGCCATGACGAGTCACTACCTCAATCCCGTCGTTCCGCAAAATTTTTCGAATACTGGCACCTTGGGCGATTTCTCCGCAGGCTATCAGCGCCAATTGACCGCCAACGACCGCATTACCCTGAGCGTGCGGCATGAGCTCTCGCGCTACGACATCCCCAACGAGCAGGTTCAGCAAAGCGCCGGCCAGCGGCAGACTGCGGACAACATCGAGACCATGGGGATCGCGTCGTACGAACACATCTTCTCCTCCCGCACCCTGGCCGATTTCCGCGGCATGGTCCGCGACAACGCGAACGATTTCAATTCCAATCCCGAATCCACGCCGATCGAAGTCTTCCAACACAACCGGTTTCGCGAGGGCTATTTCAAAGCGACGATGACCGCGGACCGCGGCCGCAATGAATGGACCGTCGGCTTGGAAACCGACAATACCTTCCTTCACGAGCACTTCAATTACGACATCACCGATCCCACCCAGTTCGACGATGACACTCCGGGAACCTTCGCCTTTGCGGCGCAACGCCCCGATCTGGAGCAGGCGGCATTCGTTCAGGATCTGATCCGGCTGGGCAACTGGACGGTGCGCGCCGGCATCCGGTGGGATCACTATCAGCTTCTGCTCAACAAGCAGCAGGTCAGCCCGCGTTTCTCGGTCTCCCGCTACTTCCCTTCGGCCGACCTGGTGATGCACTTTTCCTATGACCGGGTCTTTCAGACACCTTCGTTTGAAAACATCCTGCTTTCGAGCTCCACCGCAGTCGAATCGCTCTCTCCAGGTGACTTTCTGCGCCTGCCCGTCCAGCCCTCCGTGGGCGACTATTACGAGGGCGGCTTGACGAAAGCCTTCTGGGGCAAAGCGAAGCTCGACGTCAACTATTTTCGCCGCATCGTCAGCAACTATGCTGACGACGATCAGATCGACAACACGACGATCAGCTTTCCCATCGCCTTCCGCAAGGCGATCATTTACGGGGCTGAGGGCAAGATCGATGTCCCGATCTGGGGGCGCTACTCAGGCTTCCTCAGCTACTCCTATGAGGTGGGCAATGCGTGGTTCCCGGTGACGGGCGGGCTCTTCCTCGGCGATGATGCCAATCAGGCGGAGGCCCAGACCTCGGGACATTTCCCTGATTCTCAAGACCAGCGCAATACCGTCCGTGGGCGTCTCCGGTATCAGGCAACTCCGCGGTTGTGGTTTGCTGCAGGAACGCAATACGACACCGGCCTGCCTTTCGACTTCGAGGGCGATCCGTCGACCGTGCTCGCCGAGTATGGCCAGCAGGTGTTGAACCGCATCAACTTCGATCGCGGCCGAATCTACCCGTCTTTCCAGATGAATGCTTCGGCCGGCGCCAATGTCTACAAGTCGGACCGCATGAACGTCGAGCTCCAGGCCGACGGAGAAAATCTAACCGATGTCCTCGACGTGATCGACTTTGGCGGTCTCTTCTCCGGCAATGCGATTGGCCCGTCGCGCAGCTACGCGTTGCGCCTCACCACAACCTTCTAGGCTGCGCAATCTTCGCGCGCGTATTCCGCCTCGCCGCCTGCACGCAAAACTCCCTTGAGGGAACTCTACGTCGTTGAACCCCAGAGAAAACGACACAGCGCAGAAGAGAAACGCCGTTTGCAACCCAAATCCTTCTTTGTACCTTCTGAACGAGAAGCTGATTTGGATCAATCCTCGACAGGCGGGGGAGGATGCATTGTTAGAAGCTGTTGTGCTATGGAACGAACCGAACAACCTGTCCCATTGGAACTTCCATCTTGATCCCGGATGGGCGCGCTACGCAGATATGGTTGCGCTTGCCTCCGCCGCCATTCGTAGCATGAACCCCGCTCTGCCCATCGTGCTCGGCGGCGTTTCCTCCTGTGATTGCGACTTTCTGCGGCTCATGGCGAGCTATGGTCTCATGGATCTTGTCGACGCCGTGGGCGTGCACGGGTTTCCGCTCGATTGGAACCACTGGCAGCTCGCGGAGTGGCCGGACCGCATCGCCCAAGCGGCGCAGATCACGGGCAAGCCGGTGTGGGTGCTCGAAGCAGGCGTATCGTCCTTCGGCGCAGAGGAAGTGCAAGCCTTTGGACTACGGCGGACGCTTGATCTGCTTCGCTCCCGAACCGAGCGCATCCACTGGTACAGCCTCTTCGATCTTCCCCCCTCTTGGCCTGCGGAAACCCGCCATAAGGAGGCGGAAGGCTCCGCTTACTATCGCCATTACTATCTGGGGCTTCTGAAGAGCGACGGAACGCCCAAGCTGGCTGCTTCGTTATTTCCAACCGATGGTTCAGCCGGTCTCTGCCAGTGGTTTCACTTTGAGGATCCGCGCTTGGATGACGCCGTTGCCTGGATGCGCAGCCACGGTGTGCGGCATCTGCGCACCGGCCTAAGCTGGGCGGATTCCTATCGTACGAACGCTGTCGCGTGGTTCGACCGCATGATGGCGGCTCTGGAGCCTTTCGACGTCGCGCTGACCCTCTGCTTCACTCCCGCTCACCTGGGCCTGGAGGAGCACCATACGAGTCCGCCAAAGGAAAACCGGCAGTTCGCCGAATTTGCCGCTTGGGCCGTGGATCGCTACTCCCAGCCACGGCTCGCACCGAACTATTCCTGTCACTCCGAGGAGATGTCCATACCATGGGCAAGCAGGTTCTAATTACTGGGGGAGCCGGGTTTGTCGGCTCGCATCTCGCCGATGGACTGCTCCGCGCAGAACACCGAGTGAGGATTATCGACGAGCTCACTTCGCAAGTGCACCCCTCCGGCGTCCCTTCCTATCTTTCCCGCGACGTGGAGCTGATTCACGGAGACGTGCGTGACAAACACACCTTGAAAGCGGCGCTTGCCGGGGTCGAGGTCATCTTCCACTTCGCCGCAAACGTCGGGGTCGGCCAATCGATGTATGAGATTAGCCGCTACATGAGCGTCAACACGCAGGGCACGGCCGAGTTGCTGCAAGCTTTGCTCGATTCCCGGATTGCTCCGGAGAAGCTGATCGTTGCCTCCTCGATGTCCATTTATGGCGAGGGGCGCTATTTCTGCTCGCACTGCAATCTGATGGCGGCCCCGCCTGTGCGCTCGATCTCGCAGCTAAAAGCTGGAGACTGGGAGCTGCGGTGCGGCACTTGCGGGTCTCTTCTCGATCCGCGGCCTACGGATGAAGCCAAGCCCTCCGAGATCAGCTCTTTCTATGCGCTCTCGAAGCGCGATCAGGAAGAGATGTGCCTTATTTATGGGCGCACGTACGGCTTGCCGGTAACTGCGCTCCGCTTCTTCAATATCTACGGCCCGCGACAGGCGCTTTCCAATCCTTACACCGGCGTCGCCGCAATCTTCGCCTCGCGCTTGCTCAATCGCCAGGCTCCTCTTGTCTTCGAAGATGGCCGCCAACTGCGCGACTTTGTCAGCGTGCATGACATTGTCCGCGCGAATCTGCTGGCCATGGAGCGCCCGGAGTCCAACAACGAAGTGATCAATGTCGGCGGAGGCATGCCGTTGTCGATACGAGAAGTGGCGGAGACGCTCGCGTTGGTGCTCGGCATCCACATTGAACCCGTCCTTACCGGTCGCTATCGCGCCGGCGACATTCGCCACTGTTATGCCGATTTAGCGAAAGCCGGCGCTCTGCTCGGTTACAAGCCGCAGGTAAGTCATCAGCAGGGATTTCGGGAGTTGGCCGAGTGGCTCAAGGAGCAGAAGGCAGAAGACCACGCAGAGACCATGCTGAAGGAACTCACGGCATATGGATTGACAGCTTGAAGGAACAACTGATGAGACAAAAGACGGCTCGTATCGCTCTCATTACCGGCGGCGCCGGATTTATAGGCTCGAATCTTGCCGAGCGGCTCCTTGCCGATCCTCACGTGCGCGTCCGGCTCTTCGACAACTTTTCGCGCGAGGGCGTCGTACACAATCTTGCTTGGCTGCGGTCGCTTTCCGGCAGCAGCCGGCTGGAAGTGATTCGAGGCGACGTGCGCGATGCGCGAGCCGTCGAGCAGGCCGTCTCCGGCGTGTCGGAGATATACCACCTGGCAGCCCAGGTCGCGGTGACAACCTCGCTTGAGGATCCGCTGCGTGACTTTGAAGTCAATACCAAAGGTACATTCCACGTTCTGGAAGCGGCGCGCCGCTCCGGCTGCCGTCCCTTTCTTCTCTTCACCTCGACCAATAAGGTTTATGGCTCACTGAGCCGTGTTGCCGTTGAGGTCCACGACGGACGCTACCGCGCCGTCCAGCGGGATTTCCGCGGGGTCGACGAGCGCGAGCCGCTCGATTTTCACTCGCCCTACGGCTGCTCGAAGGGCGCTGCCGATCAATACGTTCATGACTACGCCCGCATCTTCGGCCTGCCTACCGTCGTCTTTCGCATGTCCTGCATTGCCGGTCCGCGGCAATTCGGAAATGAAGACCAGGGTTGGGTAGCGCACTTTTTGTACTCGACGCTGCTCGGCCGGCCGATCTCCATCTACGGCGACGGCTATCAGGTACGTGACGTGCTGCATGTGCACGATCTTGTCGACGCAATGATGGCCGCACGCGGAGCCGAGGAGCGCAGCCGGGGCGAAATCTTCAATCTCGGCGGCGGAATCGAGCGGGCCGTCTCCGTGATGGAGATGCTGCGCGAAATTCAAAACAAAACGGGGGTGGCGCCGCGCTGCGATTTCTTCGAAGTAAGGCCCGGAGACCAGCCTCTTTATATTTCCGATACCGCAAAGCTGCAGCGTTCCATTGGTTGGCGGCCTCGCCGCTCCGTAACCGACACCCTGGAAGCGATTCATGGCTTTTGGCTGCATAACAGGGAATTGATCGCAAGCGCCGGCTCCCGCACATTGACGCCTGCTTCTTCCCTGCAGATGGAGGTAGCGTGAAGTATGCGCTGGTCAATCCGAATTGGACCTTTGATGGTTCCACCTACTTTGGCTGCCGCGATCCGCACCTGCCGATAGAGCTGCTTGCCGCGCGGGAAATGCTTCGGCGCGATCGGCACGATGTCCTTCTGATCGACGCATTCATGGAAGATCTTCAGCCGCAGGAAACGCGCCGCCGGCTGGATGCCTTCGGCGAAGATTTCCTCGTGATTCCTACCGCCCCGTCGTATCTTTTTTGGCGCTGCCCTCAGCCGGAACTGCGGGTGCCGCGCGATTGGATCGCCGCCCTTGGCCGGTCATCGACCAAGGTGCTGATCGGCCCGCATGCGTCAGCAACGCCGCACGCGGCGCTCGCCAAGACGGGAGCCGATGTGGCGATGCGCGGCGAGCCTGACCAGACCTTGTCGCAGCTTGCCGGCGCCGCCTGGGATAGCATTCCTGGATGCTGCTGGCGCCAACCCGATGGCCGCCTTCACTTCAGTGCAGAGCTAGGGACAACCTCGATGAAAGAGATTCCCGCCATCGACTATTCGGATTACCCGCTGGAGCGCCACTCGCATCTTCACCACATTTTCCCCGGCCACGGCGCAGATCATCTCAAGCTCGGCGCGGAGGTCGAGTTCGCGCGCGGCTGCCCCTATGCCTGCACGTTCTGCAATAAGACCCTCTTTCGCAACCAATTCCGCGAGCGCACTCTATCCGCCGTGCTCGAAGAAATCGACAGCCTCATTGCGCGTGGAGTGGACTACATCTATTTCATCGACGAGATCTTCGGTGTCGGCAAAACCGTCCGCGTCCTGTTGGAGGAGCTCGCCGCGCGGCCTATCTCGATCGGCTTCCAGACGCGCATCGACCTATGGACGGAGGAAACCCTCGAGCTGCTGGGCAAAGCACGCTGTGTCTCCTTTGAATGTGGCGTCGAGTCGATTACGGACGAGGGCCGCGAACAGCTCAACAAGAACTGTCGTCTCGGGACCGGTCGCATCGCCGATCTGCTGATCTATGCGCGCAAATTCATTCCCTGGGTGCAGGCCAACCTCATCAAGACCACTCACGACGATCCCGCGGCGGTCGCCGCCTGGCAACAGAGGCTTCGCGCCAGCGGCATCTGGGTGAGCGAGCCGGTGCCCATGTTTCCATTCCCAGGCAGTCCCGAGTATGTGCAAACCTTCGGAGCGGCGCCGGACGACGAGGCATGGGAGCGCGCCCACGCCTTTTATCTCCGTCTTTTCGCGGATCGCGGTTACAGCGATATCCAGGAGCAGCATCCGCTTCCGCTTGAGGAACTCGAATGCGCATCCTGATGACCACCGACACGGTGGGCGGGGTGTGGAACTTCACCTGCGAGCTTGCGCAGGGACTCCTGGCGGGAGGCGCTGGGGTCTGCCTTGGGAGCCTGGGCAGATCTCCCGATGTCGCGCAGAGACGCTGGGCGAGCGAGAGGAAGCGGGAATGGGGAGCGAGCTTTCACTACGAGCCGCTCGACGCCCCCCTGGAATGGATGGAGGAGAACGACTGCGCCTATTCCGGGCCCGCTCCGTCGTTGTTGCAATTGATTCACGAATTCCGTGTGGATCTTCTGCATAGCAGCCAGTTCTGCTTCGGCGCGCTGCCGGTCGGGATCCCCAAGATCGTGACCGCACACAGCGACGTTTACAGTTGGGCGGAGTGCTGCCGCGGCGGCATTCTCGAAGACTCCTCCTGGCTACGGCGTTATACGAAAATGGTGGCGCGCGGCCTCGCGGCTGCCGACTGGGTTGTTACTCCAACACGGTGGATGGCAGATGCTCTCAGCCGCAACTTCGCTTTGCCGCGGCCGCCGGTTGTCCTTGCCAATGGACGGTCGCTTCCCGCCACTGGAACCGCTCTGCCGCGGCGCCTCCAGGCTGTAACCGCGGGCCGGCTTTGGGACGAAGCAAAAAACATTTCGTTATTGGCGGAAATCCATGCGCCGCTTCCCATCCTTGTGGCCGGCGAAGCGGGCCTCGGTCGGTCGTCGACGGCGGCTTCGCTGGGAGACGCGATTTCTCTCGGCGTTCTTTCCCCTGCCGCCCTGCTCGACCTCTTCCGTCAAAGCGCTGTTTATATCTGCACCTCCGTCTACGAGCCGTTCGGTCTGGCGCCTCTGGAGGCGGGGCTTTCCGGATGTGCTGTGCTGGCTTCGGATATCCCATCTCTGCGCGAGGTGTGGAGATCCGGCGCGCTCTATTTTCAGGATGCCGCTTCGCTCGCCGAGCTGCTGCAAAAACTTTGCGGCCAGCCTCGCGATCTCGCTGCCGCGCAGCTACGCTCGGCATGCCGCGCGCGCCGCTTTCCGGCGGAGCGCATGGTGTGCGGATACCGGCGGCTTTTTGAACAGGCCCTCTTCCGCGGGCTGCCCGCCCTCCGTGAGCAGGCAATCTATGCCACATAGGCTGCGCATCGCATATCTGGCCCACTCGTTGCGATCCGACTGGAACAATGGAAACGCGCACTTCCTGCGCGGACTGATGCGCGCCATGATCGCATTGGGGCACGAGGTCTCTATCTTCGAACCGTGCACCGAGTGGTCCATCCAGCACCTGCGCGAAGAGGAGCACGGTGAGAGAGCGCTCCGCGATTTCGCCCAGATCTATCCGGAGCTTCCTATTTGCAGGTACACTGCCGCGAACGCTCTCGATCCTTCTTTTTGGCGACAGGCGTTGCGCGATTGCGAGATCGTGATCCTTCACGAGTGGAATTCTCCACAATTAGCGCAATTGCTTTGCCAAATCCGCCCCAAGCTTGGTTACCGTCTGCTCTTTCATGACACGCACCACAGAGCGTCCTCTTCGCCGGAACAGATTCGTCTTTTCGGCATCGAGCAATTTGACGGCGTTTTGTGTTTCGGGAACGCTTTGCGCCAGATCTACCGCGACCGCTTTGGCATTCGCCAGGCATGGACGCTGCATGAGGCTGCGGACACCAGCGTCTTTCGCCCCCGGCCCGGTATTCAAAAGAATGCCGATGTCGTGTGGATTGGCAATTGGGGCGATGGGGAACGCTCGCGCGAAATACAGGAGTTTTTATTGCAGCCCGCAGCCGCCCAGTCCGAGCGCAGATTCGTCGTCTATGGTGTTCGCTATCCGGAGGAGGGTATTGCTGCTCTCGACCAGGCCGGCGTCCGCTACGGCGGCTATCTTCCCAATCTCGACGCGGGCGCCGTATATGCCGCCGCGCGGCTTACCGTGCACATCCCGCGGCGGCAGTACTCGGCTGCGATGCCCGGCATTCCGACCATTCGCGTTTTTGAGGCGCTGGCCTGCGGCATTCCACTCATCTCCGCTCCCTGGAGCGATACAGAGGAGCTTTTTCGGGAAGGCGACTTTCTCTTCGTAAACAATGGCAACCAGATGGAGCAGGCAATGCGAAAGCTGCTCCGGGATGAACGCGCCGCGCGGGAGCAAGCCTTGCGCGGCCTCGAAACAGTGCTTGCCCGCCACACCTGCCGCCACCGAGCGGAAGATCTGACGGGCATTTGCGAGGATCTGATCCCGTGAATGTTTTCGTTTTTGGTTCCAGCATTCTCTCGTCGTATTGGAATGGCGCGGCGACTTACTACCGCGGCATCTATAAATACCTGGCGCGCAGAGGACACAGCATCACCTTCGCCGAGCCTGACGCCTACGGCCGTCAGGAGCATCGTGACAACGGCGACTACTCCTATGTCTCTTCGCTCGTCTACAAGCCCTGCGTGGATGTCGATCGAATGCTCGCGCAATCCGCCCGGGCCGACGTGGTCATCAAGCACAGCGGCCTCGGAGCGGACGATGCGCTGCTTGAATCCCGCCTTCCGGAGTTGCAGACCCGGTCCGCCGTGATCTTTTGGGATGTGGATGCTCCCGCTACCATCGAGCGATTGCTGGCTGACGAGCACGACCCCCTCCACGTCGCCATTCCCCGCTACGACGCGATCTTCACCTATGGAGGCGGACCGGCAATTCGCGATGCATATCTTCGCCTCGGCGCGCGTGCCTACCACAGCATTTACAACGGGCTGGATCCGGAGACCCACCATCCCGTTCCGCCCGATCCGGAATTTTCGTGCGATCTCCTCTTTCTCGGCAATCGCCTTCCCGACCGTGAGCGCAGAGTGGAGGAGCTCTTCCTGCGCGCGGCCGAGATGGCTCCCGGCAAGCGGTTTGCTCTAGGGGGAGAGGGCTGGAGCGATAAGGCTATTCCCCCGAACGTTCGCCGCATCGGGCATGTCGGTACTGAGGATCACAACCGCATGAATTGTTCGGCCGGCATGGTGATGAATCTGAACCGCTCGTCCATGGCCAGTACCGGCTTTTCCCCGCCCACGCGAGTCTTTGAAGCTGCGGGCGCGGCCGTCTGCATGCTTTGCGATGACTGGCCCGGACTCGACGAGTTTTTCTCTTCCGGGAGCGAGATTCTGATCGTCCGTTCTGCTCAGGATGTTGTCGACGCACTCGAAAACCATGGCGCCGCAGCCCGTCGCCGCATCGGCGATGCCTTTTATGCCCGCGCCCTTGCCGAACATACTTATTCCCGCCGTGCAGAGCTGGCCGAACAGGCCTTCCTTGCGTGCCTTCGGGCAAAATATGTTCCCGCGGCGGTCTCCAGGCTCGCGCCAACGGCACTTGTCGAGGAGAGCGCTTGAAAATCATTTTTTACGGCCTCACCCTTACGTCCTCTTGGGGCAACGGACACGCCACCACCTATCGCTCGTTGGTGAAGGCTCTCGCGCGCAGGGGACACCGGATCGACTTCGTCGAAAAGGACGTCGAGTGGTATCGCAACACTCGCGATCTGCCCCAGCCTGATTTTTGCCGGGTGCATTTCTACGATGACTGGCGGACCGATGCTGCGCCGATGCTCGAGCTCGCATCCGATGCGGACGCCATCGTCATCGGCTCCTATTTCCCCGATGCCATTGCTGCCACCCGTGCTTTGCTTGACGCGGGCGCCGGCCCCTTACTCTTCTATGACATCGATACTCCGGTCACGATGTCCGGTCTCCGAGCCTGCGGCCGGACCGAATATCTGGATGCCGCTCTGATTCCTCACTATTCGGCGTACCTCAGCTTTACCGGCGGCCCCATTTTGCGTGAGCTTGAGGATTCCTTCGGATCGCCCTGTGCGGAGCCCTTCTACTGTTCGGTGGATCCGGAGCTTTACCGGCCGGTCGCACCCTCGAGCCGCTATGCCTGCGATCTTAGTTATCTTGGAACCTACGCCGTTGATCGCCAGCCAAAGCTGATGGGCTTTTTGGATGCCGCCGCCGGCCGGCTGCCCTCGGGCCGTTTTTTGGTCGCCGGACCACAATATCCCACAGACATCAACTGGCGGCCCAACATCGAACGCATTCGCCATGTGGCGCCCGGCGATCATCCGGAGTTCTATTCCTCGTCGCGCTTCACGCTGAATCTCACCCGTGCCGACATGTGTACCGCGGGTTTTTCGCCCTCGGTGCGTCTTTTCGAGGCCTCGGCCTCCGGCGCCGCGATCCTTTCCGACGCATGGCGCGGTCTTGAAGAGCTCCTGACTTCCGGAGAAGAGATTCTTCTACCGCGTGATGGAGACGAAGTCGCTGACATTCTCCAGAATTTTTCCGATGTTGAGCGCATTCGCCTTGGCGGCAGGGCGCGCGAGCGGATTCTCTCCGAGCACACTTCGATGCATCGCGCTGCGCAATTTGAAGAGGTGGTTGCCCGCTGTTACCGGCAGACGCTGGGGCGGGTCTCCGCAAGGCCGGTTGCCTCTGCCGGCCCGTCCACCAGCTCCTTGAGCGATTTCACGCACAAGTCCGGCTCCCCCGCGTTGAGTTCTGCGATGGAATAGACGCCTGTTGCGACCGCGATGATGGCGAGGTTATGGTATCGTGCGGCGGCAATGTCCGCAGGCGTGTCTCCCACGACGCAGATGGAAGCACTCGTGCCCGCAACGGCTCTGGCTTCGGCTGCCGCAGCGGCAAAGACATCGGCCCGGTGCTCCCATCGGTCGCTCCAGCCGGCGAAGGAGAAATATTTCCACAACCCGCATCGGCGCAGCTTCAGCTCGCCGATGCCGCGAAGATTGCCTGTGGCCACGCCCAGCAAGGCGCCGCGGGAGCGCAGCCTTTCGAGAGATTCTGCGGCGAAGGGCATCGCTTCGGCGCATATTTCCTGTTCGCGCCCGCGAACAAAGCAGCACATCTGCTCCTGAATGGCCGGTAGGTTTGGCCGCCAGGCGGCATCTTCTACGCCGGCCAGAGCAAGCGCATCCCGCAGAATTCCTACGTCGGTATTGCCGTGCGCAGTGACCCCCTCGAGCGTCAAAGGCCTGCCGGCGATCGCTTGCAGCGCGTCGCAAAAGGCGAAGTAGTGCACGGCGTCGGCGCAGTGCAGCAGGGTTCCATCAATGTCGAAAAGATAGACATCGAACCCGTCCCACGGCCGGGATAATCCTCTCCGCCGTAGGCTCATGCCGCGCGTCCCTCGGTTTGCGATCGCTGTTCTTCGAGCGCGTTCTTGACCGCCTCCACGACTCCTCTCCAGTCGCCGGCCGATTTCTGCCGAAAAATCCGCAGTGAGGGATACCAGGGGCTGTCGCTGCGATCCGCCATCCACCGCCAATCGCCCGCGTATTGCAGCATTAGCCAAGCCGGAACGTCCATCGCACCCGCGAGATGAGCCGCAAGCGTATCCACTGTGATCACCAGATCGAGCTGCGAGATGACTGCGGCGAGCGGCAGAATTCCATGATTGCAGGCTTTGGCATCGCGCAGCGCCGCAAGCGATCGTTCGTGGCGAAGTGTGCGGTACTCTCCCCCTTGCAGATTCCAGAACTCCCAACCCGAATGTTGAAAAAGAGACGCGAGCTCTCCCACGGGAATCGACCGGTGAGGATTCCAACTTCCCGCTGCCCAGACAACTCCGGCGCGAGGCGCCCTTCGCGGACCTATCTCGGCCGCAGCCGCGTGCATGGCCGCCTCCGGCAACCGAAGATACTGCGCGGCGATTGGAAGCTCTGCTTGCGTTGTGCGAAAAAGGTATGGCAGCTCCATGACTTCGATTTGGATATCCCAATCCCGGCTCGCCTCGCAGTCGCAGGCCCACGGCAGCGCTTCGGAGACGCCACGGAAACATCGGGTGATTTCCAGCATCGCCGGAGCAACTTCCCAGACGACGCGGGACGCCAGCGCGTTGAGATGGCCCGCATAGCGAAGGAATTGGACCGAGTCGCCGAACCCATGCAGGCAGCGCACGATCACACGCCGGTCCGAGATCTCCTCCCCGGTCCAAAAGCGGTTTGGGTCGGGAGCGCCGCGCAGGCGGATCGTATCGCTTTCCTGCCAGGCTCGCTCAAATTTCCCCAGCAGCATGTATGTCGTCCAGCGTCCGCCGGAGCACCTGTCGCGGTCGGCTCCCGCTGCCTCTGCACGATTGAAACCAACAAGCGCTTCCCCGAGGGCGCGTCTGGAGAGCAGCTCTTCCGCCTCGTGCAATTGCGCCCGCGCGTCCGTTTCGACAGTGCCTGCCGTTTTCATAGGCTCCGATGGGGGTAGACGCAATGCGGGCCGTCCGGCGAAGGCCGGGCCGGATGCCATCGGCACAGGTACACCTCCTCCTCTGGGCGCTGCTCAATGGAGAATCCCGAGGATCGCAACATTGCTTCGACGCACGCGCGGTTTGGTATCCACCAATTCGTCTCATCGTGGGAATACCGGTGCTCCACGAAATACAACTTAGGGTATCCGGGGCGATCGAATGGAGCTTCGGCGTTGAAGGCATAGTCCTGCTCGATCTGCGCGATCTCCTGGCTTCCCCGCTGCATGCTCTGAAAGAGCATCAGGTCCTTCGCTACATGTTCGTGGATCAGGTCCAGGGCCAACAGCGGATGACGTAAGTGATACAGCACGCCCATGAAGAGGACGAGATCGAACTTCATGCCCAGGCTGGCGACGTCCCAAACTGTCATGCGGCGGAAGTCGATCTCGACCCCCTCGACCTGCGCGGCGAAGCGCGCCTGCTGCAAATAACGCGGGTCGGAGTCGATACCGATCACCTGGGCTGCGCCGCGGCGCTTCATCTCGAGCGAATAGAAACCGGCATTGCAACCAATGTCTAGTACCGTCCATCCGGTAAGGTCGGCGGGGATTGCCTCGCGAAAGCGTGCGAATTTCACCCCCGGATAATCGCCGAGAAAATGTTCCGGAGCGGTTTCAACACCACGAAGTCGCAGGTTGTGGAACCAGGGGCCAAGCGCGGCGATTTCTTGCCGAAAGGCCTGGTCTCGCTGGAAGGCCTGATCCTTGAGGGTAGGTTCGTCTGCAACTTGCTGCTTGAATGGGCTCACCGCGGTCATGTACCTCCCTTTCTCTTCTTAGGTGTTTCGTGGCTGCGACAGGCAATTCATCCGGGCAGCTCCGGAGCCAGCTTCTGCACTGCGGGCGTGTCCGTGCCCAGCCAATCCGGATGCCGCGCGGTCGTGTCGAAGTGAGAAGTGGTCTTGAACAGCTCATACTTTCCGTCGAAAGCCGCGGATTCCGATTTGGAGATCAGCGTTGCGACCGCCGCCTCATCCATCGGCCGGAATGTCTTGACAGCCTGAAAAGCTTGATCGAGCGTCATCTGCGAATCGATTCCGGTGATCTGTACTGAGACCGGCACATTGAGCGAATAGTGCAGGCAGTCGATTGGCTCCACGACTCCGCTCTTCAAAATCACTCCGCTGCCGAAGCACTTCATCCCGAGTACGCCGATCTTTTGCTCCAGAGCTTGCGGCGCCACGAGCTGGGCAAAGCTGCGGTAATGCGCGTCCATGACATTGATGGGCATCTGGACCGTATCGAAGTGGAAGCCATGCTGGCGGGCTACCTCGAGCATGTACAGATGGATATGCGGATCTTTGTGTCCGGTGAAGCCGATAAACCGCACCTTGCCGGCTTGCCTGGCGGCGAGAACGGCTTCCATGCTGCCCCCCTCGGAGAAAATCCTGTCCGGGTCGTCGTAGCGCAGAACCTCATGATGTTGCAGCAGATCGATGTGATCGGTCTTCAACCGTTTCAGCGAAGTATCGATTTGCGCCGCCGCCACGTCCTTGGTGCGTCCATCGATCTTCGTCATCACGAAAGCCTTTTGCCGGTATCCTCCCTGCGACAACGCCATGCCTACACGCATTTCGCTGCGGCCTTCGTTGTAATCCCAGGCGTTGTCGAGAAAGGTGATGCCGCGGTCGAGGCCCTCGTGAATCAGCCGGACAGCCATATCGTCGTTGAGTGTGGCTTTTCCCAGATGGGAGCCGCCCATCCCTATCACCGAAACCTCCGCGCCTGTTGATCCGAGCTGGCGGTACAGCATCTCTCCACGCATGGTTCCCGCGTCTTTTACCCGGGGGATTCGCTGCGCGGCGGTGCTCGAGCCGGCGGCGGTCTCGGGAGATCCGCTGGTCGCGTTGTTTTGCGCCTTTCCAGGCTCCCGGGCTGCCGCCGCCAACAGAGCCGCCGCTGTGCATGTGGATGCTTTTAGAAAAGCGCGCCGCTTCATGCTCCCCCCGTTAACACTAGGATGCGGGCAATGGCTGCGAACAAGCATTTCTGCAAGGCTCTAAATCTCTCTCCGCGAAGTAGATCTCCCCGAATTGTCACCGCGCCTGTAGGACGTTGCGGCGCAGATGTGCTCGCCAAAGCCTCTTCCCACGTTGAAGAACGCATCTTACTGAGCGAAGCCGCACCTCGGGCAGGTTCCGCAAGATACCCAAGGTTCAGATCCGTACGTCCAATATCAATTCTTCCTGGCCCAGCAAGAGACGGACCGTGACGCTCGTCCCCACCCTAACCATCATTTGCGAGGTTCTATGTATCACCACATCAAAAAACTCATGTACTCCGTCAACGTCGACGAGCCCGATGTCCGCTTTGGGAATTACCTCCTGGAGCAGTTCGGCGGCGCAAATGGCGAGTTGGCGGCAGCGATGCAATATACCGTGCAAGGCTGGGCATGCGAAGATCCCCAGCGCAAAGACCTGCTCATGGACATCGGTACGGAGGAGATCAGCCACCTGGAGATCGTGGGCGCGCTCATTCGTATGCACCTTAAACCGATGAAGGCCATGGATCACGTGGAAGAAGATCCGATCGTCGCCTTGACCGGAGGAGGCGGTCTCAACCTGTTCAACTCCGTCGGCAAGGCATGGACCGCCGACTATCTTAAGATCTCGGGAGATATCGCGGTCGATCTGCGGAACAACATTGCTGCCGAGGCGCGAGCCAAAATTACCTATGAGCGTCTTCTGCACCTGACCGACGATCGCGGCACCAAAGACGCGCTGCAGTTTCTGATGACGCGCGAGATTACACACATGCGCGCTTTCTCAGCCGCGCTCGATTCGCTTCCCGCGGATCCGTTCTCAATTGGCGTGCTGCCGCCTACCAAGGGACTCGTGGATGAATACTTCAACGAATCGACCGGTACCGGCGAGCAGGGAGCGGATGGAGTCGGTCCTTGGATCAAAGACAAAGGACTCGTCGTGGTGGAATCGCCCTTCTTTCAGGCAACGGGAAAAGGGAGCTCCAAAAGCGAGGCAGCTTAGGCCTCGTTGCGCCGAGTAGACGAAGGAGAAACCGCGGACGAAAGGCAAAGCCGCGTACGTTGCGTGTCTTGCCTTTCGCTTCGCCTCCCGGCTTGGCCCTGCACTTGACCCCATCTCTTGACCTCATCTCTTGACTCTTAAGCGCCCTCCCGCCTTGGTTGAACAGGGTATGATGCTTCCTACACCTCGCTTGCCGGCCACCCGCCGGCCCGGCCTGGCAGGCCAAGGGAGAACGACCGAGATTGCCCCTTCCCAAGCAGCTCCGCAAGCTGCGGCTGGTGCCGCTGATCGCGACGACTTTCTTCATGGTTTCCGGTGGCCCGTACGGCATTGAAGACATTCTCGGCGGCGCGGGTTACAAGCGCGCACTGGTCATTCTTCTGGTTCTTCCGCTCGTCTGGACATTGCCCACCGTCCTGATGATCGGTGAGCTCGCCAGTGCTCTCCCACAAGAAGGCGGCTTCTACGTTTGGGTACGCCGTGCTCTCGGTCCCTTCTGGGGCTATCAGGAGGCATGGCTCTCGCTCGCGGCGAGCATCTTCGATATGGCCATTTATCCGGCCATTTTCGTTCTCTATCTGGGAAAGCTGGCCCCTGCATGGATTGCGGCGGATCGCGCAGCGCTCTGGTCCGTCGCCGTCGTGGCTGCCTGCTGCCTGTGGAACCTGCGCGGAGCTCCGGAGGTGGGCGACGGCTCCATGGTCTTGTCCCTGGTTCTGCTGGCCCCTTTCGTCTGGTTGACGGCGGCCGGCCTTGGGCATGGCTGGGCTGGGCACGTCGCGCATCCCGCCGCGCCCGCCGGTTCTGGGCTGACGACCGCAATCCTGGTCGCGATGTGGAACTACATGGGCTGGGACAATGCCTCCACTGTCGCGCAGGAGGTGGAGCGGCCGCAACGCAACTATCCCCTCGCAATGTTTGGCAGCGCCCTCCTGGTGATTCTTTCTTATGTGCTTCCGCTTTGCGCCGTATGGGCTGCGGGCATCTCCGTCGCCCAGTTCACCACCGGATCATGGACCGACGCGGCGCGGCTGCTGGGCGGTCCCATTCTCGCCTACGCCGTCGTCGCCGGAGGAATGATCAACGGCTTCGCGATGTTCAATGCCCTGGTGCTTTCCTACACGCGTTTGCCCCTGGCTCTCGCCGAGGATGGAATGTTGCCGCAATGGGTCGGACGCACGAATCGCTACGGTGCTCCGTGGGCGGCCATTCTGCTATGCGGCGCCGGATGGGCGCTGGCCCTCCGCTTCAACTTCGAGCGGCTGATCTCGATGGATCTAATTCTCTATGGCTCCAGCCTGGTCCTGGAGTTTGTGGCGCTCGCAGTGCTCCGGCGCAAAGAGCCCAACCTCGCAAGACCCTTTTCCGCGGGAAAGGGCCTGCTCTCTGCCTGCGTGATTGGAGCGGGGCCGGTCGGCCTGATTGTCTATGCAACGGTTGCCGCGCGCGGTGAGCGCATGGCCCACATGCCCGCGCTTCTCTTCGGCGCCCTGGTGATTGCCGTCGGGCCGCTGCTGTATTGGCTGCAACAGCCCTCCTTTGGCGTCGCCCGAGAAGAGGCCAAATAAACTACTTCCTAGTGTCCTGAGTCAGAAGTTCGTTCGAGGAATGTTCTTTGGCTTTGTATCAGGGCACGACTTTGCGGTCACCGCGACCCCAGCGGATTCTTTCTCCCTTGCGGTATCCGCTTCAGTCGCGCCGTAAAGATCGCCAAACAGATGGGCTTTCAGCCCCTGAGGGCTCCACTCCAATTCGCCAAATTGTTCAATGAACTTCAGACTCACCACACTAGAAGCTGTTCACCACGATTACGACGACAGAGCCGGAAGGCAATTGTTTCGAGTTCGAGGAACGAGGAGTGACGAATACCGTGTGTCTTCGAACGGCGAGAGACGAGGAAACCGGGAAATTGGCCCCGGAGCGTTGGAGAGAAAAGGGGGCCATACTTTGTTGTCGTTCTCGGATTTGGACCCGCCAAAACCTTCGGACTCCGCCTCGTCTCGCCCCGTTTTTCTCCCAACACTGCTCGCCCTAAGAGGGTGATCAGGCCTTCGGTGCAGCGGGTTTGTTCTTGAAGCGCTGCGCGGTTTCCATCACCTTTTGCCTTGCATAGGCTGCATCATGCCAGCCCTTTACTTCCACTCGCTTGCCTTCGAGATCTTTGTAAATCGCGAAGAAGTGGGTCAGCTCTTTCAAAATGTGGGGATAGATTTCGGAATAGTTCCATACGTCGGAGTAGCGCGGGTTTTTGCGGCCGACCGCCAGAACCTTCTCGTCCGGCACGCCCTGGTCCAACATCTCCAACAGTCCGATCGGCCGTACCTGCATCACGCAGCCCGGAAAGCTGGGGTCATCGACCAGCACCAGCACGTCCAGAGGGTCCCCGTCCTCGCTTAGGGTCGAGGGAATGAACCCGTAGTCGCCCGGATAATGCACTGGCGAGTAGAGATTGCGATCGAGCCGAAAGACGTGCAAGGTCTTGTCGTACTCGTATTTGTTGATCGCTCCCCCAGGAATCTCGATAACCGTATTGATGACCTCAGGAGCGTTGTCCCCAAGGGGCAGTTCCAGGTAGTTCGGCATAAGTTTTTATCGTTCAGACCTTTCTTAGCGGGAACCATGCATAGCGTGTGGCAGTCGTAACCAGGGCGAGAGAAATACGCAGACCTTGGAGCAAAACCTCTGCCGGTTTTTCAGCGGGAAAATTGGTACTTGCACTGCCTTCCTTCAGCACCGTCGTGCGGCGGCCGGCTGTGGCGGCCCGGTGAAGTAGAAACAGCCGAGGCTGTCCGCATTTTCCGCATTCACCGGTTTTCCAATTGCTCCAGCGTTTATAATCGGCGACGATGAAGGCTTATGTCTATGTTATGCCGAAACGGACGGTCCTGGACCCGCAGGGCCAGACGATTCATGGTGCTTTGAAAAAGATGCAGTACAAGGGCGTCGAAGCGGTCCGCCAAGGGAAATACTTCGAAATCGAGCTGGACGGCAGCCTGGACCAGTCGGCTGCCCGCGCCGAAATCGAGCGCATCGCCCGCGACGTGCTTACCAATCCCGTGATCGAAGAATTCTCCTATCGGCTGGGAGAATAAGCGGAGAGCTCGCTCCCGCCCGCGAGAGAGCGATGCGCCCGCTCGCGCACCTCTGCTGCAATCCAAGTGTAACCACGAAAGCAACTTTTGGGGGAACAGCGAAAGCTTGGTCCACCCCGTACAATAAGGATCTTATGTGCGGAATCGTCGGTTACATTGGTCCCAAGGAAGTCGTGCCTGTCATTCTCGGCGGTCTGCGCCGCTTGGAGTATCGCGGCTACGATTCGGCCGGAATCGCCGTCGGCGGCAACGGCGCTGGTCATGGGCTGGAGCTGCGCCGCGCCGCGGGCAAGCTGCACAACCTGGAAGAGGTGGTTCGCCAGAATCCTATCCACGGCTCGTTCGGAATCGGACACACACGCTGGGCGACTCACGGCCGGCCGACAGAAGAGAACGCTCACCCTCATCGCGACTGTACCGGGAGAATCGTTGTCGTTCACAACGGCATCGTTGAGAACTATCTTGTGCTCAAGCAGGAGCTCAAGGAGCAGGGCCACCGATTCGTCACAGAAACAGATACCGAAATCATCGCTCACCTTATCGAACAGGAGCTGCGCGTGGCCAAAGATGCGGGCCGCGCAATGCCGCTCGAGGATGCCGTGCGCGCGGCGGCGCGCCGCCTGACCGGCGCCTATGCCATGAGCGTGATCTCTGCCGATGAGCCCAACAAGATTGTTGCCGCCCGCTACGGACCGCCCGTGGTCGTTGGCGTCGGAACCGGGGAATACTTCGTGGCCTCCGATGTACCCGGCATTCTGCACCACACGCGGCAGCTTTATTTTTTGGCGGATGGCGACGTTGCGGTTCTCACGCCTGAAGGCGTCGAGCTGACCGACCTCGCCGGCGAGCCGGTCCAGCGTAAGCTCCAAACCATCCACTGGGATCCGATTCAGGCGGAAAAAGGCGGCTACAAGCATTTCATGCTCAAGGAGATCTTTGAGCAGCCCCGAGCCGTGCGGGAAACGACCCTGGGCCGCATCTCGCTCGATACCGGAGAGGTTTTTCTCAACGAGATGGAGATCGGCGCGCCCGAGTTTCGCGCCGCCGATCGCATCAACATTGCCGCCTGCGGCACTAGTTGGCATGCCGCCCTTGCCGGCAAGTACATGATCGAGCGCCTGGCCAGGCTTCCGGTCGAAGTCGACTATGCCAGCGAATATCGTTATCGCGATCCCATTCCCGATCCGCGCGCCCTGGGCATGCTGATTACTCAATCCGGGGAGACCGCCGATACCCTCGCCGCGCAGCGGGAGATGATCGCCAAAGGCTCGAAGACGGTCGCCATCTGCAACGTGGTCGGCGCCATGATCGCGCGCGAAGCTCATGGAACCATCTACACCCATGCCGGTCCGGAGATCGGGGTAGCCTCGACCAAAGCTTTTACCGCGCAGCTCACCGCTCTCTTTCTCTTTGCTCTCCATTTAGCGCAAGCGCGGGGAACCATCGATCGGGATGCCAGCAGGGTCATGGTCGATGCGCTTAGCCGCGTTCCAGGCAAGATCGAGGAAGTCTTGCGCACCCGCGACGGCGAGTGCGAGCGCTTAGCCAAGCTCTATTCGAATGCTCAGGATTTTCTCTATCTTGGCCGCGGCATCCATTTTCCCGTCGCTCTCGAGGGCGCTCTCAAGCTCAAGGAAATTTCCTACATCCATGCCGAGGGCTATCCCGCGGGCGAGATGAAGCACGGCCCGAACGCGCTCATCGACGAGGTGATGCCGGTCGTAGTTCTGGCGACAAAAGACGAAAGCGATGCCGGCTCTGTCCTCCGCTATGAAAAGACCCTCTCGAACATCCAGGAAGTGACGGCGCGTTCCGGCAAGGTGATCGCCGTGGCCACCGAGGGCGACAAGCAGATCCAACAGCTGGTCGATCACGTCATCTTTGTGCCGGCGGCTGCCGAGCTGCTGCTGCCATTGATCGAGATCGTTCCTTTGCAGCTCCTGGCATATCACATCGCCGTGCGTCGCGGTTGCGACGTCGACCAGCCGAGAAACCTGGCCAAATCGGTGACAGTTGAGTAGCCAGGCGCTTACCCTGTAAGTTAAGTGCAAAGCCTGATTCGCTGATTGAATCTATCGCAGGGGGGATTTCCGCCTTGGCACGAGAACTGCACACGGCTCGCCTTGTGCGCCGCCTTCCACTCTCGGAGCGCGCGCAATGCTTTCATCTTGAGTTTGTTGTCGATACCCTCGAACGCTTCGACTTTGGCGCCGGACAGTTCATCTCCGCCGTCGCGCAGGACGCCACGGGAAAACAACACACGCGGGCTTATTCCATCGCCTCCGCTCCTCAGGAAAACCGCTTCGACCTTTGCCTCAACCGTGTCGAGGGAGGGTTTTTCTCGAATCTGCTCTGTGATCTGAAAATCGGCGAAACCGTCCAGTTCCATGGGCCGCACGGCCTGTTTACCTTGCGCAATCCGATGGTCGACGGAATTTTCATCGCCACCGGAACAGGAGTTGCTCCCATGCGAGGCTTCGTGCAGCATCTCTTTCCCGAGAGCGGGGAAGATCGGAGCGGCGGCAGGAACTTCTGGCTGGTCTATGGAACCCGCTATGAGACGGATCTCTATTACCAGGACTATTTCGAGAAGATCGCCGCGGAACGGCCCAACTTTCACTACCTGGCAACGCTAAGTCGTCCCCAGGACGGCTGGCAGGGAACCCGCGGGTATGTACAAGAGTTGGTCGGCAAAATTGCCGAGCAGGGGACGAATGACTGGAAGCTCAACGGTGCTTCCTCCGGTCTCGATCACCGCGTCTACGCGTACATCTGCGGGCTGAACGACATGGTGTCGGCGAACCGGGATCGTCTCATGGGCCACGGCTGGGAAAAGAAGCAGATCGTTTTTGAGCGATACGACTAGAAGCTATCTCGTCAACGAAGCTAGAGAATAAAGGGTTGCGGGGTAAGGAGAATTGGGGCAAAACCATTGCATGGCGGATTTAAGCGATGTGCAATGGGAGTATGTACGACCGCTGCTGGAGTGGCAACAGAAGAGACGGGCGGATGGACGGGGCGGCCGATGGAGCGACCCTCGCCAGGTACTCAATGGCGTGCTGTGGATTCTGCGTACAGGTGCCCCTTGGAAAGACTTGCCCTCGCGCTATGGCTCTTACCAAACCTCTCATCGTCGCTTCCAGCAGTGGCAGCGGGCAGGAGTGCTGGAAGGCGTTCTGTGGGCTCTGTGCGAAGATTTGCTGGCCCGTGGGCAACTGGATCTGAGTGAAAGCTTTATCGATGCCACCTTCGCGGGGGCGAAAAAGGGGGCTCTGCAGTTGGTCCAACACGCCGCGGGAAAGGGACCAAGATCATGGCAATTGCAGACCGCCATGGTCTTCCTATCGCCGCCCGGATTGGGAGCGCTTCGCCGCATGAAACCCGGCTCGTCGAAGCTACTGTTGAACAGCGGTTCACCGCTGCCAAGCCAGAACGAATGATCGGCGACCGCGCTTACGATGCCGATGCTCTGGATATCCGGCTCAAAGAACAAGGAATCAAACTCATAGCTCCGCATCGGCTAAACCGATGGCGCAAAACCCAGGATGGCCGGGAACTACGCCGCTATCGCCGCCGCTGGAAGATCGAACGACTCTTTGCCTGGTTGCACAACTTTCGACGACTTGTTACCCGCTGGGAATACCACGAAACCAACTTCCTCGGTATGCTTCAACTCGGCTGCATGCTTATCCTCTTGAGGCATCTGTGAGATCGCTTCTAGTGTCCTGAGTCGTCAGTGCGTTCGAGGA
>DATAWF010000257.1:0-15247 GCA_036267335.1 Acidobacteriaceae bacterium
CTTGGCCATGGCGATCGTCTCGAAGGCGTTTCGCAGCGAGGCGTAGATCTCGACTCCATCGCCGCGGGAGTCGTCGCGGACCACATGCGCGTCGTCGATGGCGCGGAGGGCCATCTCTTTGCAGCCGCCCCCTCCGGGGACGAGTCCGATGCCAGTCTCGACCAGGCCCATGTAGAGCTCGATGTGAGGCTGGCGCAGGCGGGCGTGCATTCCAACTTCGGTTCCTCCGCCAAGGCAGAGACCGAAGGGCGCGGCGACGACGGGACGGGGGCAGAATTTGATCGCCTGGGTCATCTCCTGAAAGGCGCGAATGTAGACCTCGATCTCCTGCCATTCTTCTTCCTGCGCAGCCAGAAGGAGTTGGAGGATGTTTGCGCCGGCGGAAAAGTTAGCCGCATCGCTGGTGATCACGAAGCCGGCGAAGCCGCGCACCGCATCGCTTCCGGGGGAAAGAATCTGCCGCAGGAAGGCGACGATGTCCTGGCCCAGGGTATTCATCTTCGAGTGGAACTCGATGCACGCGATCCCCTCGCCGATGTCAATGAGCGAGGCGCCAGGATTGCTTTGGACGACGCCATGGGAGCGCTTGGCAGCGGCAAGGGTCACCGGGCCGGACTCCGGCTCGACCGGCAGATAATTGCCTGTCTGGGAATCGAAACGGGGATCGAAATATTCGGCGCCCTGATTGCGATACCAGGAAGCTGCGCCCGCGGCCAGAAGACGATCGAGAGCCGGCAGAAGCGTTTGACCGCGCACGCGCATCTTTTCCGCGGTTGCAGCGACTCCCGCCGCATCCCACATCTCAAAAGGCCCGAGAGTCCAATTAAAGCCGGCCCGCATCGCGCGATCGATATCGGCCACGCTGTCGCTGACCTCGCCCAAACGAGCGCCTGCGTAGGCCCAAAGCTCAGGGAGAATCGTCCAGTAAAAGGCCGCCGCCTTCCCTGCTTGCGGGCCGGCCGCCAGGAGCGCACGGATTCGCTCCGGCAAGGGCTCGACGCTCTTGGTCATCTCGAGCTCGGGCAGCTTCGGCTTTTCCGCGGAACGGTATTCGAGAGTCTGGAGATCGAGGACCAGACGCTCCTCGCCTCCATCTTTTCCAGCTTGCTTTTTGTAGAAGCCCTGGCCGGTTTTGTCGCCGAGCCACTTGCGCTCCACCATCTTCTCGAGGATTTCGAGGGCGGCCTGGTCGGGAACCTCTTCGGGCACGTTGGCGGCGAAGTTGCGCACGACGCTGGCCAGCACATCGATGCCGACGAGGTCGGAGAGACGGAAGGTTCCCGTCTTCGGCCAGCCTAGAGGCGCGCCGGTGAGGGCATCCACTTCTTCGATGGTGAGGCCCTGCTGCCGCATCGCACGCATGGTGTTCAGCATGGCGAAGGCGCCAATGCGGTTGGCGATAAAGTTCGGCCTGTCCTTTGCCGGGACGATGACCTTGCCGAGGTGCAGCTCCGCGAATCTGGCCACAGAAGCAACAGCCTCGGGATCGGTTTCCGGAGTGGGAATGATCTCCAAAAGCTGCATGTAGCGCGGCGGGTTGAAGAAATGCGCGCCAAGCCAACGCCGCCGGAGACCGGCAGGAAGGTCGCGGGCGATCTCCGCGACGGGGAGTCCGCTGGTGTTGGTGGTGAGAAGCGCGGCATCTCGAAGATGGGGGACGGCCTTGGCCAGCAGCGCGCGCTTGATCTCCATCGATTCGGCGACAGCCTCGATCACCCAGTCGCACTCCGCGAGTTTCGCAAGATCGTCTTCGAAGTTGCCGGGAGTGATGCGCGCGGCGAATGCGGGAGACGTGAAGGCCGCCGGCTTGGCCTTCTTCAGCCCGTCGATGGCCTGAGCGGCGAGACGATTGCGGTCCTTTTCCGAGGGGAGATCAGAGGGCAGATCGGAGGGCAGATCGGAGGGCAGATCCAGGAGCAGCACAGGAAAACCGGCATTGGCGATATGGGCGGCGATGCGGGCGCCCATGGTCCCGGCGCCCAGCACGGCGACCCGCCGGATGGAGTAGGCCGGTCGAGCGTGCCGCCACGCCTGCATCGGGTTTCTGAGCGGGTCTGCGGAAACGGCAATCGCGACGGAGGAATCGGCGGCCATAGGCTTATTTTAGCTGCTAGCGTTTAGCCTCCCGCTTTTGCGGGAAGCTGATTCCCGACAACTGAGAACTGGCTGTTGCAGTCTTCCACCCTTGCACGCGAAATGCATCGCGCAAGGATGGCCTGCCGGCTCGCATGCTCCACCCCCCGCGCAGTAAGGAGAACTTGCTCGCAGCACCCAAGGGCCGCAAAGCCCAGAGCCTTGCAGCACGAACGTGCCGTGCCGTGACCGGCAGATTTGCGATAGCCTTGCTGCTGACGATGCCCCACTTCCTCAACTACCGCTCCCAGTCTCGCCTCTCCCCTCGCTCGCGGGTTGATCTCCCAATCCGAAGCGGCAATCCATCGATGGCCTTGCCGATGGCCCCGCGCTTTCCGGAGAGATTCGATGCAGAATAGCGGCCTGGCAAAAGGCGCGGCGCGCGCGACATCTCTCCCGGCGTTGGAGAGCGAGGAGCTGCCCCTCGAGCGGATTTACTGGAACGAGCGGGAGAATGCGTCGCGCCTTCTCTTGACGCAGCCATGTCCGGCGGGGTTGCGGGAATGGACCTGGGCCCAGGCGGTGGGCGAGGCGCGGCGAATGGCGGCGCATCTCCAAGACCAGGGACGGGCGCAAGGCTGGCCGCCGGGCACGCGCATCGCGATCCTCTCGAAGAACTGCGCCTGGTGGATCATGGCGGATTTCGCCATCTGGATGGCGGGCTACACCAGCGTGCCGATCTTCCCCAGCCTCAGCGACAGCTCGCTGGCCGCGATTCTCGAGCACAGCCGGCCGGCGGCATGTTTTCTGGGGCCGCTCGACCGCGAGATCCCAATCACAGGCTCGCCGCTCGAGCGGATGTATCGGATCGCCTTTCCCGCCGCCCGCCCGACACCGGGAACACTCTCGTGGGAGGAGATCGCCGCGGGGCAGGCTCCTCTGGCCGGTAGCGCCACACGCGATGCACTCGAGGTTGCGACCATCATCTATACCTCCGGCACTACGGGCGAGCCGAAGGGCGTGATGCAGACCTTCCAATCGCTCGCGCTGATGGCCAAATCGATGATGCCGCTTTTGGCGGGAGACGGATCGCTCGACCGCATTCTTTCGTATCTTCCTCTGGCACATATCGCCGAGCGCGCGATCGTCGAGATGAACTGCCTCTATCTGCCGATCCACATCTTTTTTGCGGAGAGCCCGCAAACCTTTCTCGCCGATCTCGGCCGGGCGCGGCCCACGATCTTCTTTACCGTGCCCCGCCTGCTGCTGCGTTTCCAGCTGGGAGTCTTCGAGAAGATGCCGGCAGGCAAGCTGGACCGGCTGCTGCGGCTGCCGATCGTGGGCACAATCGTTCGCAAGAAGGTGCTCAAGGGTCTCGCGCTCGACCAGACGCGGATTGCCGCTTCCGGCTCCGCGCCTCTGCCGGTCGAGATTTTGCAGTGGTACAGCCGGCTGGGATTGAACCTCGTGGAAGGCTATGGGATGACGGAAACCGGCATCACGCACGTGCCCCTGCCGGGAAAAGACCGCCCGGGCTATGTCGGCAACGCGAGCGTCTATGCCGATACGCGCATCTCGCCCGAAGGCGAGGTGCAGATCGCAGGACCGATGAATCTTGCCGGCTACTATCGCAGGCCGGAGTTGACGCAGGCCTCCTTCACCGAGGACGGTTATTTCCGCACCGGCGACCGCGGCGAAATCGACGCCGAAGGCCGGTTGCGGCTGGTGGGGCGGCTGAAAGAAGAGTTCAAGACCAGCAAGGGGAAATACGTGATTCCCGCGCCGATCGAAAATGAGCTTGCCGCCAGCGGACTCTTCGAATCGGTTTGCGTGCTGGGATCGGGAATGGCAGCGCCGTTCGCCGCGGCGGTCCTGGCTCCGGACAAACGCGCCCTGTGCGCAACGATGGCTGCACGCTCCGCGCTCGAAAAGGCTCTTATGGCCGAGATGCGGCGCGTGAACCATAAGCTCGAGTCGTACGAGCAACTGCGCTTTCTCGCGATCGCCCCCCAGCCGTGGAATACAGAGAACGGCCTTCTGACGCCGACGATGAAGGTGCGGCGCGCGCAGGTGGAAGAGCGGTTCGCGGAATGCTTCGAGGCCTGGGAGAGCTCGAAGCAAACCATTCTTTGGCTCGATCCCCTATGAAGGAAGAGATCGCGGTTGAATCCGGTTGGCTGGCACTGGGCCGGCAGTCCCTGGAAGTGCGGCATTGGCGACTCGCTGGCGCGCGAGGAACGATCGTCCTGATCCACGAGGCTCTGGGCTCGGCTTCTTACTGGAAAGACTTTCCCATTCCCCTGGCGCGGAGCTCGGGCATGAATGTGGTTGCTTACTCGCGCGCCGGACACGGCGACTCCGACGGTCCTCTCGAGCCGCGGGCGCCGGCCTACTATGAGCGGCAGGTCGATGTGGTGCTTCCCCGGTTGATGGAAGAGTTCCGCATCGCGGAGCCGGTGCTCTACGGGCACAGCGAGGGAACGGCCATCGCCTTTCTCTATGCCGCGGCGGGCAAGCCGGTAAGAGCGATCATTGCCGAATCGCCCATCGTGCTGAGCGAAAAGAAGACCCTTGAAGCAGTGAACGAATTGGATCAGCCGCAGGCGCGCGCGGAGCTCGTGGAGCGGCTCAGCCGTTACCACCGCGATGCGGCGGCGGTTTTCGCTTCATGGGTAGAGGCCGCGCGCGGTCACCTGGCGCGGGAGTTCCCGGCCGGGGCCTATCTCTCCCATGTGCGCTGCCCGGTGCTCACGATCGAGGGAGAGCTCGATCAGTACTGCAGCCCGGCGCAGAGTGCGGTGCTCGAAGCCAGCCTGCCCGATTTGCAGCGGGTTCTGTTGCCCGGAACCGGCCATCTGCCCCACCGCGAGCGACCTGAGGCCGTGTTCGAGGCCGTGCGCGGCTTTTTGCAGGAAATCGACAGTCGGCAACCCAGCGACAATCAGCAAGGCACCGACAGTCAGCAAGGCACCTGGGATGGCAATACGCGGCTGAGCGATTCTGCGTCTAAGAGAAAGGCCGACTCATGAGATCTGTTTTTCTCCCGCTTGCACTTCTCTTTCTTCTCCCGGGCGCCGCACCAGTCCAAGCGGAAACCTGCACCCTTGACGTCCATATCCGTGGATTGCGCAATACCAAGGGATTTGCCGCGGCGGTCATCTTCTCGTCTGCCGAAGGATGGCCGGAACAAGAGGACAAGGCATACGCGAAGGACGCAGTTCCTGTCACCGGGCCAACGGCTACGATTTCAGTCCCCTTGCCGCCGGGAAAGTATGCGGTGGCGGTGCTGCATGACGAAAACGAAAATCACAAGCTCGACCGGAATATGCTCAACATTCCCACCGAAGGATTTGGTTTCGCCAACAACCCGACGGTCTTTTTCACAGCGCCATCTTTCCAACGCTCAGAGATCAATGTTGGCTGCCCGGTGACAGACATTAACGTCAAGATGATCTACAAGTAGCTGCCCGCTACGCTGTCGCCCTAATCGTGTTCACAGGCTCTAATAGGCCAACGCACAGCCATCGGCCCGCATTTCACTTGCGGCGGCCCAGAAGCGGGTGCTGCCGCTCATGCGATGCTCAATGCATTCGTAGCGCCCAAATCCGCCGTCGGAGTCCCCGATGGGCCAGCCCATTGCCGCGAGGGCCTTGCGTGTCTCCAGCGGCACGCCCGTCTCCAGCCGCAAAAGTCCGAGCCGGCCGAGTCCCTGCGGATCTTCCCCCATGCTTTGCGATGAGCCCTCGTGGTGCCACCGTGGACTATCGCCGGCGGCCTGGACATCGAGTCCATAATCGAGGCGGTTCACAATGATCTGCTGCTGACCTTGCGGCTGCATGTCCCCACCCATAACTCCAAATGCGAGCCATGGCTGGCTGCTGCGAGTGGCAAACCCAGGAATGATCGTCTGAAAGGGCCGCTTGCCCGGGGCGTAGATATTCGGATGCCCATCCTGAAGGGAGAAGAGCTGACCGCGATCCTGGAACATGAATCCGAGCCCATCGGCAACGAGCCCGGAACCCATGCCGCGAAAGTTCGATTGGATCATCGACACCATCATGCCGGCGGAATCCGCCATGCTGAAGTAGGTGGTATCGCCGTGGCTGGGAGCCTGGCCGGGGTATACCGGCGTCAGAATCCTGTCAGGCTTGATGAGCGCCGCCCTTTGCCGGGCATATTCCTTCGAGTTGAGCCACTCCACCGGCACCTTCGCGAAATGCGGATCGGCATAATACCGGGCGCGATCTTCATAGGCCAGGCGTTTGGCCTCAATCTGCATGTGCAGGGATTGCGCGGACTGAAAGCCCATCTCGCGCAGATCGAAATTCTCGAGGATATTCAGCATCTGCAGGGTTGCCAATCCCTGAGTATTCTCGGCCATGCCGTAGACTTCGACGCCGCGATAAGTGGTCACGAGAGGATCGTTCCAGTCCGCATGCTGATTGCGCAGGTCCTCGACGGAGATCCATCCGCCGATGCGTTTGAAGTAGGAAGCAATCGTCTGCGCGATCGGGCCATTGTAGAAAACATCGCGGCCGCCCTGCGCGATCATGCGGTAGGTACGCGCAAGATCGGGGTTGCGGAATACATCTCCCTCGCCCGGCGCTTTGCCACCGGGCATGTAGGTGTGGGCGGCATTGGCGGTCTCTTCCACTCCAGAACCGGGCTGCATAAAGCTCGCCATGTTCCGCCGGATATAGAAGCCGATGATCTGGGGCTCAGGTATTCCGGTTTCCGCATAGTGAATCGCGGGTTCGAAGAGCTCCGCCCAGCGCAGCTTGCCGTAGCGCTGATGCAGCGTCCACCAGGCATCGAGCGCGCCGGGAACGGAGACCGCAATCGCGCCCACCGCCGGTATGGCGCCATTTTTTGCCCGCGCGCGCACGGTCTCCAAAGTGAGTGCGCGGGGCGAGCGCCCCGACCCTGCCAGCCCAACGACCTTGCCCAGCTTGGGATCCCAAACCATGGCATAGCAATCGCCGCCCAACCCGGAACTGGTGGGCTCCAGGAATCCTAGGCAGGCGTTGGCCGCGACCGCGGCATCGACAGCCGAGCCACCCTTTTTCAGAATTTCGATTGCGGTCTGGGTGGCGATGGGATGGGCAGTGCCCGCGGCGCCGGAGCAACCCATGGCCGCCGAACGGCTGGCAAAGCTCGCGCCCGCGATGCGATCGCCGGCATGCACGTCGGGCCGCACAAAGGATTCCGCTCCCGCCGGCTGGTATTTCGGCAAGGCGTCCGGGTCATGGGGAGCAGCATCGGCGAGAAGAGGAACGAAATGATCCGGCTGCGCGGACAGGATGGACTCGTTGTTCAGCGCGATGGCGCCCGCTGTCGCCAGCGGAAGGGTGGCAAGGAAGGTGCGTCGGCGCAAAGGCGTGTCTCCTTCGGAAAGGTCGCGAGAGGACAGATTTCCTATCTTTGGATTCTATGTGCTCGGGGATTCCAAAAGTGCTCCGGCGGGTATTTCTATCTGCTTCCGGGGGCGTTTCGGCTAGTGCGTTTTCACTTTGGGTGTTTACAAAAACGCTACTTCGTACGTGGCCGTTCCATCGAAGAACCCCGGGGCCGCCGGCAAGCGAAGCTTGCTGGGGTGGGAAGTACGGCCACTCCTAACCGCTCTCTCCAGGTCCTAGGAAAAGTGAAAACGCTCTACTCGCCGGGCGAGGGATAGTAGCCCGTCCGGTTGCGCACAGTATAGCTACTGCCGGGCGGCAGATTGCGCAAACGCACCGAGATGCTGCGGAAGCCTGCGCCGCCGGAGGTGTTGTTGGAGTAGTAGCTCAGCAGATATTGGGTTCTGAGATCCTCGGAGACCTTCGCGAAGATCTCATCGAGCGACGCGGAGTCGGCATAGAAATACTTGCCGCCGGTCTCCTCGGCCAAGGTGATCATGGCATGCTCGCCGCCGAGATCGCGGCCGGCGCTGGCTTCGATGGGGACATCGATGATGCTGTAGACGATGGCCTCTCCGCGCACCGCCTGCTCCAGCGCCATGTCGTAGCTGGTTCCTTTGACGGTGTTTCCTCCGTCGGAAATCAAGACCAGAACCTTGCGTCCTGAGAACGGCGACAGGTTCTGCGCGGCAAGATAGACGGCGCTGTAGAGGGCGGTAGCGGCGCCCCCGCGGAGGTCATTGAGGCCGCGATCGATGCGCCCGAGATTGTTGGTAAAACTCACCACCTCGCGCACGTCATCGGAGAACTCCATCAGGTCAAGGCGATCGACGGGGCGCAAAAAGGAGTGCACAAAGCGGCGGGCGGCCTCAAGCTCCAGGCTGTTGTCTTTGCGCACGCTGCCGCTGGTATCGATGGCCAGAACGATATTCAACGGAAGGCCGGACTGGCGCTCGAAAACGGAGATTTGCTGCAGCCGGCCGTCCTCGTACAGCGTGAAATTCTCGCGGCTGAGGCCGGGAACAGGAGCGCCATGAGCATCTGTCACATTGGCAAATACGTTTACCAGGCGCACGTTCGCATGGTAGGTAGGCGTCTGTCCGTCCAGGGCATGGAGAGGAGCGGAAAACGCCAGCAACAAAGCGCAATAGAAAAACCGCCTCACGCGTTCAAGGTCTCCTTAGAGCAGAATTCGCGCAGGCATACCCGGTCGAAATGAGTGCGGGAGGATTTTCCCTGATAAAAAATCCACTCTGCAATCTTCGCCGCTGGGTACAGATGTGCGGATTCCGCGCGAGCCGCCGTCGGCCGCAGAGGAGATTGTTCGAAAGTTCGGGAGCACTTACCACGACAGGCATGAGAGAAGAATATCCAACCCGCAAACGGCTCTCATTTTAGACGGAGGCGGAGAGAAAAGGGGGCTAGGTTTCGGCCAGAGTGGCGACTCCGTTGTCTTTGAGGATGCGGAGAAAGCTTGCGATCGAAATCGTGGAGTGGCCGATGGTGAGCATACCCGGCCTTTCGGAAAGCTCGTTTCCCACTGAGACCGGTCACGGGAAGCGTTTCCGGTCTCAGCGGAAGGGGGATCAGGCGTTCGCGTGAGCGATGACCGAATCGCGTTCCGCCTCGTCCGTTTTGGCCTGCGCGAGCGAGTTGGGCAGGGCGATCGCCAGCACGTCTTCAATGTGCCTGGCGTAGTGGATGTTGACGCCGTCGATCTGATCGGGAGTCAAATCCTCTTCCACGCTCTGCCGGTTGTCGGCCGGCAAAATCACGTCGCGGACCCCAGCGCGTTTGGCGGCGAGGAACTTCTCCTTGATACCGCCCACGGGCAGGACATTGCCGCTGATGGTGATTTCCCCGGTCATCGCGGTAAGCGGACGAACGGGAGTGTCAGTCATGAGCGAGACCAGCACCGTAGCCATGGTGACTCCGGCGGATGGACCGTCCTTGGGGATGCCGCCGGAAGGAACGTGGATATGAATATCCAGCTCCCTGGTGAAGTCCTCGGTCAGGCCTAAGGCGGGCGCATTGGAGCGCACCCAGGTCAGCGCGGCCTGCATGGATTCCTGCATCACCTCGCCGATCTGCCCGGTCATCGTGAAACCGCCCTTGCCCTTCATCCGGTTCGCTTCGATGAAGAGGATGTCTCCTCCAACCGGCGTCCAAGCCAATCCGACGGCCACTCCGGCGCGCTTGGTGCGCTCGGCGATCTCGGTATCGACGCGCACCTTGATACCGCCGAGGAACTCGTGAATCACGTCGCGGGTGACGACCAGCTTCTCCTTGGTGCCCTCGACCAGACGCCGCGCCTGTTTGCGGCAGACGGTGCCGATCAACTGCTCAAGCTTGCGGACGCCGGCCTCCCGCGTGTAGTGGCGCACGATGTAGCGGACAGATTCTTCCGGAAACTCGATCAGGGCGTCGCCGTTCTCGTCGGACCCGATCCCGTTCTCCTTAATCTGGCGCGGGATCAGATAGCGGAAGGCGATGTGCGTCTTTTCGTCTTCCGTGTAGCCGGAGAGATCGATGATCTCCATACGATCGCGCAGCGGGTCCGGGATGGGGTCCAGAATATTCGCCGTGCAGATGAAGAGCACCTTGGAGAGATCGAAAGGCACGTCGAGATAGTTGTCCCGGAAGGTGTTGTTCTGTTCGGGGTCCAAAATCTCGAGCAGCGCCGAGGCGGGATCGCCGCGGAAGTCGCGGCCCAGCTTGTCGATCTCGTCCAGCATGAAGACGGGGTCGTTGGTCTCGGCGCGGCGCATCGCCTGGATCACCTGGCCGGGCAGCGCGCCGATGTAGGTACGGCGATGTCCGCGCAGCTCCGCCTCGTCGTGCATGCCGCCGAGGGAGATGCGCTGGAATTTGCGGCCGAGAGCACGAGCAATGCTGCGCCCGAGCGAGGTTTTGCCGACGCCCGGAGGTCCGACGAAGCAGAGGATCGGCCCTTTCATGTCCGGCTTAAGCCGGCGCACGCTCAGATAGTCGAGAATGCGGTCTTTCACCCGCTTGAGGTCATAGTGATCCTCGTCAAGGATCTCCTTGGCCTTGGGAATATCGACCTCGCCGCCGGTGGACTTGGCCCAAGGCAGCACCGCAAGCCACTCGATGTAATTGCGGGTGAGCGAGTAGTCGGCGGCCATGGGAGACATGCGCGAGAGCCGGTTGAGCTCCTTGGTAGCCTCTTTTTTGACATCCTCGGGCATCCCGGCATTTTCAATTTTTTCACGCAGGTCTTCGATGTCCTTCTGGCCCTCGTCCATCTCGCCGAGCTCTTTCTGGATGGCCTTGAGCTGCTCCCGCAGATAATAGTCGCGCTGCGATTGCTGGACCTGGTCCTGCACTTCGGATTGAATCTTGTTGCGAAGCTGCTGCACCTCCGCTTCTTTCACGAGGTGCTTGTTCATGCGCTCCAGACGGGTCATGACGTCGGGCGTCTCCAAGAGCTCCTGCTTGTCGACCGTCGACAGGAACGGAAGCGAAGAGGCAATGAAGTCCACCAGCCGGCCAGGCTCCTCGATATTGAGCGCGATGGTTTGCAGCTCATCGGAGAGGTTGGGGGAGGCGGTAACGATCTGCTGAAACTGCGAAGTCACGTTGCGCTGCAGCGCCTCGAGCTCGGCGCTTTTTCCGGCATAGATCTCCGGCACCCGCTCGACGCTGGCGGTCATGAACGGCTCAAGCTGGTTGAATTCGCCCAGCCTCACCCGCTCGGTGCCTTCGGTGAATACAAAAAGGCTCTGGTTGGGCATCTTGACGACTTTGTGCACGGTCGCCATGGTGCCGACGGAATAAAGATCGCTCGGTTGGGGATCGTCGAGGCGTTCATCGCGCTGCGCCACGACCACAATGGTTTTTTCTTCTCCCAGCGATTGGATGAGCTGCATCGAGCTCTCTCTGCCGACGGTCAGAGGAAGCACGGCGTGAGGAAAGAGCACAGTGCTGCGCACAGGAAGCACAGCCAGCACACGCCCATCGGACTCGCCTTGGCCCCTCCGGCTGGGATCGGTGGGATTGATTACACTTAGGAAGTCGCTTGCCATGAGTGTCCTTCTATCAAGATATCGGCTATAAGATGCAATACATTCCCCAAAGTTGCAGAAAGCGCTCTCTCTCGCTTGGAAGCCTCTTCCTTCGATTCGGGTAGCGGTCCTGACCCGACTTTTTATGCAATGGACTTCCCAGAGAGTATCGGCAGGGCGGCCAGAAGGGGCAATCCCCCATTTTGCCGGCGGCCGCGTCCTAGCCCGGTGTGGGGATCCAATTCGCAGCGAGGCAGGCAACGCTCAGGCAGGTTCCCATGGATTTGCTGCGGCCATGTAACGCCCTAATTCCTTTACTGCCAAGCACTTTTGCCGCAGATGATCAAGGATTCCATCAGGAGTGCCGTGCTCCCCGGCGGGCGGCGCTGTCTGGTAGTCGGCATAGAAGACGTACTCCCACGGTCTTCCGAGGACGGGGCGGGACTCGATCTTGCTGAGATTGGCCCGGCTTTCCGAGAAGAGCTGAAGGGCTTCGACGAGGCTGCCGGGGCGATTTTCCACCATGAAGGCGATGCTGACCTTGCAGGCATTCTCCGGAGCCCGGACCAGATCGCTCCGCCGGATCAGGAAAAAGCGCGTGTAATTGGCCGGATCGTCCTCGATGCCGGCGGCAAGAATCTCGCCCTGGTAGAAACGGGCGGCATGCGAGCTGGCAATCGCGGCGGCGGTGCGGTCCCCCGTCCCAGCCAGATCCTTCACGCTGCCGGCCGTATCGTAGGCCGGCACCGGTTGCATATGAGGATGGCTTTGAAAGAAGCGGCGGCATTGCGCCAGAGCCACAGGGTGGGAGGAAACGCGGCGAATGCTCTCGATCTTGCTGCCCGGCAATCCAATCAGGTTGTGCCGAATCCGGAGAAGCGACTCGGCCTCAATCCGCACATCCTTGCGAAAAAGAAGATCAAAGTGCTCGACGACCGATCCAGCAAGCGAATTTTCAATCGGGATGACGCCCGCGGCTTCCCCGCTCGCGACGAGATCGAAGACCTGAGCCGAAAACGCGCAAGGCAGAATGGTTGCTTCCGGCGCCAGACTTAAGGCTGCCTCGTGACTGAAGGAACCAAGTTCGCCCTGGATTGCGATCTGCACATGTCCTCCCGGCCCCGGCGGATTTCGCCGCACACGGCAACCCGCCGTAGCACAAGCGCACCATATCACACCGTAGCAAGCGTGAATCGGGAGGAAAGAGAAAGATGCTCTGGACACTCTTTGTAATTTTGCTGATCCTTTGGGCGGTCGGATTTATTGGATTCCACGTGGTGGCCTGGTACATCCACCTCTTGTTGCTGGTCGCCCTTGTGGTGCTCATTCTCCAGTTGGTTAGCGGCCGCCGGGCTGTTTGAGCCTGGCGCGCATGAGGAATCTCTGCGATCCGGCGCGGGCAACGGCGCCGGACACACACGAAAGCCTTTCACCCCAATCAGGGTTTTCGCCGGGGATGAAAGAGATGAGCCTACCCTGAAACAGGAGGAGTCATGAACAAGGAACAGGTGAGCGGAAAAACCGACGAGATCAAAGGCCGCGTGAAACAAGCGGTCGGCGAAGGGGTCGACAATCAGCGTCTCGCCAATGAGGGAGTGGCGGACCAGGCCAAAGGCGCGGCCAAGCAGACCTGGGGCAACGCCAAGGAAGCGGCGCATGAAGCCACGGAACGGCATCGCGAAAACGCGGGAACCCAGGCGAACGAGGCCCGCGGCAAAATGAGCGACGCCATCGAAAACACCAAGGAAAAGGTGAACGACAAGATCGACGATTTTCGCGACAAAAACGAACGGGAGCGCAAAAGAGGAGCCGCTTAAAAGCATTTCTCCTGGACACGTGGACTGGATACGTGGACGTGGTTCATGGCTGTTCTGTGCGGCCATTCTTTCCACCTCTGCACGCTAGCTTGCAGGGGACCCAGGTTCGATGGAATGGCCGCGTTGAGACCTGCCCCCTCTACTTCACGCCATCCGGAGAAAATGCTTCGAGCAAGCGCCTCCTCACGCAAGGTTCACGATATTCCCAAGCGTCCCGCCCCTTCAGACAAGGGGCGGGATTTGTTTTTTGGAGCCAAGGGGCGGGATTTGTTTTTGGAGCGCGACGAGCTTAGAACATCTGTCCTATTGCTATGCACCAGCAAGATCTGCGAAGCGCGGCTTTTCTTCGGTGAAAAGCCGCGTAGGATGTCGCAGCTTCGGGGGACACCTATAGGAGAAATGCTCCAGAATCGGTCTCATCAATAGTTCAGTGGCTTTGGGAGGGCCGCATGAGCTCCGCTTCGGTGGCGGGTCTCACACGGTGTCTCACCAGGCGCAATGGGTTTATGAGACCCGTTCTAGTGGCGGAGGAGCAGCGAAGCGGCGACGAAACAGAAGAAGACCATGGAGATGATCCCATTCATGGTGAAGAATGCCGCATTGAGGCGGCGAAGGTCTCGGGGCGAGACGATGAGGTGTTCATAAAGCAGAAGGCCGGCCACGGCCGCCACTCCTGCCCACGCAAGAGTGTTGAGGGAAAAGAGCAACACCAGCCAGGCCAGCAAAACGAGCATGGCCGCATGCATGGCCCGAGCAGTCCAAAAGGCTCCTTGAATGCCCAGGTAGCGGGGAATGCTTTTGAGATCGAATTGGCGGTCGTGCTCGAGATCCTGGCAGGCATAGAGCACATCGAAGCCTGCGACCCAGAAGACGACGGCGAGGGTCAAGACGACGATTCTGGGATCGAGCGATCCGCGCACGGCGATCCAGGCGGCGGCGGGAGCGATGCCGAGTGCAAGTCCGAGCACAAGGTGGGACCAGCGGGTAAAACGCTTGGTATAGGAGTAAAGCAGCAGGATGGCCAGGGCCACCGGCGAGAGCGCGAGTGTCAGGTGGTTCAGTTGAGCGGCAGCGAGCACAAACGCTACAGACATCGCTAGGGTGAAGCCGCCCGCGAACGCCCGGCTGAGCTTGCCGGCGGGAATCGCGCGCATCGCGGTGCGCGGATTCAAGGCATCGAGGCGGGCATCGGCCCAACGGTTGAAAGCCATGGCCGCGGAACGCGCGGTGACCATGCAGACCACAATCCAGAAAACCTTGTGCCAGGCGGGCCAGCGGCCGGCTGCGAGCATCGCTCCGGTAAGCGCAAACGGCAAGGCGAAGATCGAGTGCTCCCACTTGATCATTTCCAAGGTAGAGCCGATATTCCGCAGCAGTTTCATTCTTTCTCAGTGTATCGCGGCAGAATGGCGGGTTCGATCCGGGAGTTCTTCGGGGGATTGGCTAGGTTGAACCCAATGAGGCCGCGATGAAATCATCGCGGAAATGCAGACCATCTTGAATGCGCCTTTCAAGTGGCGCTGGCTTCAATGAGGCCGCGATGAAATCATCGCGGAAATGGGTTGGTGGCGGGCGAGCCGCCGATGGTGTACTCGCTTCAATGAGGCCGCGATGAAATCATCGCGGAAATTGGTATTTCCTTCTGTGCGTGTATTGGATGAGAAAGCTTCAATGAGGCCGCGATGAAATCATCGCGGAAATGGTCGGTTCCTGTCGAGCAAGGCAAAACACCATCGATGGAGCTTCAATGAGGCCGCGATGAAATCATCGCGGAAATGGCGATCACGAAAGAAGAGCTTGAGGAGCTGGCAACGCTTCAATGAGGCCGCGATGAAATCATCGCGGAAATGCCCGATAGCCACTTCGATGTCGTTAGCGAATACCGTGCTTCAATGAGGCCGCGATGAAATCATCGCGGAAATTGGCTGAGGAATCC